>CAUQVG010000010.1:0-41451 GCA_963521685.1 uncultured Selenomonas sp.
AGGTCAAGGAACTCATTCCTCCGGCAGAGCATGACACGGGCTTTCTCAATCCTACCGCAATCGGCGCAAAGCTCGGCATCAGCGCAAAGGATACCAACCTGCTCCTCAAGAATGCGGGCCTCCAAATGAAGATCGGCAAGGAGTGGCGCATCACAAACAAGGGCAAGAATTACGGTGAGGAAATGCCTTATGAGCGCAACGGGCACAGCGGCTATCAGATTCGCTGGAATGAATCGGTGGTCGAGGCACTGCGGTGACTTCCGGCAACAACCGTGAAAGGAGGAATGCCGCAGCAGTAAATCATCGGACGGTTGAGTATGATGTGAGGCTAAACAAATAGAACGGAGGTGCAATGATGGACAGCGCAGCAATGGAGTCCATCATCGCCAGTGCGATCGAGCGTGCAAGCAGATCGGTCGCGGTTGTGCGGGAGTGTCAAACACCAGACGAACTCCTGACGGTGGTAGAGGTTGCCGCAGTGCTCGGCGTTGGTAAGAACTACGCGAATATGCTGGTGCAGTCCGGCATTATTCGGGGCATCAAGCTGAATGGCATGAAGGTGCGCCGGCGTGAACTGGAACGCTGGATGGCTGCAATGGACGGGATGGATTTGGAGGATCCTCGGAATCCCGTCCCGATCGAGAGAAAGGAGGCAGTCGCATGACTGGGAAGAAGGCTGTCACAGGCGCGGCAATCGCACTTGCTGCAATCCTCTGTGCGGGGGCAGCAACACATGATGGCGGCAAGAACGCCGTCCTCGTCGAGGAAGTCTACGTTGTCAAGCCTGGAGATACCCTTTGGGGGATCTCGGAAACGTACCTGCGGAAGAATACCGGCACGCGCCGGTATATCCTCGAATACAAGAGCGGCATCGAGGAGCTGAACCCGTGGCTGCTTGAGCGGCACGGGTTGATCTATCCCGGAGATAAGTTGACTCTCACATATTGGGTGCGGGGGGATGAGTGATGGAAACAAAAGAAATAACGCTCCGTTTACCTGAAGCGCTAGTCAAAGAACTGCAAAATTTGAAAGAAGTCACGGGGATACAGGTTTCTCAGTTGATTTTGTTGGCTGTTTGGCAAGTTTTTTGTACCACGCCCAATAAATCTGTTGAACCATCTGAACATAATAGTTCACAAGGAAATTGACCGATATATCATTTTCTTTCGCTACTTCCTCGAGTCGCTCTTTCAAGGCATCTGGTATACGAAGCGTAATGCGTACAGGCTCCATTTCCTTAACTGCAGATAATGAGAGCTCATCCATAGGGACAGGCGTTCTGAGTCGATCATTCAAGGCGTAGAGAATAAGAGAAGATTTTAGGATGCCTGTTTCCTTTGCCAGTTGGTCTAGCTTCTGATTGAGATTTCCCAGTATTCGAACGGTTAATGTCGCCACAATGACACCTCCTAAATGTCATTATACCATATTTTTCAAAAAAGCATTGACACTGATTCGGTGTCAATGTAGAATATAGACACCGAATCAGTCTCAAAAGACACAGGGGGAGTGATCGCGTGAATAAAGTTCGGATGACTTTACGAGTTATACCATCTCTTGATGAAAAGTTGAAAGAAATTGCAAGAGATACAGGGAGGAGGAGAAATGATCTGATTGTGCATGCCTGTTGGCAGCTTGCTCATGCTATGAAAAATGGTTACTTATGGATTAAGGAGGATAAATAGTGAACGTATATTTTCGCCGCATAACGACGCTGAAACGTAAGCGTGTGTCTGTTCGTATTATGACATTTCTGGTGTTGGGATTGCGTTCTCAGACAGATGAAAGATGGATAACAAGTTTCACGGTTTGCGATGGAGATTGTCCGAGCATACTTCAGGGAACAAAAACACAAAAGGACGCTGATAAAGAGTACAAAAATTTCTTACGAATGACGCACCTGATGCAATTCAAACAAACACATGACTCAAAAGATATAGGATGGATTGAACTCAAAGAAAAAAGCGCCCAAACCGGTAGCCGCCAGTCTGAGCGCAAAGTAAAAAACTCTACGTGCTTATTATAGCACAATCGAAGGAGAAGTAACAACATGACGTACTGCGAAAAGCTTTACAATTTTTTCATCGAGCATCCGAAAGCATCCACTGACGAAGTGATGGAGAAGCTCGATTGGGAGCGCCGACAAGTAACCCGCTATAAACATCGCCTCAAAGAGCGTGGTTTCATCGATGTGGATGCAATCGAAGGAGTGAAGATCCTGCGTCCGTACCGCAAGGAGGATAAAAACAATCCGATCCACGACTACAAGCAGGACGCATATATGGAGGCTGCGGACGCGTGCCTCGACCGCATCCACGATCCGGAGACGACAATCGCGCAGCTGATTGAACTGATTCGAGAGTTGCGGATGGTTCTCAAGGCAATTATCCCCGCATAAGGAGGCATACAATGGCAAGAACACTATATGACCTTGGTGACGCTTTCAACGGCGTCATGGATATGGCACTGGATGAGACGATGGATCTCAATGTGCTCGAAGAGTGTCTGCAGACGATTGAGGCAGACATCGCCGTCAAATGTGAGAGAGGAATCGGCCTCATCCGCAATCTTGATACGCTGCGTGAAGGAATGGAGAAGGAATCAAAACGCCTCTCCGAGCAGGCGCGCATCTTGAAGAATCGCATTGAGTCCATCAAGGTGTGGTATCAGCGCAATCTTGACGCGATGGGAAAAAGCAAGGTTGCCACGACGCGCGGCACGATGACCGTACAGAACAATCCGCCGGCGCTCAAGGTCACGGATGCGGAAAATATTCCGGCCAAGTATTTCGATGTGATCCCGGAGCACTACGAACTCAACAAGGACGCAGTCAAGACAGCGCTCAAGGCAGGCGAGGATGTGCCGGGCGCACATCTGGAACAGGGAAGGAGCCTTCGCATCCGATGAACATTTTCGAGAAGATCCAGACCGTCCGCGTGGATCTCGCAAAGAACGGTCTAAAGAAAGGCAAGAAGAACGAATACGCTGGGTATGCGTACTACGAACTCGGCGACTTCCTGCCGCGCATCATGACGCTCTGCAGCGAGCATAAGATTTTCCCCGTAGTGTCCTTTACGGCAGAGACAGCAACGCTCACGGTCTATGACTGCGAGAAGCCCGAGGCAAAGGTAGAGATCACAACGCCCATGTCGACGGCACAGCTCAAGGCCTGCCATCCGGTGCAGAATCTTGGCGCGGTGCAGACGTATCTCCGGCGTTATCTCTACATCGCGATGTTTGAGATTGTGGAGTCGGACAAGATCGAGGCGGGAACGGGCAAGGATCCCGTTGCTGCGCCCCCTGCTGCACCTGCACAGAGTGCATCACCGAGCGGCCGCGCGTTCCGCTGTGACATCAATAAGCCGCCGCGCGATGAGCTCCTGCGTCTCTGGCAGTTTATGGGATGGGACACATCCACGATTGACAACTATCTCGCCACACGGGCGAAAAATATGAATACAGAACAGACCACCGTGTTCTATCAGCAGGTATTGCAGGAGCAGATTGAGTTCTGTATCACGGAATCCCGCAAGGGCACACCAGGATATGCAGGAAGGTTGTTTGATGACGGATATCCGTTTCAGTAAAAGAGGAGGACTACGATGAACGTATCATTTTTTGGCAGACTGACGAAGAACCCCGAAGTCAAGACAAACCAGACGGGAACAACATACACGGCGTTCACTGTCGCAACGCAGGTGCAGGCAAAGGGGCAGGACGGCAAGGCAAAGAGCATCTTTATCGATGTCTCGGCGTTCGGCAAGCAGGGCGAGAATATCGTCAAATACTTCACCAAGGGCAGCCGTATTGTGATTCATGGGGATATCTTCGATGCTCGTGCATGGGTCGGCAACAATGACGGTCAGCCGCATATCGGCGTGAATGTGACGATGACGGGCTTTGACTTCGTGGATACGCAGGCAGAATCTGCCGCGCGTCAGCAGGGAGCCTCGCAGGCGGCACCGCCTCCGCAGATGCAGCCGCTGCAGATACAGGCAGCACCACAGCCGCAAGCTCCGACCGCACAGTCCGCAACGGGGTATGCGCCGCAGATTCCGCCGCCGATGCAGACAGGTGCTGCTCCGTGGGCGCCACCTGCATATGGTGCGCCGCAGCAGGCACCGCAGGCGTACGCGGCGGGACCGTACTAAAGCACGATGGACATCAGTCTTAGACCATATCAACAGCAACTGATTGATGATGTTGGTTATGAGTTCTCAGAGGGGCGGCGGCGCGTGTGCGCTGTTGCGCCCTGCGGCGCGGGCAAGACGATTATGACGGCATGGATGGCGCGCGGCACCGCACTTTCGGGGCGGCGCGCCATTTTCATGGTGCATCGGCAGGAACTTATTGAACAGACCTCTGCGACATTCTCGGCGATGGGCATCCGTCACGGGCTGATCGCAGCGGGAGCGGCGAAGGAATACGATCTGCCCGTACAGATTGCCTCAGTGCAGACGCTCATTCATCGTTTGCCGCAAGTGCAGGCGCCCGATTTTCTTATCTGTGATGAGTGCCATCATATCGTTGCCAATACCTACCGCAAGATCATCGATCAGTTTGCGTCCTCCTATGTTCTCGGCGTGACCGCGACACCGGAGCGGATTGGCGGGCAGGGGCTCGGTGAGATATTCGAGTCTCTTGTCCTCGGTCCTACGGCTGCCGAACTTATTGCGGCCGGCAATCTGACACCATATGACTACTATGCGCCGCCCTCGAAGTTTGACCCTGCTGCAGCGCATGTGCGTTTTGGAGAGTACGTCAAGGGCGACCTCATCAGTCAGATGGACGATGCCGATGTGATCGGCGACATTGTGAAGAATTACCAGAATCTCGCCGCGGGGAAACGCGCCATCTGTTACTGCATCAACAGGGCGCACAGCGAGCATGTTGCGGAATCGTTTCGCGCAGCTGGTATCCCTGCAGCACATATCGACGGAGAGACACACAAAGCCGTCCGCGTGCGTACCATCGAAGATTTTCGCATAGGAAAGATTCAGATTCTATGCAACGCGGAACTTCTCGGCGAGGGCTTTGACGTTCCGGCAATGGAGGCCGTTATTCTTGCACGGCCAACGGCATCGCTCACGCTCTACATCCAGCAGAGCATGCGTCCGCTGCGGCCGGATCCCAACAATCCCGAAAAGCGTGCCGTCATTATTGACCATGTTGGCAATGTATTTCGGCATGGTATGCCCGATGAGGATCGTGAATGGTCACTTGAGACCAGAAAAAAGAAACCGCGTGCGATGGCAATCAAGATATGTCCGGCCTGTTATACGGCGGTACCGAGCACAGCGCGCACCTGTCCCTGCGGCCATGTATTCAGCGGCACGCAGGAGGAGCGCACGATTACCGAAAAAGAGGGCGCACTCACAAAGATTGAGGAGATCCGCCGGAAGAAACGGCGGCAGGAGGTTGGCATGGCGCGCAGTGTCGCAGACCTCACAGCGATTGCGCTGCGGCGCGGCTATTCACTGCGCTGGGTGAGCCGCATGGCAGATATGAAACGACTGAGGGGATAACATGAATAAATCAGAGCATGATATACAGAACGAGATCCGCGTTGCGATCGGCGCCGAGCAGTCGGCCACGCTTTTCCGTGCGAATGTTGGAGAGGCGTGGACGGGAACGCTTGCAGCGAACAATCTGAACCGCGTCATCATCGAGGATGCACGGCGCTTTCGGAGTGGTTTGCCGATCGGTTTTCCGGATCTCTTCGGGTTTCGGACGATCGAGATCACGCCCGAGATGATCGGAAAGAAGGTCGCCGTCTTTGCCTTTATCGAGGTCAAAAAGCCTGGCGGACGCACGAGCAAAGCGCAGGAGAAGATGCACTCGTTTCTGCGCGATGCGGGCGCAGTTGGCGGCGTGGCACGCTCTGCCAAGGAGGCAATCGAACTCCTGCAGAAGGTATGAATCTGGCTCCGGTTGAAAGGAGGTGAGCGTCATCGACACAATAGAATTTTTCCAGGTGCTCTATCCGGAGGATGCACAAGGACATACCTATCTCTGGACGCTGCCGGATAAGCGGACGCAAGTGTTCGCCGCCGCTGCGCATGCTGAGATGGCACAGGCGGCACGAAAGACAGGGGATACAGGCAAGGATGTGTATTTCTCCGTTGGGCTGTCTGAGCGGCTGTTTCGGGCGCATGAGCGGGCAAAGAGTGCGGATATTGTCGCGATCCCAGGCCTGTGGGTAGACATTGATATTGCTGGCGATGCGCATGCGGCGAAGGCCCTGCCGCCGGACTATATAGCGGCACGAGCACTCCTGCCGGAGATGCTGGATCCATCGATGGTGGTGCACAGCGGACATGGGCTCCATGCGTATTATCTCTTTCGTGAACTGCTCGATACGCGCACAGATGAGGAGCGCAGCACCGCCGAAGAACTATTGCGCCGCCTCCAGGGCGCGGTGCGTGCGCGTGCCGCAGAGCAGGGCTGGCATGTAGACAGCGTGCCCGACCTTTGCCGCATCCTGCGCGTTCCTGGGACGCTGAACTGCAAGGGCGGTGAAGCCGTGCCCTGCATGGTTACAGAGTATTCCGAGGGGCTGCGTTACAATGCCGAGGATTTTGATGTATTGCCGCCCGTGGAGATGGTCAGCAAAACAGAGCGGACAGAGACCTTTGAGCGGCGGCCGACGGACGGCGATGCACAGGTCATGCTCGCGAACTGTGCGTTCCTCCAGCACTTTCAGCAGAACTATAAAACACTGCCCGAGCCCGTCTGGAAGGCGGCGTGCACGAATCTCGTGCGCGGTGTCGGGGGCGATGCGATCATCCTGCCGCTCGTGAAGGAGTGGCTCGGCGCGAAATACAGCGAGGAGGATACAAAGAAGAAACTCGCGCACTATCTGAACGAATGCACGCCGCAGACCTGCACGCACATTCAAACCGATCTCGGGTTCAAGGGATGTGCGGATTGCCCCGGCATCAAGTCGCCCTGCGCGTGGTCGCTCGGCAAGGTGCCGCAGGCCATCGCGAAACTCAGGCAGATCGCGCTGCCGAATGCGGAAAATACACTGAATGAGGAGACGCTCGGTGCGCTGGCACTCGTGAAGAAGGAAAACAGCCTTGAATATACGCGCTTTAAGGAGCGCTGCAAGGGAAATGTGAATCTCAACGATCTGCAGCGTGAGGTAAAACGCGTGCAGGCATCACAGGCGGGGCTTTCGGTGGTTGAGGGCGGCGGTACGTTGGCGCGTGGTCAGAAACTCGGCGAGGTGCGCACGTGTGCGCTCGTGCCAGATACGCCGCTCGATCTCGCCGTCCCTGCGAATTTTTCCTATGGCGCGGATGGCGTCTACGAGGTGCGCATGACGGAGATGGGGCAGGTGCAGCGGCTCGCGGCAGGAACGCCCGTCATCATCTCGGAGAAGCAGTACAACGTCGACACACAGACGGAGAAAGTGCAGCTTTCCTTTCGTTACTATGATCATTGGGTGGATACGGTCTGCAAGCGTTCGGAGATTTTTTCTGCACGTAGTATTATTGCCCTCACGGATCGAGGGCTGAATACCTCAAGTGAGTCGGCAAAGTATCTGGTGAAATACCTCCAAGCCCTTGAGGCGGCAAATCCGAATATTCCGCTCGTTCATGCAGTCTCTAAAATCGGCTGGCGACCGTATGGAATGAATGAGTTCGTGATCCCGTCATCGAGCAAATACCGTGTTGACATGGACGATGACGGCGAGCTCTCCGCTGCATTTACGCAGCGTGGGACACTCGAAGAGTGGCTGACGGTGGCACAGGAGATTCGAAAGCACGTCTTCGCGCGCTTTGTCCTTGCGGCTGCGTTTGCGTCGCCGCTGCTGCGCATCTGCAAGAACCGCAACTTCATGATTTATTTCTGGGGCACGTCGGGCGGCGGCAAGACGGCAGCGCAGCGTTTCGCGCTCACGGTCTGGGGCAATCCGACGCGGCTGATGAAGTCGTTCTACGGGACGACCAACGGCATCGAGCGTGCGGCCGAGTACAGCAACGACTTTCCGCTCGTCATCAATGAGCGGCAGGTCATGATGGGTAACAATAAGCAGGAGGCACTTGAAAGTCTCGTCTATATGCTCGAGGGCGGGCACGGCAAGGTGCGTGCAAGTAAGTCCGGCATCCGAAAGACGGCCACATGGCGCACGATCGCAATGGCATCGGGCGAAGAACCGCTGTCCAGGGAGTCGAGCATCCAAGGCGTCAAGACGCGCATCATTGAGCTCAACACGTATCCCGTGCTGCCGGAGGATGCGGCACGGATGGTCTATACCATCGATGAGGAGCAGCACGGCACGGCCGGCAGGGCGTTCATTGAGCGCCTGCTGCAGGAGGCAGGGTCAGAGTACGCGGAGATTCTTGCGGCGCGGCAGGCACTGATCAATCGCCTGCGCGTGGAGTGTCCCGATCATTTCGAGCCACATATCGACAATGTGGCGACGGTCGCCATCGCGGATATGCTGGCAAGTATGTGGCTCTTCGGCGCGGCACCGGAGGAGGCGCAGCAGGGCGCCTATGATATGGCAATCGCCATTATGGCAGAGCTGCCGACACGGCGCGAAATCTCCGATACGCGGCGTGCATGGGACTTCGTGGAGGCGTGGCTTTTGAGTAATCGGCAGCGTTTTTCCGATGATTACGGCTCACGGGCGAATCTTTCGCCGGAATACGGTTTCATCCGTGAGGGCTATTACAACATCTATCCGATGTATCTGCGTGCGGCACTCGACGGCGCGGGATTTGCATCGAATAAGTTCCTAAAGGAGTTCGCCGAGGGCGGCCTGATCTGCTCGTCGCTCGAGAAAAAGCAAAATCGCTATACGAAACGGGTGAGCTACAATGGCACGAAAATTCATGTTGTGCAAATTCCGCAAGGGACGGAGCTTCCGCTGTAAGTTTAAGGGTACTAAGGGAACTTTAAGGGAACCGCTAAGGGAACCGCAAAAATCCAGTGATTTCAAGGGCAGAGGTCATATATATAAGAGAGTTCCCTTAGTTCCCTCATATCATATATATACTACACACACCACCCTTACCTTAGATCATAGATATAGGGTAAAGGGAGGGGGGGGGTAAAAAGTATATATATATATTTCAAATTTTAAGGGACTAAGGGAACCTTTGCCCTTAAAGCCTTGCGGCTCTAAGGAAAGTGCGGTTCCCTTAAATGCTAAAATTCAAGGGTCCGGAGTAGGGAACCCACTTATTTTTAGGGAACCCCTACAAGCTTGGAGGTGATTTTATGGGCTATTTCGAACATGTGAAGCCAAAAGCACAGGCGCAGCCGAAAATGTCAGACACAAGTCCGTATATGTCCATGATCGAACGCATTGAGCAGCGTGCCTATGCTATGCTCGAACGTGAGGAGCAGCAGACGACGGACTATGCGTGTGTGGATCCGTCCGCAGATATTTCGCCGGCGGACTCGGAGATCTGGATTATCCTGCTCAGCAAGGCGCGTGAGATCGACAAAGAGTTTTATGCGCGGCTCTATTACATGCGAGGCGGTGGAACGCAGCTGGTGCGAAATGACCGCTGGGGCTATGTGCTGCGGCCGATCATTACAGGCGATAATGCGACGGGATGGTTGAACTATGAGCAGTACGAGGAGGAAAAGCACTGTCTTGACGGCTATGTGCAGCAACTTGTCAGTCTCCTGCGTATGGTTGCGTATGATGGTGCTGCATAAATGCAGCAGAATCCATCAAAAACGCAGCGGATTTATAAGGTCGGAGGTATCAATGACGGCAAAGGAATATCTGTGGCGGGTGCGTGATGCGGCATTGGAGCTGAACCTTCTTGAGCAGGAATACGAGCAAGCGAAAGCGGATATCCTGCATCTGAAGGGGATTGCGTACGATGGCGATCGGGTCAGCGGCGGCAAGATCGGAGATCTCTCGGATGCGATTGCAACGCTGGAGAGATACGCAGAGCGCGTTAATGCAAAATGGGACGAGCTGATCGCTCTGCGTCAAGAGGCAGAAGCGCGTATTGATTTACTGAGAGACGGACGCTATCGCGCGGTGCTGAAACGTCGATATCTGCAGGGGCGGTCATTCGAGGAGATTGCAGTGGGTCTTTGCTTTGATTATCGCTGGATCAAACGACTGCATGGCAGGGCACTCACCGAATTTCAGAAATTGACCCCCGAAAGCCCCCTTTGATCTGTGTTATAGTATAAGCTGAGAAAAATAAGGATACCACATCAACTGTTTTCGGCAAATATAAAAGGCAACCATTCGGAATTTCCGAATAGTTGCCTTTTTACATGGTCTCAGGTTATGCGATGGCAGTATTTTTCTTTTCGTAGAGGGAGGTAAGGGCGTCCTGCAGAACCTTTGAGACGTTGAGCTGTTCTGCTTCGGCGAAGGTGTTAAGCCATGCCGGAATAGTGAGATTCTTGCGGATAGACTTACTGCCGTACTTTGCTGCGTAAGTATCCATATCGAGGGAGAGCAGGGAGACGAAGCCTTCGCCGATCTCAGGATCCGGATGAATGTCCGTAATGCTGCTTGCCGCAGGGATTTCGTTGCCGTCTTCAAGTTCACCCAGGATCCAACCGGAAGCAGCATCTTCGCCCATGACGATGGCTTCGGAGAGAGAACTGCCACCGGACACACATCCGGGAAGATCAGGGACGGTAACAGCGAAAGCAGACGAATCGGGATCAGGGTAAAACACAGCAGGATAAACAAGGTTCATAATAGGTTCCTCCTTGTGGAAGCGGGTATCAGGGATTGATGCCCGCTTCCTTCAATACGCTTTTCACAATGAAGGGGTTAATGTCACCGGGATGATTCGGGACTGTCAAGGTTTTTGCAACACCGTCTTTTTGATAGTGTTGGTGTGAACCTTTCGAGCGAACAGGCCGCCAACCGTTTTTCTTTAGCAGTCGGTCAAGTTCTTTGAATCTCATTTTGTTCCCTCCTTCTGATTGTATTATACGCATAATGCGCATAAAAGTCAATAGGGGCGATTAAAAAATTACCGGTTGTCGGAAAAATAATAGGGGGCGTCTGGAAAACGAGAGAGGAGGCTATATGGCAAAGGAGTTCAGCCGTGCTATATACAATAGCCGACGATGGCGAAAGTGCGCCAAGGCCTTCGCAGAATCGAAATGCTATGTTTGCGAGCGATGCCGTAATAGATTTGCACCAAACGACGGAAAACGGCAGAGGTGGATTGTACACCATAAGGAGCCGCTGACAGAGGAGAACGTGCAGGATGATTTGATTGTGTACGGATGGGGCAACCTACAATTCCTCTGCATAGAATGCCACAACGCTGTGCATGGGCGGACGGACGCAGGCAGGCGCATGGTGTTCGATGACGATGGCAACCTAGTCGGCTTCACAGAGGGCGATAGGCCCCCCATATAGGGGGCTGAAATGGCGTTCTTTGCACGCCGGGGGCGGCCTTTTTTATGATATACAAGTCACGCGCGAAGGGGGTGTAGTCCTCTGACTTACAGCAAAGGGCGGAAAGGAGGGAGAAGATGGGGAGAAAAAGAGAAAGTACCATTCTGAAGGAGCGCGTAGCAGAACTGAATCAAGTGTTTGCGGATATTAGCGCAGACAAGATGAAAATAGCGGCTCCTTTGGTGGAGCGGCTGGCCAAGATGGAGCGGTATCTTGTCGACTTGGAACGGCAGGTGGACGAAGTAGGTTTTGTCGAGGTATACCAGAATGGCGCATCGCAGTCAGGAACAAAGGAGAGCACGGCGAGCCGCTCGTACAGCACCGTGCTGAAAAATTACAACGCTCTTGCTCGGACGCTTCTCTCCCTCCTGCCGGAGGATTCGCGGCAGGAAGCGAGCGACGGCTTTGATGAGTTCCTGCAAATGCGTCAATGAGTGCGAACTGGATCGCTGCCTATCACGCAAAGATTGCATCGGGCGAGATCACGGTTGGCGAGAAAGTGCGAAAGCTGTACGAGCATTTGGCGCAAAAACTTGAGGATAAGTCTTGTCAATATGTTTTTGATGAGGAGCGGGCGAACCATGCGATTATATTCATCGAGCGCTTTTGCAAGCACTCAAAGGGTAAATGGGCGGGCAAGCCCGTCTTATTGGAGCTGTGGCAGAAGGCGCTTCTCGCAGCACTGTTTGGATTTGTTGATAGAGAAACAGGACGGCGGCAGTATCGAGAACTTTTGCTGATCGTTGCTCGCAAAAATGGGAAGTCGACACTCGCGGCGGGTATCGGCGTCTACATGCTTATGGCAGATGGCGAGTCTGGCCCCGAAATCTACTCGGCGGCAACCAAACGCGATCAGGCAAAGATCATCTGGTCCGAATCGGTGCGGATGATCCAGAAGTCACCCGCGCTCGGTAAGCGATGCAAGTGCCTTGTCAGCAAGATACGCTGTGCGTTTAACGACGGTGTTTTCGCGCCGCTTGCATCCGACACGAATAATCAAGACGGTCTAAACATACACGGGGCGCTCATCGACGAGCTCCATGCCATCAAGGACAAGAATACGTATGATGTTCTTGTCGACGGCATGAGTGCGCGGGAGCAGCCCCTTTGTGTTATCACATCGACTGCAGGCACTGTGCGCGATAACATATACGACCTCAAGTACGACGAGGGGGCGAGCATTGTTGCGGGCTACGGCGACCCGGAAGGATACCACGACGAAACGGTATTGCCGGTTATTTATGAGTTGGACAAGCGTGCTGAGTGGACGGATCCCACCTGTTGGCAAAAAGCGAATCCTGCACTCGGCACGATAAAGAGCCTGGATCAGCTGCAGGGCAAAGTAGATCGCGCAAAGGCAAACAGCATTTACGTAAAGAATCTGCTGTGCAAGGATTTCAACGTGCGGGAAACGGCGACAGAGGCGTTCTTGACCTTTGAGCAGCTCAATCATGAAGCTGTTTTCGACCTTGGTACGCTGAAACCGCGTTATGCGATCGGCGGCATTGATCTCTCGGCAACGACGGACCTTACCTGTGCGACGCTGCTCTTTAGGGTGGCCGATGATACGGCGCTCTATGTTCGGCAAATGTACTGGATTCCCGAAGACTTGTTGCAAAAGCGTGTGCACGAGGACCGTGTTCCTTACGACGTGTGGCAAAAGCGCGGATTCCTGCGCACATCGCCGGGCAACTTCATTGACTATCGTTTGATCGTCGAATGGTTCCAAGAGCAGCAGATGCAGCATGACATATACCTCTACAAGGTCGGGTATGATTCATGGAGCGCAAAATACTTCGTGCAGAATATGCAGGATGTATTCGGCGAGACGGTGATGCAGCCTGTCATACAGGGAAAGAAGACGCTCAGTGGTCCGATGAAGTCGCTTGCGGCGGACTTGGAGGCGAAAGTCATTAACTATGGCAACAATCCTGTGCTCAAGTGGTGCATGGCAAACGTCTGCATTGATATTGACCGCAACGGCAACATTCAGCCGACCAAGGGAATCAGTCCGAAGCATCGAATCGACGGATTCGCGAGCCTTCTGGATGCCTACGTGGTCTACTGCAGCGAGAAAGAAGCCTACGAGAATCTGATTTGAAAGGAGGTGGTGCGATGAATTTTCGCAGTATGTTCGCGTCAATCTTCGGCAGAGGGACGGATGCGGTACATGAGCAGGCAAAACTGCTCAACAGCTATGACAATCTTTATTCGCTGTGGGACGGCAACGCCTATGATGAATCAACGGTGCGGGATTGCGTCGATACGATTGCCCGCCATTTTGGGAAGATGCGTCCGCGTCATATTTTGCGACGTGACGGATCCGTGCAGAAGACCGTGGACGATGACGTTAACTATCTGTTGGGAACAAAGCCGAATCCGTTTATGACATCCTCGGAGTTCCTCGAAAAGTTCGCGGCGCAGTATCTGATGTATGCGAATGCGTTT
Organism: uncultured Selenomonas sp.; assembly: GCA_963521685.1. Classification (GTDB taxonomy): domain Bacteria; phylum Bacillota; class Negativicutes; order Selenomonadales; family Selenomonadaceae; genus Centipeda. The sequence goes on from CAUQVG010000010.1 coordinate 13,856, forward strand.
ATCTATCCGCAGTTTGGCGAAAACGGCAAACTGATTGCGCTGTGGCCGCTTCATTTTGCACAAGTGGAGCTGCGTGAGCATCAAGGGGAGTTGTTTTGTCGCTTTACTTTTGGGCTGGGAGATCGGACAACCGTGCCGTATGCCGGCATCATTCATGTGCGCCGTTATTTCAACCGCAGCGATGTATGGGGAGACGATGCGACGGAGGTCATGAAGAATGATCTTTCAATGCTCAAGGCCGTTAAATCGGCCATCACAAACGCCGTTGCCAACTTCGGTGCTCTTCGCGGCATCTTGAAGTGGAAGCAGACCCTTCGTCCTGAAGATGAGGCAATTGCGTGGCAGCGATTCGTAGACACTTATGCAAGCACGAAAAACGGCAGCGGCATCGGTTCGCTTGACAACAAGGCAGACTTCCAGCAGATCAACACGCCGATCACGACGTTTGATGCAAAGCAAATGGAGTATGCACGCAACACGATATACCGCCATTTCGGGCTCAACGACAAAATTGTAACGGGGCAGTATAACGAGGACGAGTATATCGCGTTCTACGAAAGTGTGCTCGAACCGCTTGCAGTGAAATTGTCGCAGGAACTGACTGAAAAGCTTTTCACAAAACGCGAGCGCGGCTGGGGGAATGAGGTCGTCCTTGAATCCAATCGGCTGAGTTACATGAGCGTTGCGTCGAAGATCAAGGTCTGTGAGGCACTTACGCCGATCGGCTGCATATCCATCAATGAGGTGCGCGAAATGTTCGGTTATGCGGTCGTCGAGGGCGGCGACGAACGGCAGGTCAGCTTGAATTACATAAAGGCGACCGACCAGTCGGCCTATCAAACGGGATTATCGAAAGGAGGTGAAGCAGATGAAGAAGATGAAGACGAAGACGAAGGAACTACGGACGATGCAGATGATGATACGCAGTGAGCCGAGCAGCGAAGAAGACGACGGTAAGATGATTGTCGAAGGATATGCAGCGGTATTTGATTCGCCGACGCTGATTTACGAGTCGCCATATACAGGCTATCGCTATATGGAGACGATTGCGGCAGGCGCATTTGTTGGTGCGGATATGGGGCGTACCGTACTGAAATACAATCACTGCGATAATGGGCTTGTGCTTGCACGCACCTCGAACGGTACGCTCCAGCTTGAGACAGATGCAAAGGGCCTGCATATGCGGGCAGAGCTTGCACCGACAACGCAGGGGCGCGATATTTACGCGCTGATTCAACGCGGCGATCTCGACAAGATGAGCTTTGCCTTTACGGTCGCGGAGGATGAGGAAAAGGACAGCCGCGATACGAAAGAGCTCCTGCGTACAATCAAACGCTTCGACACAGTCTATGACGTATCGGTCGTGGACTTCCCCGCCTACGATGACACAAGCATCACGGCGAGGAACAACGAAGATTCTTATTTTCAGCAGCTTGACGATGCGCGTCGGCATGATGTGCGTCAGCGGCTGCGGCTTATGAGCATGTGCTAAGAAAGGGGTATATCAATGAACAGACTGAATGAAATCCTGGAGCGCAAGAAAGAAATCCGCTCCATGCTGGAGGGGAATGCCGCCGTCGATATGGAGGCGCTCGAAAAGGAGCTTCGCGCTCTCAACGATGAGCAGGCAGAAATTGAGCACCGTCAGCAGATGGCCAACGAGATTCAGACCGGCACAATCGAAAGTGCTCCGGTAGGCAAGCCCGGCGAAACGCAGGTGCGAAAGAATCTGCTTGATTCGCTGGAGTACCGCGAGGCATTCATGGAATATGTTTGCCGTGGGGCTGAGATTCCTGTTGAGCTCCGCGGGAATGCGAACACAACGACAGCAGATGTCGGGGCGCTTGTACCTCCGGTTACGCTGAACAAGATCGTCGAGAAGATCGAGTCGTTCGGCGAACTGATTCCGCTCGTCAATCATACGAGCTATAAGACGGGCATGACGATTCCGACAGCATCCATCAAGCCGACCGCCTCTTGGGTAGCTGAGGGGGCAGGATCTGATCGGCAGAAGGCCTCGCTCGATGCATCCATTACGTTCGGGCACTATAAGCTGCGCTGTGCTGTCTCTGTTTCGCTCGAAACGGAGGTCATGACACTTTCGGCTTTTGAGGCTCGTCTTGTGAATTCGGTTTCGGAGGCAATGGCCCGCGCAATTCAGACGGCAATTTTAAAGGGAACGGGTTCGGGGCAACCGACGGGCATCCTGACAACCGCGGCGAAAGGGCAGACCATCAATGTGGCAGCAATCGACTACAAGACGCTTGTTTCTGCAGAGGCAGCGCTTCCTATGGAGTATGAGAGCGGTGCCGTGTGGGTTATGACAAAAAAGACATTCCTGGAGTTTGTCGCAATGGTTGATACTGCGGGACAGCCGATCGGACGTGTCGATCATGGCATTGGTGGTGTGCCGGAGCGCACGCTTCTCGGTCGCCGCGTCGTGCTGACCAACGATCTGCCGTCGTACGCAAAGACGCTCAAGAAAGCGGACGTGTTTGCCTTCCTTTACGACTTCGGTGACTATACGCTCAACACGAATTACTCGATCGGCATCAAGACGTATGAGGACAACGAGACGGACGACATCATCCGTAAGACAATTATGATCTGCGACGGTAAGCCGATCGAATACGCATCGCTTGTTAAGCTGACCGGTAACGTTGCGTGATTTGAGGTGAGGATATGGCAGAAGGGATTGTGGCACTCAAGGATTTTCTGCGTATTGATGCTGATCTGCAGGATGATGATGCGCTGATTGCTTCGCTCGGCTCGGCTGCCATTTCCTATTTGGAGCAGACAACGGGTAAGCAGTTCCGTGCAGATTCGGAGCTTATGACGCTCGCGCAGAAACAGCTTGTTTTGCATTGGTATGAGAATCGTAGCGCCTTCTCGACGAAGACGAATCTTAATGAACTGCCGAATCATCTGCAGGCGATTATCACGCACATTGCGCTTGCAGGAGCATATGCACCGCTTCCGGGAGGAGGTGCGCCATGATTAATATGGATGAGGTTGGCATGCTCGACAAGCGGATCCGTATCCTGACGTACAAAGACATAACAGATGCCTATGGTTTGACACGGCAGGAGCTTGTCGACGCCATCGGGAATCCGATCTGGGCGCGCGTAGAGCCCGCACGCGGTCGGACGTATTACGAGCAGTACAAGGACAAGGTGGAGCTTTTGACAAAGGTCACGATCCGCTACCGCCCGAACATTGACGAGAGTATGCTCGTGAAGTATCGCGAGCAGGTGTATCGGATCATGTCGGTCGTCGATCCGTATGAGGCGCATGTAAAACTCGAGCTCATGTGCAACAAAAGGGAAAGCGGTGAGGACCATGACGATTGATGACTTCGCGCGGCAGCTCGATCGGATGGCAAGGGAATATCCGGGCGATGCGGAGGAGGCGCTTGAAAAAGGAGCAAAGCATATGCTCAAGGAAATCAAAAAAGCATCGCCCGTCGGCAAGGCTGCGCATCCGCACAAGCTGAAAAACAGCTGGCGGTGCAGGATACAGGGGTATCGTGCAGGTGAACTACGGGCAGAAATCCGATCCACAGCGCCGCACTTCCATTTGGTTAATCGTGGCTTTCAGCGGGCGAGCCCGCAAGGCCGCCCCACACCAAACAGTCCGCACGACAATCGGAATCTTCACTTTCTGGAGAAGGCAGTCGATGAAAACTGGAGCGGTGCAAAGCAGAAAATGACAGAGACTTTCTATGCAAAGGTGCGTGAGCATCTTGGCTGACATTGTAAAACAGGTTGATGTATTGAGGCAGGTCATAGGACAGCTGTCGCAGGAGTTCGGATGCCGCGTGTATTCAGACGAAGTGCGGGAGAAGTTCAAAAAGCCCTGCTTTTTTATTGCCGCTACGAGTCGAATGACGCCAAAAACGGGGAACTGGATGGAAAAGGAGCTGCGACTCGCCATTACGTACTACGCACAGGTTGCGGATAAGAACGAAGTTGCCTACATGGATGTCATTGACCGCGTGCAGCTTCTCTTTCAGGTCGGCATTCCCGTCGGTGATCGGTATCTTCACATCGATTCGGTGGAAGATGATCGTGTCGGAGAGGAGCAGGACATTCTGCAGATTCTCGTCACGATTCCTTATCTGGAGCAGGTGAAGAAGATGACAGCTGTGGCGGAGCCACTGGAAGAGGTTCGCCTCTACGTTCGCCACCGCGGCAAAGAAACGGCCGCGGAAGAGTGGGACGGGAAGATCGACAAGGATACAGTATAAAGGAGTGAAGGATTATGGCAAAACTCGGAATGCCCTCTGTTAATATTTCGTTTATTGAGGCGGGCATTGAGGCAATCGAGCGAAGCAAGCGGGGCATTGTTGCACTGCTCCTCGAGGAGTCGCAGGATACCATTGACAAGATCACAAAGGGGTACCGAAACGGCGGGAAGGAAGTGGCAGCGGAGAAGTTGCCGCTTGTCATCTATACGACCGACGATATTCCGAGCATTTTCGCGGATGCAAACAAGGACTACATTACGAAATGCTTGATGGGCTACAAGAAGTCACCATATCGCGTAAAGATTTATCTGCAGGCGGTGAACAACGCAAACACGAAAAATGCGGATAAGTTCGCGGAATCGTTGAAAATGCTTTCGACGGAGCGATGGGACTATCTTGCCATTCCGACGATCGTGACGGAGCAGCTGGAATCTGTCGCGACGTGGCTCAAGACGAATCGCGAAAACAAGTTCAAGCGCTCGAAGGTTGTTCTGCCGGGGTATGCCGGAGACTACGAGGGCATCATCAACTTCGCGAACACGACCATCACGACGGCGGCGAAGACGTACACAGGGGCGCAGTACACACCACGCATCGCAGGGCTGATTGCGGGTACACCCATGACAATCTCTGCAACGTATGCGCCGCTCTCGGAGGTCATTGACTGCGACAAGCACAGCGTCGACGAGAATGACGAAAAGGTAAACCGCGGCGAATTCTTCGTTTGGTTCGACGGGGAGAAATTCAAGATGAGCCGTGCGATGAATTCGCTTGTCACGACGACGCAGGGAAAACTCGAGGCATATCAGACCATCAAGAGTGTGGACATCATGGATATGATCTATGACGACATCAAGAAGACGGCGCAGGATTCGTATATCGGCAAGTATACGAACGACTACGATAACAAGCAGCTTCTTATCACGGCGATCTATGGCTATATGCGCGAGCTCGAGAACGGACGTCTCCTGCAGCGGGACTATACGAAGATCGACATTGATACGGAGGCAGTCAAAACGTACCAGCTGAAGCACGGGCTCTACACGAAGGAGCAGCTTGCAGATATGAGTGAATTGGAGCTCAAGAAGCTCGATACGAAGAAGATTGTCTTTTTGACGGCGAGCATCAAGATTCTCGACGCGATGGAAGACATCAAATTGCCGATCAACATCTAAAGGAGGATAGACAATGGCTGAATCGTTCAACTCGCAGCAGGTCATGAGCGGCACGGAGGGCGAAGTCTGGATTGACTCGCAGTACATGGCGCAGGTTGTTGCGTTCAAGGCAGAGGTGAAACTCGTAAAAGAGGAGGTAAATCAGGTCAAGCGCCGCGGCAAGCAGTACAAGACAACGGGATGGGAGGGCTCCGGAAATGTGAAGATGAATCACATGAGCTCGTACTTCATCGACAAGATGGCGGACAATATCAAGAATGGCAAGCAGACTGTGTGCACGATCATCGCTAAGCTTTCTGATCCGGATGCGATCGGAGACGAGCGTGTTGTTATCCGCGATGCAACGTTTGACAAGCTGACGCTTATGGACTGGGCGGCAAAGAAGCTGACCGAGGATGACTACGATTTCACGTTTACCGATTTCGATATTTTGGACAGCGCATCGGAATAAGGAGGATTATGATGAGTTTGACAGAGGCACTCCTTGCGGCAGACGCAGGAAAAATTGCACGAAAGGCGACGAAGGATTTTGAGGTAGAGCGGCTTTCTGAGATTTTGGGTGAGCCATTCATCCTGCATCTGCAGCAGGTCCCTTCTCGCCGCGTGCGCGAGATCCAGGACAGCGCGATGCAGATCGATACAAGCACGGGGCAGCTGAAGGGTGTAGATAACTACGAACTCCAGATGCGGATGCTCTGCGACGGGATCACGAACAAAGACTTCGACGGGGCGGATGTATTGAAGCATTACAACGTCGCGTCACGGAAGGAGCTCTTTTCTGTGCTCTTTAACGCCGGAGAGGTGCAGGATATTGCGAATGCGATTTCCGAGCTCTGCGGCTTTGGGCAGAAGCAGACGAAGAAGACCGTTGAAGCAGTAAAAAACTGATTGATTCCGACGGAGAGACGCAGATGATGTACCTGCATTATGCACGACATCATCTGCGGCCGTCGGAGTGGTATGCGATGGGCCGCGGTGAACAAATCATCCTGCAGGCGTTTATGCAGCGGGAGATCGAGGAAGAAAAACAACTGAAAGAAAAACTCGAGTCTTAGAGAAAGGAGGGGGAGCATGGCAGAAATTATTGACGTTGTGATGCGGTTGACCGACCAAGTGAGCGACAGACTCACGCATATTCAGCGTGAAATGGAGCAGACGGCGCGGGGGAACGTTCGTCTTGGCAACACTGTTCAAGGCGTTGGCAGATCACTGGGCAGTGTGGCAAACACGATGATGCCGATTGCTGCAGGGATTACGGCGATTGGTACCGTGGGCGCAAAGTCGTTTATGGATTTCGATGCGCAGATTACAGCTGCCGCTGTCAAGGCAGGCGCGACAGCAGAGGAACTGAATGCTATGCGCGACGCGGCGGGCAAGTTTGGTGCGCAGTTTCCGATTACTGCACGCGAGGCTGCCGAGGGCATGGACAGACTTGCGGCTGGAGGATTCAACGCGACGCAGGCCATCGGTGCAATGCCTGGCATTATCGAGGCCGCAGTCGCTTCCGGCGAGGATTTGGGCGCAACATCGGACGTTGTTACGTCTGCGCTGTCAATCTGGAATTTGACGACGGGCGATATTGCCGCCAATACGTCCCATGTTGCCGACGTCATACAGGCGGCGGCGAACGCATCGAAACTTGGCATGCAGGACTTTGGACTTGCGATGCAGTATGCGGGGGCACCGGCCGCAGCGCTTGGCGTCAGCATCGAAGAACTTGGCACGGCCATGGGCATCATGAGCAATAAGGGCATTGAGGCGAGCGCGATTGGCACGTCACTGCGCGCGACATTCTCGCGTCTCGCGCGTCCGCCCAAAGAGGCTGCCGCTGCGCTTGCATCACTCGGAATCAGTTCGGCGGATCTACAAAAGGGGGACGGCAGCTTTATCGGGCTTGCTGGCGCGGTTGACCTCCTTCGCGAACGAATGGCAGGGCTGTCAGATATGGAACAGGTTTCAGCGGCCAAGGCAATCGCGGGTGGCGACGCATATAGTGGTCTACTCGCGCTTATTGGCACGTCTCCGGAAGCATATCAGCAGATGGCGGACGCCATTCAAAACAGTGCCGGGAGTTCGCATGCCGCGTTTCTCACGATGCAGGACACACTTAAAGGCTCGATGGATTCGCTTATTGGTTCTGTTGAGGCTATGGGAATTAGTTTCGGCGCAGCACTTGCACCGAGCATCCGCGCAGCAGCGAACGAACTGAAATTTCTTGCCGATACGTTTGCGGGACTCTCGCCGGAGACCAAGAATCTGATTGTGCAGGTTGCGGCGGGTGTTGTCGGATTCACGGCTTTCATGTTTGTTGCCTCGAAAGTTGTGATGGGAGCCGGTGCGCTTATTACGATGTACGGGCAGATCGGTCGCGTTATGGCAGGGGCCGCGATTCGCAACAAGGGGCTGGAGGTTGCTGTGCGAGGCGTTATGATGGCGTTTCGGTTTCTACGCGTCGGGCTGCTTGCTTTGTCTGGTCCAATCGGAATTGCTGTTCTTGCGATCACGGCGGTCGCTGTGCTCATCTATAAAAACTGGGATCGCATCGGCCCCTTCTTTGCTGGGCTTTGGAATCGCATTAAGGCGGCGTTTTACTCTGCCGTGGCAACGATTCAGCCAGCGCTTACACGTCTACAGGGCGTTTGGCAGCGCCTTACGTCAGCGTTCCAGAATGGAGAAGGCATTTTGGGAGTGCTCAACGGGCTTTCCGATGTTCTGGCAGGCGTTCTGGGCGGCGTGCTATACAGCGCGATCGTTTTAGTTGCGGGGGCTGTGACGGGTGTCTTTACGTTTGCGTTCCAATCGATCGGAGTGATTATTTCGGCATCGATCGGCGTGCTCAGCGGACTCATCGATTTCATTACTGGGGTATTTACCGGAAACTGGACCCTAGCATGGCAGGGGGTATCGGAGATCTTCGGCAGTATATTTGGAGGCCTCAGCGGAATTGTTGAGAGTTTTGTGAATGGCACGAAGGCCGCGATCAACTCCGTTATCGATGGCATCAACGGGGTTTCTGTTACCATCCCGGAGTGGGTGCCGGGCTACGGAGGAGAGTCGTTCGGCCCTCTTAACATCCCGCATCTCTATACGGGGACGGATAACTGGCGCGGCGGTCCTGCGATGGTGCATGATCGAGGTGCAGAAATTATTGACCTGCCAAACGGTACGCGCGTTATGCCGCATGATCAATCAATGCGCCAGGCGTATGATATGGGACGCTCCTCGAGTGGTGGCGGAAACCATTTCACTATCCAATTCAGTGGCGTGACGATCCAGAATGGCAGCGATATCAAGGAGCTTGCGCGTAATGTCGCCCGTGAAATCCACTACGAAATGGAAAAACATGCGATGAATCGTGCAGTGGGGGCAATCTAATGGGCAGTTTTTTTTCATCCGTCGGTAAGGCATCAAATATGTTGTCCAGTATCATGGGAGCGTTAAACGGTACGGAGAACGGATGTGTATTTACGCTTTCAGGGGCAAACGGGAGTGTTGAATTCCCTGTGAGTCCCGCAGATTTTGAGATCATAAATCCGTACAACAATGATACCGTCAATATCTACAGCCTCGGCGACATCAACATGATGGGTAAACGCGGGCTTGCAACGATGGAATTTTCCTCATTCTTCCCTGCGCAGGATTACTCCTTTGCGGGAGCAGCAGAGGCGCCGTACACATATGTCAATATCATCAAGAAAATGGCGGAGAGCAGACAGCCGGCGAAGATTTCCATATCCGGAACGGATATAAGCCTTCCTGTTACAATCGAGGAGTTCTCGTTCCAAGAGAAGGACAGTACCGGGGATGTGTATTTTAGGCTGTCCCTCAAAGAGTATCGATATATCGTTCCTGCTTCGGAGCAAACGAACCAGACAACGGAGATGAAAGGGCGCACAGCCGAGACGGTGAAGGAGAAAAAAACCGTCTGGACGAATGCGATGCACGAGATAGATAAAGCACAGAAGGCCCTGCAGAAAACGGCATCTGTTGTGAAGCAAGCCGAGCGTACGCTCGGCTTTTATCGTGCTCTTGTCAAGTCCGGTGGTATTTCGCTCGGCGCAGTGCTTACGACGACACCCGAGGGGATTAAGCTAGGCGGCAAGACGATCTATCGGTTCTAAGGAGGTGCGTCAATGCTCAGTTTGCGATACAGTGATCCGCCGGAGACCGATGCTGAGATGCAGGAACGGCAGAAAAATAACGGTGCCGAGCCGAAGGTCAATATCGATATTACCGACTATGTACAAAAGTACACGTGGGGCGGGGACAGCGAGCAGGCAGCGCGTAAACTCGAGTTTTCTATTGCTTACAACACGAAAGCAAAAGATGAGGTGTTCGAGCCGTTGGATTTGAAACTCGGCGGATTCGTTTATCTGTTTTATCGTGAGGATGAGACGAAAGGCAAAGTCAAGATTTTCGAGGGGCGTATTTTCTACCGCAAGCGTGCAACGGATTCGTATTCGTTCGAGTTCGCCTGTTTTGACGATATGATATACCTCGCCAAAAGCAATATCCGCGCTGTTGTGTCGGGTACGGTTGCGGCGGGGATCGCACAGGTATGCGGCGAGATCGGCATACCTGTCAGCTCACTCCCGGCGGGATTGGATGCATCAGTGGACTTTATCGCTGACGATAAGAGTGCGACGGAAGTGCTGCGGATGCTCCTCGGCTACCAAGAGGCGGCAGACCTTGCACGCGGAAATAATACACGTTACCTCCCTGTATGCCTTGATGGTAAGGTGAGCGTCATAAAAAAGGGTGAGCGTATCGAGGGCTACACAGCAACCGCAGACACAAATGTATGCTCGGCGGAGCACTCCGAATCCATCGAAGATATGGTGAACCGTGTCAAGGCTGTAGACGACAACGGGGATGTATGCCAGGTATTCACAATCAGTGATGATGTGAAGCGTTTCGGGATGATTCAAAAAATCTACAAAATGCAGCCGCCCAAAAAGGGCGAGACCGTTGATAACCTTGCGGGTGCCAAAGCGAAACTGAAGCGTGTACAAGATGAATCCAGTTTAAGAGGATTGGGAAACATCCAATGTATTACAGGATATTCTATTGAGGTGCAGGAGGAAAAGCTCAAGGGGATCTTCTACATCAAGAGCGATACGCATACCTTCGAGAGGGGGGCTCATACGATGGATTTAACTCTCGAATACATTCCGGAGAAGCCGGAAGTGATGCCCATTGAGCAAGCTGATTATGCGGCGCCGGTATTCAGCACGTCACGCAGGCGCATGAAAAAAGCATAATTCAAGGGAGGTGAACGTATGACAAAGACGGAGGACCCGTACAAAGCACTTGTCGATCTCACGCATGATATGGCTGGCGCGGCAGCATTACAGCCAACTGCGGGTATAGGAGTTATTGTCAGCCCGCCGCCCGATATTCAGATCCGCTATCATGGTTTCGTTTTGCGGGCGAAAGACCTCTATATAGATGAGTATTGGATTCCTGGACACCGTCGCCACATTGTCGGCGAGACGGATTTTCGCGGCGGCGGCAGTGGTGATCCTGCATACGAATCGCACAATCACCCCATCGATAATGATGAAACGTGGACGGACACGTGGAATCCAGGCGACAAGGTCCTCTTGATCCCCGTGACGGGCGACGATAACCGGACAACAAAGCAATTCATCGTCGGGATGAAGCTGAAACGATTGGATGGAAACTGATATGGCAAATCCATTTATGACAGGCGGAACGGGAAGCGCAGAGGATGTGCTTCCTGTTTTTCATGAATTTGCGTGGGACTTTGAGCGCAACACTTTCCTCTACGAGCCAGATGGCTTGCACAGGATCGTTACACGTAATGAGGCGATCAAGGTTTGGGTGTGGCATGTACTCCAATGCGAACGTTACCGCTACCTTGCTTATTTTGATGATTATGGGATTGAGCTGGAGCAGTTTATTGGAACGGGGCCGAATGATGGCAGACGGGCGGGGGAGCTTTTCCAATACGTTAAAGAGGGGCTCCTTGTGAACCCGTACATTACAGATGTAACGAATTTACGTATTGAGCGAACGAAAAAAAGCATTACGATGCTGTTGAATTTGTCCACTGTTTACGGCGACACGGCCATGCGAATCGAGGTGTAAGAGGTGTTTGAGGAAGAAACGAGGCTCGCCATACTGGAACGCCTAAAAACGTCTTATGACGAGGTGAAGAAAACAGAGGCAAGCGCTGTAGAAGGAACCTTCTCTTTTGACACGCTCGCCGCAAATGCGAAAGAGTTTGAAAAAGCGTATGCGGAAATGAGCCTATTGATTGATGCAGCATTTCCGCAGACAAGCTGGGGGCAGTATCTTGATTATCTTGCAGACGAGTTGGCAGGACTTTCCAGACGTCCTGCCGTCGCAGCGACAGTCATACTGTCGATCACAGGGACGGCAGGGGCCGTCGTTCCCAAAGGTAGTCTGTTTGCGACGGAAAGCGGTGTACAGTTTTCCACAAATGATCAGGCCGTGCTTTCTGATCGTGGAGCGGCGAAGGTAAAAGCAAGTGCACTAGCCGTAGGTGCGGCCGGCAATGTGCAAAAAGAGAGCATCGTCAAGATTCCCGTTTCGATCTATGGTGTTTCCGCCGTGATGAACGAGGCTGCCGCGCATGGCGGCTACGAGGAAGAAAGCGACGACGATTTGCGTGAGCGGCTGCTGTTCGCCGTGCGACAGCGTGCAACGAGCGGGAATGTTTTCCACTACGTTGAGTGGGCAACATCGGTGAGCGGCGTGGGGGCGGTAAAGGTTCTGCCGCTTTGGAAGGGGCGTGGAACGGTCAAGATCGTTGTCGCCGATGCGAATACGGAGCAGCCGAGTGAAGAGACCCTGCAAAAAGTAAGAGCTGTAATCGCAGGAAACGCACCGATCGGCGCAGAGGTCACAGTTGTCGCACCGACCATAAAGAAAATTGACGTGTCCCTTGTTTGCACACGCGGCACCGGAAATAAAGAAGGAATACGGAGAGCGCTTACTCGGTATTTCAAGAGCGGTGTATTTAAAACGAGCAGCAAGATCCAGGACCTCACGAACAGCACAACAACGATAAGCTATGCGCAGGTGGGGCGCGTGCTGTTGGACGATTCGGCGAATACAGGGGTGGAGGACTACATCAAGCTAACACTGGGCGGCGGTACAGAAAACATTGTTATACCCGTCGATGTGCTGCCCGTCGTCGGGGAGGTGACACTCCTTGACACATGATTGGATGCGTCAGGACGCAGTAAACATACTTGAATATCTGCCGCGCTTTCTGGGGATGGACCCGAACTTTTGTGCCACGAATTATGCTGACTCAAAGGAGCACGATAGGATTCGGTTGCTGTTGCAGGATTTGCTCGACCAAGTATATGTAGATACAGCGACATGGGGCTTGCCGCTCTGGGAGTCACTGGTCGAGATTACAGTGCGTAACGACGCGCTTGACTGGCGCCGAAACGAAGTCAAGGCAAAACTCCGTGCGGCTCAATCAGTCACACAGCCATTTTTGCAGGCTGTTGTTGAGATGCTTGTTGTAGGTCAGTCGGTCCGTGTGACAGATGTGCCTACAGACTACCGACTCGACATCGAGCTGGGTGACGGAGGAGTTCGATCGTGGCAGGGATTAGAGCAGGCGCTTCGCATATGGGTGCCCGCCCACATAGGATGGAAGTATATCGCACGTACAAATGCCTCGTTGTATCTTCATGTCGGTGCATTCGTTACCGTAGCTGACATAATACACATCGAGGCACAAACTGATTTCGTGTTGCCCGCACCGCAAGAGAATATTGCTATAGGCATAGCAGTCTCTACGTTTGAAATGATGCATATTGAAGCGGATGTTTACCAATAAGGAGGGTTATTATGGCAGAAAAGGCAGGACAGTTTTCAAAGTCCGTTGTGACACAGCTCGGCAGGGGAATGATCGTCGAAAGTCAAAACGGAAAGATATTGTCATTTACTCGCGTCGCGTTGGGAGACGGACTGATCGAAGATGGCGAAGATATCGAAAAGCTGACATCGATCAAGAAGGAAAGGCTTTCATGTCCAATTCGATCGTTCGTAGACAAGGGTAATGGGCAGTTTGCGCTGCAGTTTGAAGTGAGCAATGCTACGCTTGAAAAAGGATTCTGGCATCGTGAGATCGGAGTTATGGCGAAAATCGGAGCCAGCGCGGAACAGCTTTACGCATATAGCTATGCAGGGACAGCGGCATCGTTTCTGTATGACAAGACGACACCAATCCAAGAGCGTATCGTTAAGATCGATGTTGTCATCGGGAATACGGAGAATCTGACGGTTGTCATTGATTCGTCGATCATACACCCGACAATGGCAGAGGTGGACGCCCGCCTCACGGAGCACAACAAAGCCCCGGACGCGCACAAGGATATCCGCACCGCAATCTTAAACGCCGGCATCGCCATCCTCCAGCGCAGCAAGACCTACGCAGTCGGCGACATCGCGTACAGCAAGCACCTGCCATCGTGGGCGCGTTTGGAGTGCGTCAAGGCAGGGATGACGGGGGCAAGCATCCCAAATCTTGCAGAGGTGCACAAATGCGGCATCATGGTTACGGACGGCACCGCCGTCTGGATCGTCGACGATGTGCGCGACGGTGCAAGAGTGGGCGATATCATTCTGCGCCCGACACTCAGAGACGGGTACATCAAAGCCAACGGTGCGACGGTCAAAGGAAGCGAATACCCGCGTCTGTTGGCGTGGGTGCAAGAGGCGGGTATGACCGTCACAGCGGAGCAGTACGCGCAGGATTGTAGTAAGTACGTCTATGACGAGGCGCAGGACAAGCTGACCCTGCCCAATGCGGTAGGGCGCGTCTTACAAGGCGGGGAGACGGTCAAATCTGTTGGGGCGGGACTGCCCAATATCAAGGGAAGTTTTTCAGGGCATCTTTTGGGGTATCAAGCCGAATCTACTCATAGTGACGGCGCATTTTATCTTACTGGACATAGTGAGAGGCAAGCAGAAGGTGGTGGATGGGCAAATATGCCAATTTTTAATTTTGACGCTTCCAAATCCAACCCTATCTATGGCTCGTCTGAAACCGTCCAACCGCCTGCGTTATCTCTCATTGCACAGATCAAATATTGAGGAGGTACAACATGACAAAAACAGTCTACGCCTACGCCGCCGATGGTAAGTACATCGGTGAGCGTACCCTTGACGACACTGACCGAAGCCCGATCAGCGGCGTGTGGCAAATCCCCGGAAACATGACCGAGGATGCGCCGCCGAAAGCCAAAGAGGGCTATGACCTCTACTGGCGCAGCAGGAAGTGGATACAGATCGAGCGGCCGAAGCCCGAGCCGACACCTGCACCGCCGGCGGACACCGAGCCGCAAGAGCAGGACGTGCAGCCGGTGCCGGAGACGGAGCTTGCCGTCATGGAGAGTATGGTCGATATGCAGGCACGCCTTGCAGCACTCGAAGCGAAGATGAAGGGAGGTGAGTAACATGGCAACGGAAGCAATCATCTACGGCTATTTGATAGTTGCATACGGCGTCCTTGTTAAGGGTGGTCGCTATGCGCTGTCACCGGAGGACAATCCTAAAAAGCTCAAGATTGTTTCGGAGTTGTACCGCGAAAAGGTCGCGGAATGGCTCGTCGAGCACCCCGTGGGATGACATAAGCCGTCATGAGGGCATGGCGGCTTTTTGATTGAAAGGAGTAAAGGGGCGTGGAAATTATGACACAAGTATTGCAGAGACTGCAGGAGGGGTGGGGGCTAAAACTCAGCATCTCTTGTGCCGTCTCTCTGGCATCTCATGACCATGCACAAATCTTCGCAGCGTTCGTCGCACTCGTCTGCCTCGACCTCGTAACCAAGTGGCTGTCACTCTCTCGCAAGTGTCTCATGGACGACGGGACAGAGCACCCGACCTTCTGGCAGTCCTTCTGCGGGATTCGCCGGGCACGCCGTATGGGGTACATTCGCAGCGAGGAGATGCGTACACGATTTACGCATAAGATACTCACCTACTTCGGCGTTGTGGCAGCGGCGCTGATGCTCGATTTTATGCTGCTCAAGACGCACGCGCCCGCTTTTGCGGCAACCGTCGCCATCGGTTATCTTGCACTGACCGAATTTGTCTCGATCCTTGAGAATATGCAGCAGTCGGGCGTAGAGGAGGCGGGCGCACTTGTTGAGATCGTCCGTAAAAAGGGCGGCATTAAAGGAGGAAATGACAAATGAAAGTATTTTTGAATCCCGGGCATGACCTTGTGCATGACAGCGGTGCAGTGAGCCCCATCACAGGACTGCGTGAGTGCGACGTTGCGGCAGCAGTCGGGGAGCTTGTAAAAGGTTACCTCGAAGCCGTCGGCTATGAGGTGCGCATGTGGCAGAGTGACAACCTCAACTGGGACAGCGACTATGCTGATCGGCAGGACTGCTCTGTGTGCGACTGTGCCAACCAGTGGCCGGCCGACATTTTCGTTTCCATCCACTGCAACAGCGCAGGGAACACGAGCGCACAGGGCACAGAGACGCTCGTGCATAATTTCGGCGGGCGTGCCGAACGTCTCGCTGACTGCATCCAGCGGCAGATCGTAGACAGCCTTGGCACCGTGGATCGCGGCCTGAAAGAGCGTCCCGGGCTTACCGTCCTCCGTGCGACGGACATGCCCGCCGTACTGGTGGAGCTTGCCTTTATCAGTAATGCAGAGGATGAGGATCTGCTTACCAACAGACAGGACGATTTCGCCCGTGCCATTGCACGCGGTGTGACGGACTATGCCAATGCGTGAGGAGGAACACACGATGCTTGAGAAAGTAAGGAGCATCATTACAGAGCACAAAACAGGCCTGCTGGTGATCATGTGTCTGCTGATTATCGGCATTGCATACGCCGTTGGCCGGAACTCTGCATCCGAGCAGACGGCGGCGGAAAAGCCCACAGTCCTGACACAGGAGCAGACACAGGACGCGGAAGCACTGCGGGCGCAGCTAGATATCTCACGTGCCAACGCACAGGAACTCCAAAAACGTCTTGCAGAGGCACAGGCGGGACAGCGTGCGCCCACCGTAACGTACCATGTCAGCGCACCGAACGTCGAGCGTGCCGCGCAGGTCGTTGAGCGTCAGATCAGGGAGGACAATCCGACATTGCCACGAGCGGCGCGGGAGAAAAGCGATCGGACTGTGGTTACGCCGATCACAAAAGATGCGGACGGCAAAGACCTGCCACCAGAGGAGCAAAAAGTCGACGTCTATAAGATCAACCTTAATAAGGCGCATAAGATCAAGGCGGGTGCATCTGTCATCGACGGCAAGGCTATGATGACCGTCGGCTACGAGCAGGGTCGCTTTGAGGCACTCGCTCACTTTGACGGGGCGCGCTATAAGGGCGCGACCGTCACATACAATATAATAGAGTGGTAATTCATCGCCCCGGGGCTTCGGCTCTGGGGCTTATTTTTGTTTGTCTCCCGTTTTACGGGCTTGTCTCCCATCTGTCTCCCGTTTGTGGGTTTTTGATCTAAAATATGATATAGTATCGATAATGACGAATTATGATTTTCTCATTTTATACATTCCCGTATGACAATAAAATCCAGTAAAATCAAGCATTGAGAGGAATAGATATAATGACTGATAATGACAATATAATCGACATTCCAAGCCTCCAGTGGTACCCCGGACACATGCGGAAGGCGGAGCGGTTGGTCAAAGAAAATCTGAAGCTTGTAGATGTAGTAGTTGAGCTTCTGGATGCACGAATTCCGATGAGCTCAGCGAATCCCGTATTGCGGGAGATTGTGAACGGAAAACCGCGCCTTATTGTGCTCAACAAAGCTGATCTTGCAGATGAGACGGCGACGCGTGCATGGGTGAAATACTTCGCTGCAGAAGGACTTACGGCGGTTCCGGTAGATGCGGTAAAGGGGCGCGGGGTTAAGGCGCTTGTACAGGCAATTGCAAAATTTGCTAAATCGAAAACAAACAAACTCGTACACCATGGAGCAAAGGCGCGGGCAGCACGCTGCATGATTCTTGGTATTCCAAATGTGGGAAAATCCTCGCTTATCAACCGACTGTCGGGTGGGTCAAAGACGAAGGTGGAGAACCGTCCCGGTGTCACGCGCGCAAAACAGTGGATCCGTCTCGGCGCACAGCTGGAACTTCTCGACATGCCGGGGATACTTTGGCCAAAGTTCGAGGATCAGCATGCGGCACTTCACCTGGCCTTTACGGGAGCAATCAACGACAACGTCTACGATGTGGCAAGTGTTGTTCTCCTGCTTCTTGATACGCTTCGCACAGCATACCCATCCGACCTCATGGAACGTTATCGACTGGAGGGGGAGCTGCCAAACGGTGCAGCACTGCTTGAGGAAATCGGACGAAAACGCGGATGTCTGCGCGCAGGCGGTAAGATTGACTATGAAAAAGCAGAACAGATTGTACTGACCGATTTCCGCAGCGGACATTTGGGACGTGTTACATTGGATGTTCTGCCATCCATTCCTGCCACAGAGAATGTACGGTAAAGGAAATAGCGAAAATGACGATAAAAGAGATAGAGAGTATCTTTCTGCATGGCAATGTGACAGCTGATTTCATTGAAAGCTGCCGGAGTGATTCACGAAAGTCGGTACAGACCATCCTCCGCCGCTATGAGCGCGCGCAGAAGGAGCACGAGCGTCTGCACGCCATGTACACTTATGAACGCGCCGCCATTGAGGCGGGACATCTCATTGTCGCGGGAGTGGATGAAGCAGGACGCGGTCCTCTGGCAGGGCCTGTCGCGGCCGCTGCTGTGATTCTGCCGATGGAATGCCACCTGTCGCACCTCAACGATTCCAAAAAGCTCTCACATGCAGTACGTGAAGAACTTTTCGCACAGATCACAGAACAGGCGTTTTCGTATCATATTTCGCTGATTGATGCTGAGACCATCGACCGCATGAACATTCTTCAGGCAACGAGGATGGGGATGTACGAGGCAATCGCAGCCCTTACGGCCGCCCCCGACGAGGTTCTGATCGACGCAGTGGAGCTTCCAAAACTCTCCATGTCTTCAAAATCCATCATCAAAGGAGATGCAAAGTCGGCATCGATTGCAGCGGCATCCATCCTGGCGAAGGTGACGCGTGATCATTTGATGGAACAATACGATACAGAATATCCGCACTATGGCTTTGCAAAGCACAAAGGCTATGGAACACAAGAGCATATCGACGCGATTCGCAAATATGGTGTCTGTCCTATTCACCGCAAATCCTTCGAGCCGATACCCTCCATGCTGAACGATATCTAAAGGACTCACTGATAAATTTACTGATTCACTAACAGAAAAGGCTGTGAATACCGTGTCGATGGAAGCAAATACTACAACAGCATCTCCCGTAATTCCTGCCGTATCTCAGATTTCACAGGGGAAAACGACCGAGGCTGTTCAAAATCGTAGAGATCAAGGAGATTCGTCCGCTGCATTCAGCCAACGTACGAACGTCTCGATTGAAACTGCCATCGACCATATGGCAGATATCCTTTCGAAGATCAACGGACGTCAACAGACAAATGTACAGCAAATGCCTCAGGAGCTTAAAGAGCTCATCCAAAATATGATACGACAATCCTTTTCCCTTGAGACGACGCTCGGTCAAGGACTTGGGAGTACTGCCGCAAGTCAGCGCTTTTCCACTGATCAGCTGACAACCCTTGCGCGTATACTCAATCAGTTGGGCGCAATGGCAGAAACGGACAGTAGCGGCATCCCTCGTGTCGGAGATGATCTTGCAGCACTTCTTACGGGGTTAAAAACGGCACTTATCAAAGAAGCCGGAGGAACATTCGAGCCGATCATGCTGACAAAGGCAGCGTTTCAGCTGCTTGATACCGGAAACGCCGAGTTCCTTCCAAAAGATCTGCAGACGTCTCTCTCCCAACTGAATGCACAGGGCTCTGCATCTGCCTCCTTATCCGGCAATGCAGGAAAGACCTCGCTTTCCTTCCTGAATCAGTTGGTTCAGCTCCTGATGCCTCGTGATGCGGCAAGCACTGCCCAGTCGATGCCGACAAATGGAAGCATGCAGGAAGGCACACCTCAGACTGCACCTCAAAATCTAATAGGCAAACAGGAGGGACGTGCCTCTTCGACTATGCAGAATACAAATACTGCTGTGCCGGAGGAAAATTTGCTGGAACAGCCGGCAAATGCAACGAGAACGAATGCGTTGGCAAAAGAAAACACGACGGCAGCACGACAGGAAGAAAAGGCACCGAGCGCACCTACACCATCGAATACATCATCTGCACAGGGGACAAATGAGACAGGAACAGCTCAGAAGGCGATGATGGGGGACATTCCTTCGGGAACAAATCTCCCCGGACGTGAGCAAAATTCTGCGACACCGACAGAGAACACGCAAATCCCCGCACAGTCCGGAAAAGAAGCGGCCCCTATGCCCAGGCAGGGAGATCCGCAAACTTCTGTGGAAAACAAAACACCTCCCGAAGGGGAAGCACAAACGGTGTCCCGTTCGGAGACACAAACAGTAAAAGCAAATCTGCAGGAAGAGACTGCCGCACAGCCTACACGCCCCCAGAGCGAACGCGAAGCAGAACTTAAAAATGCGGCAAAGGTGCCGATACAAAGCGCGGCGCAAATGAAATCCGCAGAGATACAAGGCACGATTCCGCGATTCTTTACACAGACGATGGAGAATACGCCGCAGACCATGAATGTCCTGCGAAACCTCGCACAGTCACTTCTCCAAAACGATAATCTAAGTCAGCGAGAGACGCTGCTGCTGCAAAACTTTGTGAATGGGCGCAGCCAGACGTTGAGTGATGGAGATGCAAAACAGCTGCAGAAGCTTATCCATCTGACGCAGCAAAACATTCCCGGGACTGTACGTCAAGCCGCACTTGAACAACAGATGCCGGATCTTCCGCGCCTTTGGGCATTTATGCAAATGGCAGATATTGTAAAGACACGTAAGATGACAGCGGAACAATATAAACGTGCTGGCAGGGATG
Source organism: uncultured Selenomonas sp. (assembly GCA_963521685.1). Lineage (GTDB taxonomy): Bacteria > Bacillota > Negativicutes > Selenomonadales > Selenomonadaceae > Centipeda. The sequence goes on from CAUQVG010000010.1 coordinate 34,273, forward strand.
TTGCGGCTCTCGCGCTCACTATGCGCAACGCACTTGAGGGTGAAAATGCGGCACCACAGCCGGGGCAGCGTTCGATGAACTTTATCATGCCTCTCTTTATGGGGGCATCTGAATATCCTGCGTACATCCATGTCTACGATGAATCACATACGGATGAGGATACGGGGAACCATAGAAAGGAAACATGGCTGCGCATTTGCGTGCTTACAGACAACATTGGCACGGTAGAGCTCATCAATCGAATTTACGAGGAAAATCACGTTGATATGCGCCTCTACTTCTCGGATGCGGATGCTGCATGGGAGTTTCGTAATGCACTTGACACCATACGAGAGACAGCAGATGGAACCTCGCTCATCATCGAAGGCATCCAAATTGGAGCCATCGGTGAGCGGCGTTTCTTTACAAACTAAGTCTCATACCCCCGGCGCACTCGTTACGTAAAATGCACCGGATTGTACCATATGAATATCAAAATCAGACACAAGGATGGGTGAGAGATGGCGGAACGATGGGATAACGACACTTCTCCTGTCGATACTATACCAAAAGAGCAGGAACAGGAGCAGCGTGCCGTCGCGATCAAATATGATGTCAAGAATGACCGAGCACCGCGCGTTACGGCAAAAGGACGTTCGCTCGTTGCCGACCGTATCCTTGCAGAAGCACGTAAAAACGGCATTCCCGTCTATCAGAACAAATCCCTTGTCAATATGCTGATGGCACTCGAAATTGATCGTGAGATTCCGCCGGAACTTTATCGCACGATTGCGGAGGTGCTTGCCCATGTCTACCGGATTGACCGCCATGCGGGCGATCGGAGATCATCATGAGCAATAAAACGCTTGGCGATCAGGGGGAAACCTGTGCTGTTGAATATCTTCGGCGACAGGGGTGCCATATTCTCACTCGTAATTATCGAACAAAGCTTGGGGAAATCGATATTATCGCAGATGATCACGGCACTTTAGTCTTTATCGAGGTAAAAACACGCCGCAGTTCACATTATGGTCTTCCTGCAGAAGCAGTTCACTATAGGAAACAGCAAAAAATTATACAAACAGCATATTGTTATTTGCATACACACCACATGGAGAATCATCTCTGCCGTTTCGATGTTCTTGAGATTTACGCAATGAAAGATGGCTGGAAAGTCAATCAGATCAAATCTGCTTTCGAAGCATAAAATTAAATATATGGATGTCAGTAGTCCAATCTATTGACATCTTTTTATTTTTGCAAAAATTGAATCACTTCAATGAGTATGTTATAATGGTAATCAAGATATGCGGCGTGTGGAAGCCGCAATAGGGAGGTATCATCTTGAACGTTGCAAAGCCGATTTATGTCATTGGACACCGCAATCCGGATACAGATTCCATCTGCTCAGCGGTCGGATATGCACATCTGAAGCAGGCCATGGGTTTCAATGCAATTGCCGCACGTGCCGGTAAGGTGAATAAGGAGACAAAGTTCGCGCTTGAGTATTTCCATGTAGAACAACCGCTCCTCATCCCAGATCTTTATCCGCGCGTCAAAGATATTGCGATGGACTGCAAGATCGTCGTCCGGCAGCATGACACACTGCGAAATCTGGGAGAGGTTTTGCGAGAAAACGATCTGCGCTCAATTCCCGTAACAGACAGCAAGGGGATCCTCGTCGGCATTGTTTCGGTCAGCGACCTTGCAAAACGTTATTTCCAAGAGCTTGGCATGACAAATCTCTCGGATATGCGCGTTCGGTATCGCGACATCATCCGCGCAACGGACAGCAACGTCCTCGTCTCAGGAGAAGAAGGGGAAACCATCAAGGGGCAGATTCGTATTGCGGCCGGCAGTATGGAGACGATCCACAAACTCATCAAAGAAAATGATATTGTACTCATTGGCGACCGCCATACGGAAACGATTCTTTCCTGCATTCAGCAGGGAATTTCCTGTCTGATCGTAACAGGAGACGGACGTGTTCCTGTTGAAGCCTTGGAGGAAGCGGAGGCGCGTGGCGTCTTTGTGCTCTCAACTCCCTATGATACCTATACTGTGGCACGGCTTATCAATCAGTGTGTACCAGTCCGACGGATCATGCATGATAATCCCGTCTGTTTCAAACCGCTTGATCTCCTTTCCGATATCAAGGGGACGATGGAGGAAACCAATTTCCGCAACTATCCCGTCATTGAGAACGGACGTATCGTCGGCCTTGTGAGCCGTGACCGACTGGTGGTATCGGAGCCGGCACAAGTCATCCTCGTGGATCATAACGAACGCAATCAGGCGGTCGAGGGCATCGAAGAAGCAAAGATTATTGAAATTATCGATCACCATCGCTTCGGCGGAATCAGCACCAGTGAGCCGATCTATACACATGCAGAGCCGGTCGGCTGCACTGCAACGATCGTCTCGAACATGCACTGGCAAAACGATATTGACATTCCGCCATCAATTGCGGGGCTTCTGCTCTCGGCGATTATATCGGATACTGTCCTCTTCAAGTCGCCAACCTGTACACCAAAAGATAAGGCAGCAGCAGAGCGTTTGGCGGATATCGCAAATGTTGATCTCAACACATACGGTCTGGAAATGCTTAAGGCAGGCTCGAGTACCGGCAATATGTCACCAATGGAGATTGTACGCAACGATCTCAAAGAGTTCACAATCGGTGCCTATCGCGTCATTGTCAGCCAGACCTCCGTCATGGATACGAAGGAAATTATGGCAAAGGAGGATGAGCTGCTTACTGCGATGAAGGCCATCTGTGATACAGAGGGCTTCGATTTGAGCCTTGTCATGATTACGGATATCCTCGAGGAGGCGACCTATCTTCTCTTCACAGGATCACCGCGCACACTGATCGGAGAGGCATTCCGCAAAGATACGAGCGGTACTCATCTCTATCTGCCCGGTGTCATGTCACGCAAGAAGCAGATCATCCCGCCGCTCTCGGAAGCGGTCAAACGGATCAAGACGTAATGTATATCACCATATGACAGCAGGGGCGGAGTTTGCCATTACGGCGGCCCCGCCTTTCTTATTGGAGTAAAAGGAGTTCTCATGGATTTGTTTCAAGGGCTGAACGAGCCACAGCAGCGAGCCGTAGCATGCCTTGAGGGACCTCTCCTGATCGTGGCAGGAGCAGGCTCCGGTAAGACACGTGTTTTGACCTTCCGTATCGCAAATCTCTTGGAGCATGCTGTTCCACCGTACCGTATACTTGCCATCACCTTCACGAACAAGGCAGCGCGTGAAATGAGAGACCGCGTCGACACACTGATCGGGGATTCTGCACGCGATGTCTGGCTGAGTACATTTCACTCGTTTTGTGCTCGTTTCCTGCGCATGGAGATCGAGCATCTTGGTACCTATGCTAAGAATTTCGTCATCTATGACGCCTCGGACACGAAGGGGCTGATCCGCGAATGTCTCAAGGAACTAAATATCGATGAGAAACATACTGCTCCGGGTGCCGTGCAGTCGCATATCTCAGATGCAAAGAACCGTCTCCTTGATGTCAAGACATTTGCGGCGCAGGCAACAGATTTCTTTGCGGAGCAAGTAGCGAAGATCTATGAATTGTATCAGTCGAAACTGCGAGCGAACAATGCACTGGATTTCGACGATCTCCTGATGCTGACGGTGGAACTTTTGTCAAATAATGAGGAAATACGCGAGAAATACCAAAAGAAATTTCAATACATCCTCGTGGATGAGTATCAGGATACGAATGGCGCGCAGTATGCTATCACAAAACTGCTTGCCGAGAGACATCGGAATATCTGTGTCGTTGGGGATGCGGATCAGTCCATCTATGGCTGGCGCGGTGCGGATATGCGCAACATCCTGAACTTCGAACGCGACTATCCAGAAGCGACGGTAATTCTGCTTGAGCAAAACTATCGCTCGACGAAGAATATCCTTGCTGCGGCAAATGCAGTGATTGATAACAATTTGACCCGAAAAAAGAAGGATCTCTGGACGGATAATCCGACGGGTGATCCCCTCATCGTCTACGAGGCAAGTACGGAAAAAAACGAAGCAGCCTTCATTGTGCGCGAGGTGGAGCGTCTTCATACGATGTTCAACGCGAAATATGGAGATATCGCCGTTCTCTACCGAACGAATGCCCAATCCCGCAATATCGAGGAGGCATTCTATGCGACGGGAATTCCATATGCAATGGTCGGTGCGGTGCGCTTCTATGACCGCCGTGAAATCAGGGATATTATTGCATATCTGCGCGTCATCTACAATCCGCGCGATACTCTGAGCCTCCTCCGCATCATCAACGTCCCCAAACGAGGACTCGGACAGACCACACTGGGACGCATGATGGAAAAGGCGGCAGAATATCGCATCTCACTCTTTGAGCTGATCACAGATGCACAGCTGATTGGTACAATACCAAAGCTTTCTGCGAAGGTGAAATTCGAACTCGAGAATTTTGCTGCACTCATATTTACATATATGGGACAGCTGGGAACGCGGCCACTGCACGAGATTGTCGAGGATATCATTGAGGAGTCCGGCTATGCCGCAGCTCTTGAGGACGATCCGAAGGAAGACAATCACGATCGCCTCGAGAACCTGCGCGAGTTCATCAGTGTGGCAAAGAATTTCGAGGACGCTGCCGAGGAAGGGGAAACCGGGCTCGAGGACTTCCTCGCGCAGATCTCGCTCATCTCCGATGTGGACGAGACGGAACAGTCGGACGGCAACGTGATGCTCATGACCTTCCACGCGGCAAAAGGGCTGGAGTTCCCGACTGTATTCATGGCAGGCATGGAGGAGGGGCTTTTTCCACATTCTCGTACCCTGCTTGACGATACGGAGATCGAGGAGGAACGGCGCACCTGCTATGTAGGAATTACACGTGCCGAACGCCGCCTTTATCTTACCTATGCACGTCAACGGACGATCTACGGGCGGACGGAGATGTCGCGTCCTTCACGTTTTTTGACAGAGATTCCGGAAGAACTGCTTGAGCATAAGACGGCGGATTTCTTTGCGGAATCCACCAGCGGGCGCGGACGTTCCGATGTCTGGGGACACGGTTCATCGGGCGGGCGGCGCTCCTATCTGCCGCCGCCTCCGCAGCATACTGCAGAAGACGGGAGTATCATTCGCCCCGATGCCGCAGCAAAGTTCACAGTGGGAGATGCCGTTCGCCACAGCAAGTGGGGGGACGGACGTATCGTTGCCATCAGCGGTGAGGGAGAGGATGCAGAGCTTACGATCGCATTTCCCGGAGAAGGTATCAAGAAATTCGTGCAGAAATATGCACCGATTTTGAAGCTGTGAGGGACATATGAGCGATATCAAGGAAATCAAAAACGAACTCACAGAGCTGCGGAAAAAGATCCGAAAATACTCAAAGCAGTACTATAATGAGAATGCGTCCGACATCTCGGATTATGAGTTCGATATGCTCATGCAACGGCTCAAGGCGATCGAGGCAGAGTACCCAGAGCTCATCACAAAGAATTCGCCGACGCAGAAGGTGGGCGGAACCGCGCATCGCGAGGTGGGCGTGCTTGTCCCACATGATGTTCCGATGCTCTCCCTCCAAGACGTGTTCAGTGAGGACGAAATTCGCACATTCGTCACGGGTGTTCTCTCACATTTCCCGTCAGCGGAGTTTGTTGTGGAAGAAAAGATCGATGGGCTGTCCCTTGCCCTGCGCTATGAAAACGGTGCGCTTGTACGCGCCATCACACGCGGCGACGGAGTTGTGCAGGGTGAGGATGTAACTCTGAACGCACGCGCAATCAGCGATGTTGTAGAGACACTGTACGACTCTGTCCCATATTTTGAAGTGCGCGGAGAGGTCTATATGGAACGCGCTGCATTCACTGAGGTCAACGAACGGCAGGAACTGCTCGGTCTGAAACCGTTTGCAAATCCACGCAACTGTGCCGCAGGAACACTGCGTCAGCTGGATGCACGCGTGACAAAGGAACGAAAGCTCTCGATGTTCGTATTCAATTTGCAGCGTGCAGAGGGACATTCATTTACCTCACATACCGATGCATATGATTTCATGCGGGCACAGGGGATCAAAATCATAGCAAACTATAATGTCTGTCATACGGCAGATGAAGTCTGGAACGCAATCATGGCGATTGGTGCACGACGCGGAGATCTTCCCTACGACATCGACGGCGCCGTCGTCAAGGTCAACGACTTTGCACAGCGTGCGGAGCTCGGTACAACGGCAAAGGCACCGCGCTGGGCAATCGCCTACAAGTATCCGCCCGAGGAAAAGGAGACAATCCTCCGTAATATCGAGCTCTCCGTTGGACGGACGGGGCGCATTACACCGACGGCAGTGTTCGATCCTGTTCAGCTCTGTGGTACGCGTGTCGAGCGCGCGACCCTGCATAACCAGGACTATATCGACAGTCTGGATGTGCGGATCGGCGACACGATTCTCGTCTACAAATCGGGAGAGATCATCCCGCGTGTCAAAGCAGTTATCAAGGAAAAACGTCCGAAGAACACACCGCCATTTGTGATCGGCGATCAATGCCCCGTCTGCGGCTCACATGCCGTACGCGAGACGGATACAGCAGATATGAAATGTCAAAATCCGGCGTGTCCCGCACAGGTAGAAAACCATATCTTGAATTTTGTCAGCCGCAACGCGATGGATATCAAAGGATTTGGAGAATCGGCGATCATTGCACTGACACACGCAGGCTATCTGCATGATATTGCCGATATATATTCGTTGCATTTACATCGGGATGAACTCATCTCATCAGGACTGATTGGACGGGAAAAGAGTGTCGATAACCGCCTTGCTGCCATCGAGGCAAGCAAGGCAAATACCCCAGATCGTCTCCTCACGGGACTTGGGATCTCGGGCATCGGACGCGCGGCAGCAGTCTCGCTCATGCAGGCATTCCCGTCCATTGATGCCTTGCAGGAGACAGCGTGCACAGATCCCGAAAAAATCCGTGCTGTTCCCGACATGGGTGAAATCAGCGTGCAGAAACTCACGGAGTTCTTCACCTCGGAAGCGGGGAGAGCCTTGCTCGACAAATTCCATGCGGCGGGCGTGAACTTTGCGAGTACCCCAATGGAACGCGCAGGTGCGGCACTGGACGGCAAATCTTTTGTCATTACGGGTACGCTTCCGACGCTTTCCCGTGAGGAGTGTGCCGCGCTGATTACGTCTCATGG
>CAUQVG010000011.1:0-35487 GCA_963521685.1 uncultured Selenomonas sp.
GTATTTCAGGATGTTGGAACAATATGCACCAATGATACATCTGAAGCTGTGACAGTAGTACCGGGATTTTATCAAACAAATCATCCGTTCATTACATACAACTTTTCGCAGGAAAACATTTCGCCGGAGAATATGGGGTATTCTTATGGCATAACGAAGAACGGAATTCCCTTTATGGCAGAAATCTGGGAACAGACCCATGGGGATCGGGCTGTGGCATTCTATCTTCCCGTTATGGAAGACTTCATGAAGCTTGAGGGCGTGCCGCTTGTCAATGAAGAAACCGATAAGAAGACCTTTTTTATTCAAAAGCCGGTCAAGGCGTTTCATGCTTTGTGTGTCGGCATGGCGGACGGCGGCATGGTGGACGATTTAAGCGTTCTGTTTGCTTATGTCAGGTTTTTGGAAGAATGTAATTTGCTTGCATTTTCAACCGACCTCCAAAATGCGTATGCATTTCTCTTGACGGATGTGACGGGGCATGATTTGATTGCAATTACGATATCGCTCACAATAGAGGGGGAGACGGTGGCATCTACACCGCTTTCATGGATTCTGTTTCACCATTCGTCCCCAAAGAGAACACATCTGCGTTTGGTGTAGTGCATTCAAAAAGGATTACGGAAGCAGATAGATCGAAGCCTGTCAAGAAAAATACTTGACAGGCTTTTTGTTTGCCGTTATAATCGCAGAAGTGTTTATAGGTGGGTGATGTGTATGGAGCGACTCTACTACCTTGCAAGACTGTATGACCTCTATGGAGGGCTCCTGACAGGGAAGCAGCGGGAGAGTCTGCGTCTTCACATCGCAGAGGACTTCTCCCTCGCGGAGATCGGCGAGGAGCTGGGCATCACGCGGCAGGCGGCGCATGACAATATTCGCCGTGCAGAGCGTGCGCTCACGGAGATGGAGGAGACCCTCGGACTCCTCGCGCGTCAACAGGCGCAGGAGCATGCACTTGCTGCCGTCTGTGCGGATCTGCGTGCACTCAGAGAACCGATTGCGTGCGTCGATGTGCGCCGCATTGCGGACGAACTGGAACAATACACATCCCAGAATGATATAAAGGAGGTGAGGGAATGATCTTTGAGAATCTGTCGGACCGCCTGCAGGGCATTTTCAAAAAAATGCGCGGACACGGCAAGCTGACAGAGGAAGACGTCAATAATGCGATGCGCGAGGTGCGCATGGCACTCCTCGAGGCCGATGTCAATTTCAAGGTCGTCAAGGACTTTGTGAAACGCGTCAAGGAACGCGCGGTCGGACAGGATGTGCTTGATACCCTCACGGCTGCACAGGCGGTCATTAAGATCGTCGACGAGGAACTCACCGCACTGATGGGCGGGACGGAGAGCCGTCTCAACATCAGTCCGAATCCGCCGACCGTCATCATGCTTGCGGGTCTTCAGGGCTCGGGCAAGACGACCTCGGCCGGCAAGCTTGCTCTCATGCTGAAGAAACAGGGCAAGCGCCCGCTCCTTGTGGCTGATGATATCTATCGGCCCGCTGCGATCAAGCAGCTTGAGGTTATTGGCGCTCAAGTCGATGTGCCGGTGTTCTCGCAGGGGCAGGAGGATGCTGTTGCCATTGCGCGTGCTGCGATCACATACTCGGCAGCGCATGCAAATGATGTCGTCATCATCGATACGGCAGGCCGCCTGCAGATTGATGAAACGCTCATGCAGGAACTGCGCGATATCAAGGCTGCGGTAAAGCCGCATGAGATCCTGCTTGTCGTCGATGCGATGACAGGCCAGGAAGCCGTCAACGTGGCGCAGTCCTTTGACGCGTCACTCGGCCTCGACGGCGTCATCATGACGAAGCTGGACGGTGATGCACGCGGCGGTGCGGCACTCTCGATCAAGGCGGTTACCGGCTGTCCGCTGAAGTTCGTCGGTATGGGGGAGAAACTCGAGCCGCTCGAGGTGTTCCATCCCGACCGCATGGCGTCGCGCATTCTCGGCATGGGCGATGTTCTCTCCCTCGTTGAAAAGGCGCAGGAGAACTTCGATCTCGAGAATGCGAAGAAGATGGAGGAAAAGCTTCGCCGTAATGATTTTACGCTCGACGATTTCCTCGATCAGATGCAGCAGGTAAAGAAGCTTGGCTCGCTCAGCAACATTCTCGGAATGATTCCGGGGATGGGCGGACTCAAAAAAAAGCTTGGCGATCAGGAAATTGATCTCGACGGTAAGGAGATGCGCCGGATCGAGGCGATCATCCGAGCAATGACGCCGAAGGAGCGCACCGATATAACGATCATCAACGGCAGCCGCCGCAAACGCATCGCTGCGGGCAGCGGAACGCGCGTGCAGGATGTGAACAAGCTGCTCAAGCAGTTCGGCGAGATGCGCAAGATGATGAAGAAGATGAAAAAGTTGAAGGGCAAAGGCGGAATGCCGTCTCTTCCGTCACTCGGCGGAATGGGCCTTCCGAAGATGCCGTTCTTCAAATAGTCCGGAATCCGGTACAACGAAAGGTGGTGAAAATAATATGGCAGTCAAGATTCGTTTGAACCGCATGGGTGCAAAGAAGAATCCTTTTTACCGCATTGTGGTCGCCGACTCGCGTGCACCGCGTGACGGTCGATTCATTGAGATCCTTGGGAATTACGATCCGTCGCAGCAGCCCGCTGTCGTCAACATTGACGAGGAGAAGGCAATCGATTGGATGAAGAAGGGCGCACAGCCGACCGATACGGTCAGGAACATCCTGAGCAAGAACGGTACGATGGCAAAGTTTGCCGAGGCAAAGCGTCAGAAGGACTGACAAATGCTGCGCGTTCCGAGAGGGATTCCTTCATTTTGATGGAGGGATCTTTCATGGACGCGTGCATTGTGCAATGAGGAGAGACGATCAGCATGAAAGAGATAGTCGAGGTTATTGCCAAATCCTTGGTAGATCATCCGGAAGCTGTCGTCGTTGACGAAACGCAGGATGATCAGGAGATCATTTTGAGACTTCGCGTGGCAGAGGATGACATGGGCAAGGTCATCGGCAAGCAGGGGCGCATTGCAAAGGCACTGCGCAGCGTTGTCAAAGCTGCTGCAACGAAGGAAAATAAGCGGGCGACGGTCGAGATTGGCTGAGCCATACAGAAACGGCGTGCGTCCTGTGACGGTCGCCGTTTTTGCATAAGGAGAGATACAAGTGGACACGATCACAATGAAAGTTCCTGTCACCGTTAAGGCAAAGCTGACAGAGAAGCTGCGCGCAAAGATGCTCAAGGAGATGGAAGAGGGCCTCAGCCGTGCTGAGCTCGAGCTCCAACAGCTGAGCATTCAGGAAAAGCGCGTCATGCAGGAGGCAGAACAGGGCGAACTCACGCCGCAGGCAATCCAGCACATCAATACGATCCGGCAGGAGCGTCAGCGCCGCATGGACTATGTTGAGGAGACGCGTGCGCACCAGGAGGAGCTGCAGAAGTTCGCCGAGGGAGCAGAGATCGTTCAGGGTACGCTGGAGCGCCTCGTCAAGGCGAAGGTCGGCGACGATATGCGTGAACTCATGAACGTTGAGATTCTGGTGGAGGATGACAAGATTGTCGCCATCCGTGCCTGATGAACGCATTATTATCGGCCGCGTCGGTGCGCCGCATGGCGTCTGCGGCGCTCTGCGCATCATTCCGCTGACGGATTTCCCCGAGCGGTTTGCCTCGCTGCACGAGGTCATGGCCGGCGATGAGCTCCTGCACATTGAGCACATGAAGCCACAGGGGAAGAATATTCTGATGCACTTTCGCGAATATGCTGCCCGCGAAGATGCGCAGCGTCTGACGGGGCGCCTTCTCACGGTGCCGCGTGCACAGGCGGCGCCGCTCGGCGAGGGCGAATACTATGTCTTTGATATCGTGGGTCTTGCGGTATACGATGAGGCAGGGAATGAACTCGGCATCGTTGAGAATGTCCTCCGTACGGGCAGCAACGATGTCTATGCTGTACGCACGGAGGACGGCCGCGAGCTCCTTGTTCCGGCGCTGCGCGCTGTCGTCCGACAGATCGATCTGCAGGCCGGACGCATGACAGTGCGGCTGCCGGAGCAGGCGGACGGGGAGTAAATCTCTCCGTTCCGCTTTTTTTATTTGGAAAATCTGTACTTTCTTTGCGGAAAATCGGCGATCATGCTATAATAAGCAAAATTATTTTGATTTTTGCTCAATCATCAAAGGGGACAGAATATGCTCACCTGTATCACGCATTCTCCGGAGGAGACTGCGCATCTAGCGGGAACAATCGGTAAAATTATCCATGAGGGAACGGTGATCTGCCTCGATGGAGAACTTGGGGTGGGCAAGACCCTTTTCGTGCGGGCTCTGGCGCGGACGCTCGGGGTGGCGAGCGATGTGACGAGCCCGACATTCAATCTTATGAATATCTACGAGGGCGTTTGCCCGGTCGTTCACTTTGATCTCTACCGCATCGAATCCGAGGAGGAGCTCGAGGACATCGGCTTCTTTGAATATGCAGAGGCGATGGAGGGAATCGTGCTGATCGAGTGGGCGGAGAAATATCCGGATGCAATGCCCGAGGATCGTCTGCAGGTCCGCATCGACGGATTGGGCGGCGAGGATCGGCAGTTTACCTTTGCTGCAGAGGGTGAGAAGAGCATACAACTTTTGGAGGAGCTGAGCATCATTGTCGATCGTGAGCATTGATACCTCCTCGCAGGTATCAAGTGTTGCGGTTCTCTCTGCGGAGTGCGTCGCGGCAGAACTGAGCATGCAGGGGGCACTGACACACTCAGAGACGCTTATGCCGCACATTGAAACGGCGCTCCATATGGCGCGTGTGAAAAAAGGAGATCTCGGCGGCATCGCTGTCAGCATCGGTCCCGGTTCGTTCACCGGTCTGCGTATCGGACTCGCAGCGGCAAAGATGATGTCATACGCACTCCGCATCCCTCTCATTGCAGTACCGACACTCGAGGCGCTTGCCCATCACTATATCTGTGAGGGCGTGCGCCTCGTTGCTCTGATGGATGCGCAGAAAGGGAATGTCTATGCGCAGGAATTTTCCTGGCGGGCAGGTGCGGATGGTCTTGCACTCCATACCGAGCGCAGTCTTTCGATCCTGCCGCTGACAGAGGTCATCTCTGCGATCGAGGGGACAGCGCAGCCCGTCATTCTGCTCGGCGATGCCATGCAGAAGAGGACAGTATCGTCTTTGCCTGAGGGGGTTCGCCTTGCACCGATTCATGCACGCATGCCCCGTGCTGCCTGCGTGGGACTTGCAGGTCTTCATCGACTGCAGCACGGGGAGACAGACGACCCGATGACAGCTGCACCGCTCTACCTGCGCCGCAGCGAGGCGGAGGTGCTCTGGGAGAAGCTGCACGGCCCGGAGGAGGTACAGTGATTCGCTTTCGCGAACTGCTGCCGGAGGACGCGGAGGATGTGGCGCGCGTCGAGTACGAGAGTTTTCCGACGCCGTGGTCGCGCGAGGATTTCTGGCGTGAGGCGTCAAATGATTTCGCCTGCTACATTGTCGCACTTGCCGACGACAGCATCATCGGCTTTGGCGGGTGCTGGATCTCATTTGAGGAGGCGCAGGTGACGAACATTGCCCTGACCGCTGCGCAGCGCGGCAGGGGCCTTGGCAGGATCCTTATGAAAAAACTGATGCACGCAGCAGCGGTCCGCGGCGCCGAGCGCATGACGCTCGAGGTGCGGACGTCGAATACACCGGCGATCCGCCTCTATGAGAGGCTCGGTTTCTCTGCGGTCGGCGTGCGCAGGAAATACTATCAGGACAATGATGAGGATGCGATCCTCATGTGGCATACAAAGCTAAAGGAATTTGCAGATGAAAGATGTTCATCAGAAACTGACGCTTGGGATTGAGACGAGCTGCGATGAGACCTCGGCGGCTGTTCTGCGCGGGACGCGTGAGCTGCTCTCGTGTGTCATTGCCACACAGATTCCGATTCATCAGAAATACGGCGGCGTGGTGCCGGAGATCGCCTCGCGCAATCATATTCTGAGCATCCTACCTGTTGTCGAGCAGGCACTCCGCGAGGCGGGCACGGAACTGCCGGAGATCGATCAGATTGCTGTCACCTATGGGCCCGGACTGGTCGGGGCACTTCTGGTCGGCGTATCAGCTGCCAAGTCACTTGCCTTTTCGCTCGGTGTGCCGCTCATTGGAGTGAATCACCTCGAGGGGCATATCTTTGCGAATTTCCTTGAGACGAAGGATCTTGAGCCTCCCTTTACGGCGCTTGTCGTTTCGGGCGGGCACACAGCACTCGTCGACGTGGCGGACTATGAGACGTTTCGCCTGATGGGCAGGACGCGCGATGATGCGGCGGGCGAGGCATTTGACAAAGTGGCGCGCGTGATGGGTCTGCCGTATCCGGGCGGCCCCGAGATCGACAAACTCGCACGGGAGGGAAATCCGGCAGCGATTGACTTCCCGCGTGCGCTTGCCCGGGAGGGGAATTATGAGTTCAGCTTCAGCGGACTGAAATCTGCCGTGCTGAACTATATCAACAGTGAGAAGATGAAGGGGCATGAGCTCCATAAACCGGATATCGCCGCTTCTTTTCAGGCTGCTGTTGTCGAGGTGCTCGTGCATAAGGCATTTGAGGCGATTCACGAGGCAGGACGCGGGATACTTGTACTCGCGGGCGGAGTTGCAGCAAACAAGGCGCTTGAAAAGCGTCTCCGCGAGACGGCAGCGGAGCAGGGAATTCGCTACCTGTACCCCTCACTGCGTCTCTGTACGGACAATGCTGCAATGATTGCCTGCCGCGGTGCCTATCAGGCTATGGCGGGGCGATACAGCGATCTCTATCTGAATGCTGTTCCGGGACTGGATTTTGCGTAATTCTGCTTATCGTACGGTGGAATCTGAACTGTTGTATGAGGCCCCTCGTACAACAGTTTTTTGTTGCAGAAACAGGGCAGAAGTGTGATATAATGAGATCGGAGCATCGCTTGATTTTGTTGATGGCTCTTTTTCGAGTCCGGCACGGCCGGTCGGGAATATTCTCACTCGGGGGAGTGAGATGAAATACGCTGCGTATGGAAATACGTTTTCGAAGAACGTTTCCGGGAGAGACTGGAACGGCTCTTTATAGATAAAACTTTTTATATCAGGGGGAATTGTTATGAGTCAACAGGGCGGAGGGGCACAGGAGGCCATGCAGAAATTTGGCCGTTTCCTGTCCGGAATGGTTATGCCGAACATCGGCGCATTCATTGCATGGGGCTTTTTGACGGCGCTGTTCATTCCGACGGGGTGGATGCCGAACGAGTATCTCGCGCAGGTCGGCGGGCCGATGAGCAAGTGGCTGATCCCGCTGCTCATTGGTTACAGCGGCGGTGCAGCAGTCTACGGGCACCGCGGCGGTGTCATGGCAGCAATCGCCACGTCGGGCATCATTGCAGGTTCAGACATTCCGATGTTTCTTGGTGCGATGATTATGGGCCCCTTGGGCGGCTGTATCATCAAGAAATTCGACGATGCTATCCGCGACAGCATCCCCGCCGGATTTGAGATGCTGGTCAACAACTTCTCACTCGGCATCCTCGGCGGCATTCTCGCGATGATTGCCTATGCCGTGGTCGGCCCCGTAGTTGCCGGTGCGAATGACATTCTGCGCAGCGGCGTGGAGGGGATTGTCGCGATGGGACTTCTTCCGCTGGCGTCCATCATCATCGAGCCGGCGAAGGTTCTCTTCCTCAACAATGCACTCAACCACGGCGTGCTCAGCCCGCTCGGCATCCAGCAGGCGCAGGAATACGGCAAGTCCATGTTCTTCCTGCTTGAGGCGAACCCAGGCCCCGGTTTCGGCATCCTGATCGCCTATTGGCTCTTCGGCAGGGGGATGGCAAAGTCGTCCTCGCCTGGGGCGATGATCATTCACGTTCTTGGCGGTATTCACGAAATCTATTTCCCGTACATCCTCATGAAGCCGAGTCTCATCATTGCCGCGATTGCAGGCGGTATGTCCGGCGTCTTTACACTCGGTCTCCTCGGCGGCGGACTCATTGCGCCGTCCTCACCGGGATCGATCTTTGCCATCATTGCCATGACGCCGAGCGGATCGGCACTCTTTGCAAATCTCTCGGCATTTGCTGTCGCGACGGCGGTGTCCTGCGCGGTTGCATCCGTATTCATTAAGATGTCTAAGGATGTCGATGATGACTCGCTTGAGTCGGCACGCGAGAGCATGAGTGACATGAAGAACCGGGGCAAGGAGCTTCCCGCAGAGAAGAAAGTTGCGGGCAAGGACCTGAAGGTCATTGTCTATGCATGCGATGCGGGCATGGGCTCTTCTGCACTCGGCGCTGCGGCTCTGCGCAAGAAACTCAAGAAGGATGGCTATACGGACATCTCCGTCACGAACTGCGCGATCGGAGCGATTCCGAGCGAGGCACAGCTGGTTATCTCTCATGAAAAGCTTGCCGAGCGCGCCCTTGCAGACTCACCGCAGGCAGAACACATCTGGGTGCGAGACTTTACGCAGAACGATGTCTATGAGATTGTCACGGCACGTCTGAAAGAGGCAGCGGTCGAAGCCGGAGCTCCGGCCTCCGATGCGGAAGCCGAGACTGCTGAGAAGATCGGTGCCGGCGTTCTGCTCAAAGAAAATGTCAAGGTCGGCCTTGCGGCAGTCAGCCGTGAGGAGGCAATCACGACGGCAGGAAAACTCCTCGTTGCAGGCGGCTATGTCGATGAGGGCTATGTTCAGGGGATGCTCAACCGTGAGCAGGATCTCTCGACCTACATCGGCAAGGGCATTGCAATTCCGCATGGTGAGAACGCCGTCAAGGACACGATCAAAAAGACCGGCATCGTCGTTCTACAGTATCCCGAGGGCGTAAAATTCGGTGATGAGACGGCACATCTTGTCATCGCCATCGCGGGCGTCGGCAACGACCATCTCGCCATTCTCGCCAACATCGCGACCATGGTCGGCGACTATACGGACGAACAACTCGAGGAGCTCTTCAAGACCAAGAGTGCCGATGAACTCTATGAAGTCTTTACGAAGGCAGACTAAAAACTGAAAGGAGAATTCGATGAAGCAGGCAATCCATTTCGGAGGAGGCAATATCGGCCGCGGTTTTATCGGGGAGCTGCTTGTTCGCTCGGGCTATGAGGTCACCTTTGTAGATGTCGCCGAGTCGCTGGTCGATGAGATCAACAAGCGTCGCTCCTATGACATCGAGGTTGTTGGGAACGATCCGAAGACCATCCATGTGGAGCATGTGAAGGCGATCAACAGCAATACAAATCTCGAGGACCTGCTGGACGCATTCATTACGGCGGATATTGTCACCACTGCCATCGGGCCGAACATTCTGAAGTTCATTGCACCGAACATCGCGAAGGGGCTGGCGCGCCGCCTTGAGACGAATGATGCGCCGCTGAACATCATCGCATGTGAGAATATGGTGGGCGGCTCAACGGTGCTGAGGAACTTCGTCTATGAGCATCTTGCCGATGATTTGAAGGCAAAAGCTGAACGCTGTATCGGCTTCCCGGACGCTGCCGTTGACCGCATCGTTCCGATTCAGCATAACGAAGATCCTCTGCTTGTCAAGGTCGAGCCGTTTGCCGAGTGGGATGTTGACCGCACGGGTGTGGTCGGTGCAGAGCCTCAGATCGAGGGCCTGACTTGGGTGGATAATCTCGAGGCGTATATCGAACGCAAACTCTTTTCCGTCAATACGGGACACGCCTCCATCGCCTACATGGCGTATTTGAAGGGGATTGAGGACATCGCTTCGGCGATGAAGGATGAGGCGATCGTCTCCTTTGTCCGCCGCGTTTGGGCAGAGACCGGCGAACTGCTTATCGAAAAGTTCGGCTTTGACCGCGAGAAGCTTGCGGCGTACATTCGCACGGCAGAGGAGCGGTTTAAGAATCCGCACCTCTCGGATGCCGTGACGCGTGTTGCACGCGGTCCGAAGCGAAAGCTCGGCGCAAAGGACCGCCTTGTCTCGCCGGCGCGGCAACTCATCGAGCGCGGCAGGAAGCCGGAGGCGCTTGCGACCGTCATCGCCGCAGCACTTCATTTCGACTATGCCGACGATCCCGAGGCGGTCGAGGTGCAGAACTATGTGAAGGGGCACGGCTTTGAGAAGGCCCTTACGCACTTCACGGAGATTCCGGCAGGCTCGGAACTCTTCAATCTCATTATTGAAAAGAATGCAGTGTTGAAAATTTGATATTGCTGTCTCTTTGGGGGCTGCTGTACGTATGACAATGTGCAGCAGCCCTTTTTGCTGAATACATGCGGTGTATGCCTTTCTTTTGGGGATTGAATTTGCTATAATAGGGCATATTTTTACCTAATAAGGAGTGAGGCAGATGAAGCTGGTTGTGACGATTGTCGGACGAGATCAGGTCGGTATTGTCGCGATGGTGAGCGGGATTCTTGCGGAGCAGCGCGTGAACATCATGAACGTGAACCAAAATATCATGGACGGGTTCTTCAACATGGTCATGATTGCTGAGATGCCGGATGATGCGGAGATCCGTCTGAAGGATCTGCAGGAGATGCTGCGGAAAAAGGGAGAGGAGTGCGGCCTCGAGATCAAGGTTCAGCATCAGGAAATTTTTCAGGTCATGCACAGCATTTGAGCGAGGAGCGGCAGAGTGATTACATTTGAGGACATCCGGGAAACAAACCGGATGATTACGGAGAACCGTCTCGATGTGCGCACGATTACTATGGGGATATCCCTGCGTGACTGCGCGCATCCGAACATTGACAAGTTCTGTCAGAATGTGTATGAGAAGATTACGCACTCCGCTGAGGATCTCGTGCGGACCGGTGAGGATATCGAAGCGGAATTCGGCATTCCCATCATCAACAAGCGTATCTCCGTTACACCGATTGCAATCGCGGCGGATGCATGCCGGACAGATTCCTTTGTACCTGTGGCAGAAGCGCTTGACCGTGCAGCAAAGGCTGTCGGCGTCAACTTCATCGGCGGATTCTCTGCTCTTGTGGAGAAGGGGCTGACTCGTGGCGACCGCGTCCTCATCGACTCGATCCCGCAGGCGATGGCTGCGACGGATATTGTCTGCTCATCGGTGAACATCGGTTCCACGAAGGCCGGTATCAATATGGATGCTGTGCGCGAGATGGGCGATGTGATCAAGCGTACGGCGGAACTGACGCGTGAGCAGGAGGCGATCGGCTGTGCAAAGATCGTGGTGTTCTGCAACGCGCCGGGGGACAATCCCTTTATGGCAGGGGCGTTCCATGGTGTTGCCGAGGGGGACCGCGTCATCAATGTCGGCGTCAGCGGCCCCGGCGTTGTAAAGCATGCGCTGGAGGATCTCAAGGGCGCGGACTTTACCGAGATTGCAGAGACGATCAAGCGGACCGCATTCAAGATCACGCGTGTTGGCCAGTTGGTTGCGCGCGAGGCATCTCGGCGTCTCGGAGTGCCGTTCGGGATCATTGATCTCTCGCTTGCACCGACCTCCGAGGTCGGTGACAGCGTGGCGCGCATTCTTGAGGAGATGGGTCTTGAGGCGTGCGGAGCTCCGGGGACAACGGCTGCGCTCGCACTGCTCAACGATGCGGTCAAGAAGGGCGGCCTCATGGCGAGTTCCCATGTCGGCGGACTATCGGGCGCATTTATCCCCGTCAGCGAGGATGAGGGCATGATCGACGCTGTTCAGCGCGGCAGCCTTTCAATTGAGAAGCTTGAGGCAATGACCTGCGTCTGCTCGGTCGGACTTGATATGATTGCTGTTGAGGGCGATACGCCCGCATCGACGATCGCGGGAATCATCGCCGATGAGGCAGCGATCGGGATGGTGAACAACAAGACGACAGCGGTGCGCATTATCCCAGTCCCTGGCAAGAAAGTAGGCGAGGGAGTCTCGTTCGGAGGACTCCTCGGCTACTCTCCGATTGTTCCCGTGCGCAGTGCGTTCAGCTCGGCGGCATTCATTGCGCGCGGCGGCCGCATCCCTGCACCTACGAGGTCACTGACGAACTGATATGAGAGTAACGAAAGCCATAAAGGCAGAACAGCTTCGCATCCTCAGCGGGCTCTACCCTAATGCCAAGCCTGCGCTGGAGTTCAGCACGCCGTTTGAACTGCTCATTGCCGTAATTCTCTCGGCACAGTGCACGGATGTGCGGGTAAACATTGTGACGAGCCGTCTCTTTCCCCGTGCAAATACGCCGGAGGCAATTGCCGCGCTCGGACAGGCGGAACTTGAGGCGGCGATTCATGACTGCGGGTTCTTCCGCATGAAGGCAAAGCATATCCTTGAGACCTGCGATATCCTGCTGCAGGAATATGGCGGTGAGGTTCCGGCAGATTTCGAGGCACTGCAGAAGCTCCCAGGCGTCGGGCGCAAGACAGCGAATGTCGTTATGAGCGTGGCCTTCCGCGTGCCTGCGATTGCCGTCGACACCCATGTGTTCCGCGTGGCGAATCGCCTGCACCTTGCTGTCGGCAAGACACCGCTCGAGGTTGAGAAGGGGCTGCAGAAGGCGATTCCGCGCGAGAATTGGAGCGATGCGCATCACTGGCTTATCCTGCATGGACGCCAGCTTTGCAAGGCGCGCAAACCGCTCTGCGGAAACTGTCCGCTCAGTGCTGTCTGCCCAAGCAGCGCAGCATAGATGCCGTGAAGGAAAAGGGAGCGTGACAGCATGATCTATCGAAAAGCCCGGTTTGGTGATATCGAGTCCATCTATGGACTTGTGGATATTTATGCAGCACAGGGAGACATGCTCCCGCGTTCACGCAACACCCTCTATGAGAATCTCCGTGATATGATTGTGGCAGAGACGGACGACATCGTCATCGGTGTCGGAGCACTGCATATCATGTGGGATCGGCTGGCAGAGGTGCGTATGATGGCCGTTTCCCCGCAGTATATGCGGCAGGGAATCGGCACGGAAATTGTACGCCTCCTGCTCGATGAAGGCGATGCAATTGGGATTGAGAAGGTGTTTACACTTACCTACAAACCCGAGTTTTTTCGCAAGCTCGGCTTTATTCGGATCAGTCGGGAGGAACTGCCGCAGAAGGTGTGGAAGGAATGCATCGACTGCCCGAAGTATCCGAACTGTGATGAGATTGCTATGATCAAGGTATGATGGAGGTAAAGCTATGATCGTCGTTATGAACCCCAGAGCCACACAGGCGAATATTGACCAGGTTGCCGCAAAGATCGAGCAGGCCGGACTCCGCACGCATCTCTCCAAGGGTGAAGACCGTGTCATCATTGGTGTGATCGGCGACAAGAAAGTCATTGCAGGTCTTGAAATGAATATGCTGGAAGGCGTTGAGAAAACGGTTCGCATTACGGAGAAATACAAGATGGTCAGCCGCGACTTCCATCCGGCAAACAGCATCGTGGACGTCGCAGGCTTCCCCGTTGGCGGTGAGCAGCTTGCAATCATGGCGGGGCCATGCTCGGTGGAGAGCTACGATCAGGTCTATGACGTTGCGGTTAAGGTCAAGGCGGCCGGCGCACAATTCCTGCGCGGCGGAGCCTTCAAGCCGCGTACGAGTCCCTATGATTTCCAAGGCCTCGGTCTTGAGGGGCTGAAGATCCTGCGTGATGTCGGAGACAAGACGGGACTGCGCGTGGTGACGGAGATCGTGGACAAGGAGGATATTGAACTTGTATCCGAATACGCAGACCTCCTTCAGGTCGGCGCGCGCAATATGCAGAACTTCCAGATGCTCAAGGCGCTCGGAAAGATCCAGATGCCGATTTTGTTCAAGAGAGGGATTTCTGCGACGATCAGTGAGTGGCTGAATGCTGCCGAATACATTGCATCGGGAGGCAACCAGAACATCATCTTTTGTGAGCGCGGCATTCGCACCTATGAGACCTTTACACGCAATACGATGGACCTCAATGCCGTCGCAGCGCTTAAAGAGCTCACGCACTTCCCGGTGATTGCAGATCCGAGCCATGGGACCGGGCGCTGGCAGATGGTCCGTCCGTTGGCGCGCGCCTCCGTTGCCGTCGGTGCGGACGGCCTCATCATCGAGGTGCACTGCCATCCGGAGGAGGCTCTCTCGGACGGTGATCAGAGCCTCATTCCTCAGAACTTCGAACTGCTCATGGATGAAGTACGTCAGATTGCGCCTGCGGTCGGACGGCGCGTATGAGCCGGACGAAGCTTGCTGTTATCGGCGTCGGACTCATCGGTGGATCGCTCGGCCTCTGTCTCAAGGATGCGCTTGGCGATGACATCTATATCACAGGGCTCTGCCGCTCAGAGAAATCTATGCAGAAGGCGCTGCAGCTTGGTGCGGTGGATGAGGCCTCAGCCGATCTCGCGTCCGTAGTCGGAGGCGCGGAGATCGTCTACCTCAGCCCCCCGGTTCTGCAGATTGTGCCGATGGTCAAGCGGATTCTGCCGTATTTGAAGCCGAGTACCATTTTGACAGATGCGGGAAGCACGAAGGGTTATGTATACGATGCGCTGCATGAGATTCTGCCGCCGTCTGTCTTCTACGTGCCGGGGCATCCGATGGCGGGACGCGAGAAAAGCGGCGTGGAGGCAGCGACGAAGGATCTGTTTGCCGGCAAAGCGTATGTCATTATTGATGATCCGTCTGTACCGCGGGACGTCAAAGAGCGGCTGATGAATATTCTCGTGCATACGAGGGCGAACTTTACAACGCTCGATCTCGCCCGGCATGACCGCTGCGCAGCGGTCATCAGCCACGTCCCGCACTTGGCGGCAGCGGCGCTCGTCACGCTGCTCAACCGCAGCGGCGATGATCTAGATGCGTGTCTTAAACTCATCGGCGGCGGGTTCAAAGATACGACGCGCATTGCCTCCTCCAATGCGGATATGTGGGCGGATATCTGCATGACGAATGGAAAGCCGATCGCAGATGCGCTGTATCAGCTGCAGACGATTCTCGGTGAGGTTATTGCATCCGTGGAGGCGGGAGACCGGCAGGCGGTGCATGATTATTTCGCGGCAGCAAAGGTGCGGCGCGATGGTATTCTTTACGATGCAGAGCAAAAATTTGATACAAACTGACTTTTTCCCAAAAAATACTTTTTTTTAGAACGTATATGTGATATAATTGGGACATCTATAGGCATCTGATCCTGTCAGGGGGTATCACCGTGAAGAAAACCAGAATATCCACGCGGCGCCAGTCCGAAATCTTGCAGTACATCAAAGACTTTTTGATCGAGAAGGGCTATCCGCCCTCGGTGCGTGAAATTGGAACGGCCGTCGGACTCAAGTCCAGCTCCACGGTGCATCGCTATCTTGCCATGCTTGAGGAGAACGGCGCGATTCGTCGTGATGCGACAAAGCCGCGTGCCATTGACATCATGGGGGAGAATCCGTGGGGACGCACGATTCCCGTCCCTCTTGTCGGTGTTGTCACGGCGGGCGAGCCCATTCTCGCAGAGCAGAACATCGAGGATGTATTCTCGTTTCCGCGCGGCCTTATCGGGACGGCAGAGGATGTGTTCATGCTCCGCATTCAGGGCGACAGCATGATAAACGTCGGTATCTTTGACGGGGACTTTGTTCTCGTGCGCCAGCAGCCGACGGCGAACAATGGTGATATTGTTGTGGCGCTTGTCAACGGAGAGTCTGCAACAGTAAAACGTTTTTTCCGCGAAAAGAACTGCATTCGACTGCAGCCGGAGAATGACTCGATGGAACCCTTCTATGAGACAGATGTACAAGTGCTCGGTAAGGTGATCGGCCTCTATCGCCATATCTGACAGATGACAAAGAGCGCTGCACGGGTGTGCAGCGCTCTTTTCATTTGCGTCGAAGAATGATATAATGAGATTGTTTTTCTGTCGTTTGAGAGGCGATTATGGCAAAAGAATTGCGCAGCGGCTACACGACAGGCGCGTGTGCGGCGGCAGGTGTGAAGGCTTGCTTTTTATTTCAGGCGGGCGAAGATTGGAATGAGATCGCGCTCACGGCGCTGGATGGTACGCCGCTTGTCATCCCTGTGAAAGCCGTTGTGGAGACGCCGGACGGCATCCGCGCTGAGGTTATTAAATTTTCAGGCGATGATCCGGACATCACAAACGGTGTCTCTGTATTTACCACAGTGAAGATGCTTGATGGGCATCAGGGCATTGTCTTTCGTGCAGGCGAAGGTGTCGGGACAGTGACCAAGCGGGGCATGAGTCTCCCGGTTGGTGAACCGTCCATCAACAAAGGACCGCGCGAGTTGATTCGCCGCGTTGTGTCAGAGATGACAGGTCGGGAGGATTTCGGCGCGGAGGTGACGATTGCCATCCCCGAAGGTGTCGAACTTGCAAAAAAAACCCTCAATCCCGTTCTCGGGATCGAGGGAGGTATTTCTGTGATCGGAACGACTGGTGTACTGCGTCCGATGTCTGAAGAGGCGTTCAAGGATTCTCTTGTGCCGCAGATCGATGTGGCGCTTGCATCCGGAGAAGACGTGCTCGTCTTTGTTCCCGGGAAAATTGGCGAGAGAATTGCCCTGGCTCTGGGCATTTCACAGGCGGCAATCATTGAGACCAGTAATTTTATCGGCTTTATGCTGGACCGTGCTGCAGAGCGCGGGGCAAAGGGCGTGCTCATTCTCGGACATACCGGCAAGCTTGTAAAGATTGCTGCCGGGGTCTTTCATACACATAACCGCATTGCTGACGCACGTCTTGAAACTCTTGCTGCATATGCGGCAGCAGAGGGGCTGGAGCAGAATGGCGTGCGTGCTGTTCTTGCGTCCAACACAACGGAAGATGCCATGGAGCGCATTGCAGAGGCGGGGCTTGCGCCGCGTGTCTGCGGTGTTATTGCTGAGCGGGTGCATGTGCGCGCAGAGCGGTATCTTTTCGGAAAGGTGCAGGTCGGTGCGCTGATGGTCAATTTTGCCGGGGATATTCTCGGCGCCGACGATCGCGCGCGTGCCTTTGCAAAGGAGCATGGATGGAAACTGGAAGCGTGACGCATAAGATAATTGTTGCAGGAATTGGTCCGGGGAATCCGGCGTATTTGTTGCCAAAAGCACAGAATACGATCGCAAATGCGCGTATTCTTGTCGGGGGACGGCGTGCGCTTGAAGATTTTGCGCATCCTGCGGCAAAAACGTGTGCGATTGGTGCCGATATACCGGACGTTCTTGCATTTATTCGGGAATCGCTCGCCGCAGATGATGTTGTTGTCATGGTCTCGGGAGACCCCGGCTATTACTCTCTGCTGGATGCGCTACGCCGCACATTTCCCCTCGATCAGATTGAGGTGATACCGGGCATCAGCTCTCTGCAGCTTGCGTTTTCCCGGTTGGCTCTCCCGTGGCACAATGCACGTCTGCTCAGTTTTCACGGACGGGAACCTCTGCCGGAGGAACTCTTTCGGGCGCCAGGAGCTGTTCTCGGTATGCTGACCGACGGACGGAACAACTCTCAGACCATCGCAGAGAGACTCCTTTCGCACGGCTGGAAGGAAAATGATGATATGCACATTTGCACGCGGCTTTCGTATGCAGATGAACAGATTGTGCACACGACGATCGGAGAAGCGTCTCGAGCGGCTGGGATCGGACACGGCGTGCTTGTCGTCTGTGCAGATAATGAGGAGTAAACATAATGAATCTTGGAATAAAGGATGATGCCTTCCTGCGGGGGAAGGTGCCGATGACAAAAGAAGAAATTCGCATTCTTACCCTTGTCAAGGCGCAGATTGCCCCGGATGCAGTTGTCTATGACATCGGTGCGGGGACCGGCTCGCTCTCGATTGAGGCAGCGCGTCTTGCACCCCAGGGACATGTGTACGCGATTGAAAAGAATCCGGAGGGCATCAGCCTCATCGCAGAGAATGCGAAGCGGTTTTCTGTGGAGAATATCACGGTGGTCGAGGGAACTGCCCCTGGCGCTTTGGAGGGGCTGCCGGCGCTTGATACGGCGCTGATCGGCGGCAGCGGACGGCAGCTGGCCCACATTCTGGATATTGTGGGAGCGCGTCTGCGTCCCAACGGGCGCATTGTGGTGAATGCGATCACGATGCAGACGGTCGCTGCATGTTTGGATTATTTTCACAGTCATGCAGACCGCTATACATATGAGGCGATACAGGTACAGATCAGCCGATTGGAGCGCGTTGGCCCCTATGATATGGCAAAAGCGCTAAACCCGATTTATATTATCATGGCAGAGAGAAAGTGAGGTATATGTATGATTCACATTGTCGGTGCGGGGCCTGGTGATCCTGAGCTTATCACGGTAAAGGGCGCACGCTATCTTGGAGAGGCGGATGTCGTCATCTATGCAGGCTCTCTCGTCAATCCTGCGCTTCTTAATATGTGCAAGGATGGGGCTGAGATTCACAACTCTGCGCATATGACACTCGATGAAGTAGTCGAAGTGATCGCACAGGCGGAGTCCGCAGGCAAGATGACCGTTCGCCTGCATACGGGCGATCCGGCGATCTACGGCGCCATTCAGGAGCAGATGGATGCGTGGAAGAAGCGTGGGTTCGAGTACGATGTGGTGCCCGGCGTCAGCTCCTTCCTCGGTACGGCGGCTGCGCTGCGGCAGGAGTATACGCTGCCCGGCATCTCCCAGACGGTGATCATTACGCGCAACGAGGGACGGACGCCTGTTCCGGAGCGTGAGAAGCTGCGCAGCCTTGCCGCGCATCATGCGACGATGTGTATCTTCCTTTCGATTTCGATGATCGAGGAAGTTGCGGCGGAACTTGTCGCCGGCGGGTATGAGAAAACAACACCGATCGCTATTGTACAGCGCGCAACGTGGCCGGAGCAAAAGATTCTGCGCGGCACGCTTGAGACGATTGCAGAGCAGGTAAAGGCGGAGGAGATCGACCGTACAGCGATGATCGTTGTCGGTGAATGTCTGGATGCAGACTACGAACTCTCGCAGCTGTATGCGCCTGGATTCTCGCATATGTTCCGGGATGCGAAGCAGTGAGAACAGCACTCTTTGCCCTGACCGCCGGAGGTGTACAGCTTGCTGTCCGTCTTGCAGATGCAGTGGACGGCAGTACCGTAATTCATATCCCGGAACGCCTGCGCGGCAATATTTCGGAAGGATATGAAACAGTATATTTTTCGCGTCTGGCAGATGTGATGAAAACTGCATTCACACGCTATGATGCACTTGTCTGCATCATGGCGACCGGCATTGTCGTGCGCATGATTGCCCCCTATGCCGAGAGCAAGCTCTATGACCCCGCGGTTCTTGTCTTTGATGAGCAGGGGAAACACGGCATCAGCCTCCTGTCAGGTCATATCGGCGGTGCAAATGAACTTACGCGGCGGCTTTGTGCAGCTGTGGGTGCCGATCCTGTCATTACGACGGCGACGGATGTGACGGGCGTTCTCGCGCCTGACAGCATTGCAGCGCAGCTGGCGCTGCGCCCTGTTCCAAAGAGCAGGATACAGGTACTAAATACGGCGCTGGTCGAGGGCAGGACCGCATCCTATTTCATCGATTCGGACCTCCCGCATGCGGCGTTCTATGAAGCGCATCTGTGCGCAGAGGAAATACAGCCGAAGCTCTTTTGCGGGGCGCTCCCTCCGGCGGGAGAGGGCGAATACCATGTGATTATTACGCGGGCAGATGCAGTTCCGGAGATGTCTGCAATGCCGCCGCGCACACTCTATCTCACGCCTCGGCGCCTGATTGCAGGGGTCGGATGCCGCGCGGGCGTATCCGAGGCAAAAATTCTGCAGGCACTCACAGAGGCATGTAGCATGATTGGACGGAGCCCCTCTTTCATCGATGCGTTTGCCAGTACAGAGGTCAAGCGCGATGAGGCGGGTCTCCTCGCAGCAGTACGGACGCTTGGCCGGGAGATTCAATTCTTTCCGAACGAGGCACTTGCGCATATGATTGATCAATATGGACTGACAGAGTCCGATTTTGTCCGGCAGACCATCGGCGTCGGGAATGTTTCCGAGGCGGCGGCTCTCTGTGCGGCAGGAAAAGATAGCGGGCGCATGGCGCTCGGAAAAACAGCATTTGGGAAAGTGACGGTGGCACTCTTATGGGAAAAATAAGTGTTGTGGGCATCGGCCCCGGCAGTTTGGATGATATGACTTACCGCGCGCGGCGCATGATTGAGGATGCAACAACGGTAGTCGGCTACAAGCGTTATGTTGATTTGATTGCGGAGCTGGTCGAAGGAAAAAAGGTCCTGGATACGGGAATGACACAAGAGATCGACCGCTGCCGAGCAGCCCTCAAGGAGGCGTCGGAGGGGGAGAACGTCGTCGTCATCTCGAGCGGCGATGCGGGTATCTACGGGATGGCCGGGTTGGTGCTTGAGCTGCTGGTGAAGGTGGATGAGGAAACACGGCCGGAGTTCGGCGGTGTCGTGCCCGGTGTCTCTGCCATGAGCGCGGCGGCGGCCCTCCTTGGAGCGCCCATCATGCATGACTTCGTCGTCATCAGCCTGTCTGATCTCCTTACGCCGTGGGAAATCATCCAGGAGCGTGCAGAGCTTGCAGCAAAGGGAGATTTTGTTACGGCCCTCTACAATCCGCGCAGCAATAAGCGTGTAGGGCAGATCAGCGCAGTCCAGGAGATCTTCCTGCATCATCGTGCACCG
Source organism: uncultured Selenomonas sp. (assembly GCA_963521685.1). Taxonomy (GTDB): domain Bacteria; phylum Bacillota; class Negativicutes; order Selenomonadales; family Selenomonadaceae; genus Centipeda. Next base: position 20,533 of record CAUQVG010000011.1, read on the forward strand.
GAGACGCCGGTCGGCATTGTGACGGGCGCGAGCCGCTCCAATGAGGAGATCCTGATCTCCACCCTCGGTGAATTCACAAAAGAGGAGATCAATATGTTCTCGCTCGTCATCATTGGCAACTCCAAGACCAAACAGGTCGGAGACTGGATGATTACACCGCGCGGTTATCAGAAGAGGGAGCCGGGACTTTGATTTTCGTAGCAGCAGGCACGCAGGACGGACGCGAAATTGTGCGCCGTCTATGCGCTGCGGGATATGATGTGGCCGCATCTGTGGTCAGCTCCTATGGCGAGCAGCTTCTCTCAGAGCAGCGCGAAGCGGGCGGCGGGAAGCTTCTGATCAACGATACGCCGCTTGATGAAGGCGGCCTCCATGCATTTTTCAAAGAGCATGGGGTTCACCTCTTTGTCGATGCAACGCATCCCTATGCAGTGAATGTATCGCGGAATGCAATGAAAGCAGCGGCAGAGGAGAAGATCCCCTACATTCGATACGAACGCAACATGACCGATATATCCTGCCGCAATGTGCATCTTGTCCACTCCTATGAGGAGGCGGCTGAGGTCTCATCGCGTCTTGGGAAAACGGTATTCTTGACGACAGGAAGCCGGAATCTGGAGCGCTTTGTCAAGGCACCGCCGCTCGCGGACGCCACACTGATTGCGCGTGTTCTGCCGACGGCAGAGGTCATTGCGCTCTGTGAGGGGCTCGGGCTGACGCCGGCACAGATCATTGCGATGCAGGGGCCCTTCTCGCGGGAGCTGAACCGTTCCATGTATGAGAAGTATCATGCCGATGTCATTGTGACAAAGAACAGCGGGACGATCGGCGGTACCGATGAAAAATTCCAGGCGGCCGAGGATTTGGGCCTGCCTGTGGTTGTCATTGACCGTCCTGTCCTTGACTATCCGCACATGGCGCACACATTTGAGGAAATACAGACATTTGTTGAATCCATGAGTAAATTGTAAAAGAAGGGGTATAAATATGGATTTTATTAAGGAGCCGATGGCAATTGAAAACCGCAGCATGGAGCTGATTGCACCGCACCTGGAGGGGCTTAACCTCGATGAGCGTGCAACGAAGGTCTATTCGCGCCTGATTCATGCATCGGGCGACGTCGGCTATGCGCCGATCACGCGCGTTCATCCGGAGGCGATTGATCGTGCGATTGAGGCACTCAAGAGCGGCGCGCACATCTATACGGATGTGGAGATGGTCCGCACAGGCATCAACAAGAAGAAGCTGGCCTCGTTCGGCGGAGAGGTGCACTGTCTCGTTGCCGATGCTGATGTCGCCGTTCGCGCAAAGGAACTCGGTATTACGCGTTCGATGGTCGCGATGCGCCAGTTCGGCAAGGCGCTGGATGGCAGTATTGTTGCGATCGGAAATGCACCGACGGCGCTCTTTGAGGTGCTTCGCATGGTGCGCGAGGAGGGGATTCGCCCCGCTTGCATCGTCGGTATTCCCGTCGGCTTTGTCGGCGCGGCAGAGTCCAAGGCAGAGCTCGCGGAGAACGGCATTGTGCCGTATATCACCGTTGAGGGCACGAAGGGCGGCAGTCCGATTGCGGCCGCTGCAGTCAATGCCTTGATGTATTTGATTGACAATACGCGGCCCTAAGGAGAGATCAGTTCATGCAGTGGAATATTCCGCGCATTGTCATTGCCGCAACGCAGTCGGGCGCAGGAAAGACGACGCTTGTTGCGGGGCTTCTGGCGGCATTGCGGGCACGCGGTCTTAGTGTGCAGTCATTTAAGGTGGGGCCGGATTATATCGATCTCGGATATCATCGGATCGCCGGCGGCCGCACAGGGCATAATCTGGATACCTGGCTCGTGCCGGAGGACCGTCTGACGGAAATCTTTGCGCGCGAATGCGCAGGGGCGGATATCGCGGTGATTGAGGGCGTTATGGGACTCTATGACGGCGGGCGGCGCGGTGTCAGTTCAACTGCTGCGGTTGCGAAGCTGCTGAGGGCTCCTGTACTTCTCGTCATTGATGCAAAATCTGCAGGAGCCTCTGTCGCAGCAACTGCACTCGGGTTTCGCTCCTATGACTCGGAACTGAACCTTGCGGGCGTTCTCATCAACCGTCTTGGGAGCGAGACGCACGAGGAGATGGTGCGCGAAGCGATGGCAGGCATTGATATGCCGGTATACGGCGCACTTCGCCGCGACAATGCACTTGCTCTGCCGGAGCGGCACCTCGGCCTCACCCCGGTGGAGGAGCATGCGGCATCGGAGACGATCCGTGCTGTCGGAGAGAGGGTCGAGGCAGGGCTTGCAATTGCAGATATACTGGAACTTGCCAAGAGTGCAGCAGCGCTTCCCATTCCGCAGAACCCTGTGCAGCGCGCTGCACGAAGATGCCGCATTGCGGTTGCACGCGATGATGCATTTTCGTTTTACTATGCGGCGAGCCTTGCTGTGCTTGAGGCACGCGGTGCCGAAATCATAGAGTTCAGTCCTCTGCGTGATGCTGCCGTTCCGGATGCGGACGGGATCATCATCGGCGGAGGCTTCCCAGAGATGTTCGCAGGAGAACTTGCTGCCAATGTATCTATGCGCACCTCCATTCGTGCGGCGGCAGATGCCGGCATGCCCATCTATGCCGAGTGCGGCGGATATATGTATCTGATGCAGTCGCTCGTTGACTTCTCCGGCGTTGTCCACGAGATGGCCGGCGTTTTCCCTGCACAGGCGAAGATGACCGAGAAACTGCAGATGGTCGGCTATGTCGAGGCAGAGCAGACGGAAGATACGGTATTTGGTCCGGCGGGGCTTGTCCTGCACGGGCATGAGTTCCACTTCTCTGTAGAGAAAGCTGCGGATGAGGCGGAGACTGTACGCCCGTTCCGTTTTACCAAGCTGCGCAGCGGCGCGCAGTATCCGGCAGGATGCATTTATAAAAATACGCTCGGCAGCTATCTGCACCTGCATTTTGCAGGCTGCCCGGATGCAGCAGAGCGCTTTGTGGAGGCATGCAGCGGATGGGGAAAATAGTTCTTGTCACGGGTGGTGTGCGCTCCGGAAAATCGGCATTTGCCGAACGTTATGCAGTGCGCTGCGCCGCACAGACTGGAGCGCAGGTTGCCTATATTGCAACAGCGCAGGTCTACGATGAGGAGATGCGCCAACGTGTCGATCTTCACCAAAACCGCCGTCCGGCGGATTGGTCCACCTATGAAGCGCCTTTCCATACAGAGGATGCCATCCGTGCGGCGGGAGCGTCGCACGGTGTCATCCTTTTTGACTGCATTACCATGTTCCTGAGCAACGATATGCTTCAGTATCCGGAGGAGGAGCAGGAGCGCGACAGCTTCATACTGCATGTCAAGGAACGAATCGGAGCACTTATTTCTGCGGCGCTGGAGGTTTCGGCGACCACAGTCTTTGTGACGAATGAGGTGGGGGCGGGGATTGTTCCGGAGCATCGCCTCGGGCGCCTTTATCGGGATATGGCGGGCCTTGCGAATCAGCAGATTGCCTCCCATACAGAGGAGGTTTATCTTGTCACCTGCGGTATTCCCGTGAACATCAAGAAACTGGCGGAGGACATCTGAATGGCAAAGAGCATCATGCTGATGGGGACGAGCTCTCATGTAGGCAAGAGTATTCTTACAACGGCGCTCTGCCGCATATTTCGGCAGGAGGGCTGCCGTGCCGTACCGTTCAAGGCGCAGAATATGGCGCTGAACTCCTATGTCACGCTGGACGGGCGTGAGATGGGGCGCGCGCAGGTCGCACAGGCGGAGGCGGCAGGGCTTGCTCCGATGGTTGATATGAATCCCGTCCTCCTGAAGCCGACCGGAAACGCTCAGTCCCAGGTCATCATTATGGGGGAACCGGTCGGCAACATGAGCGCTCGTGAGTATCACAAGGGGTATTCTCTCAAGGCGTGGGGAGCCGTCGAAGAGGCTCTGGAGCGTCTGCAGGAAGAGTATGACATGCTCGTTATCGAGGGAGCAGGCAGTCCCGCAGAGATCAACCTCAAAGCGAACGATATTGTCAACATGCGTGTGGCAAAGCATCTGCAGGCGCCTGTCCTGCTCATTGCGGACATCGACCGCGGCGGAGCACTTGCTTCTCTCGTGGGCACGCTGGAACTGCTCGACGAGGAGGAGCGTGCGCTCGTCAAGGGGCTTGTCATCAATAAATTCCGCGGTGATGTGACACTGCTTGCGCCCGCACTGACCTTTCTTGAGGAGAAGACGGGCAAGCCCGTACTCGGCGTTGTTCCGCATATCGAGCAGCTTGGAATCGATGAGGAGGACTCTGTCTCCCTGGATGAAAAGCATTACGGCGATGCGGCTGCAGGTGCAGATCAGCTGCGCATTGCTGTCATCCGCACGCCGAAGCTTTCGAACTTTACGGATTTTGACGCGCTGGCAAATGAGCCGGATGCAGCACTCTACTATGTGAGCGCGCCTGCAGAATTGGGGACACCCGACCTCATTCTGCTGCCGGGCTCGAAGAATACGACGGAGGATCTGCTCTACATCCGCGAGAGCGGTCTGGAGGCCGCGATCCGCCGTTGCGTGTCGAGCGGCACGCCGCTCTTCGGCATCTGCGGCGGTTATCAGATGCTTGGCCGCGTTGTTCGCGATCCGCATCATACAGAATCCGAACATGACGAGACGGAGGGCTTTGGCTATCTCCCCATCGAGACGACCTTTGCTGCGAAGAAACGACTGCGCCAGGTCACGGCAGAGTGTGCAGATTTCCCCTTCATGGGCACGCCGATTTCAGGCAGCGGACTTCCCGGCTATGAGATTCATATGGGGGAGACGCAGTTCACGGAGGATATTCACCGCCCGTTCCGTATTGTGCGGGCCGGCAATGCAGCAGCAGATCTGCTCGACGGAGCCCTCTCGCATGACGGCCTCGTCGCGGGGACGTATATCCACGGCATCTTTGATGATGATGCGTTCCGGCGGACTGTGCTCAACCGTCTGCGTGTCCGGCGAGGATGGGAGGAGCTCCCCGTGCAGTACCGCTACCGTGCGGCGAAGGAATGCGCCTATGATCGCCTCGCTGAGACAGTGCGCACCAGTCTTGATATGGAGAAACTCATGAAGATTGCCGGCGTGGAGTCACTCAGATGATCCCTGCCTCCATCGCTGCTATGGCTGCGTTTTTTCTGGATACAGTCCTCGGCGATCCGCAGACACGGTGGCATCCTGTTGCTGTTCTCGGACGTTTCGTCGGCTGGCTTGATCGGCTGCTGTATCCGGAGCACGGAAGCGATCAGCGAAAGTTTGCCATGGGAGCCGTGCTTACGCTGCTGGTGCTCTGCATTTCTTATGCATTTGCTGAAGGGTTTCTTATGGCGGCACGCCAACTGCCCATAGAGTGGGGAGCGGATGCTGCCGGCATTATACTGCTCTACTTTTGCATTTCGCCGCGTACACTGGCAAAGGCAGGGCAGGACATCCATGCGCTGCTTGTCAAGGGAGACCTTTCGGCGGCGCGGGAGCACGTCGGCTATATTGTCGGGCGTGATACGGCACAGCTGGATGAATCAGATGCTGCACGTGCGACGATTGAGACTGTTGCGGAGAACACCGTGGACGGTGTCGTAGCACCGCTCTTCTTTTTCGCATTGGGCGGAGCTCCGCTCGCCGTGCTCTATCGTGCAGCAAATACAATGGACTCGATGCTCGGGTATAAGAACACGCGCTATCTCTACTTCGGCCGCATGGCCGCGCGTGTGGATGATGTGCTGAACTTTGTCCCGGCACGCATCACGGGCATACTCTTTGTTATGGCGGCATTTCTGCTCGGCTATGACGGTCGGAATGCGCTGAACATTCTCGTGCGCGATGCCGCCGGGCATCCAAGTCCGAACGGCGGACATGCAGAGGCTCCTGTTGCCGGAGCTCTGCATATCCGGCTCGGCGGCGTGAATTACTACTTTGGCGAGCGGCATTTTCGCGCCTATATGGGAGACCCCCATATGGATATATCCGCGAAGCACATTATAGGTGCCATCCGGCTTATGTATACGGCTGCGGTACTCTTTCTGCTCTTTTACTATTTGATTTCTCTCTACAAATAGAGGCGCTTTATGCATTCTTTTCTCATTGGACTTCAATTTCTTACACGGATTCGACTCGTGCGCCAGACGGAATGGACGTCAGAGGATTTCGGGCGCAGTACGCGTTTTTTTCCTCTGGTCGGTCTCGTTCTCGGCATATGCTATGCGCTCTTTGCATGGCTGCTGCTTTATGCAGTCGGAATGCGCGCACTCACGGCAGCGCTCCTGCTGGTCCTTCCTCTTCTCCTGACAGGCGGCCTGCATGCAGACGGTTTTATGGACACGGCGGACGGTGTGTTCTCTGGACGCGATCGTGAACGAAAACTCGAGATTATGAAGGACAGCAGGGTCGGCGCGTTCGGTGTGGTTTCCTTCGTGATGCTCATGTTCGTTCAGTATGCGCTGATCTCCGATATGCACCCGCTGCTGCTGATTCCTGCGCTCTTCGTTATGCCCGTGATCGGCAGATTTGCAATGGTGCTTTCCGTTGCCTGCTTCCCTTATGCACGTGAGGATGGGATGGGGAAGACGTTTGCAGATATGGCGGACCGCAAGACAATTGTGATTGCTGCCCTCATAACAATGATCCTAGTCCTGCCGTGGGGCTTTCTGGCAGCGCTGGCACTTGTGCTGGGAACCGTATTTGCGCTTCTCTTCTGCCGGCTGATCACGCATGTATTGGGCGGTGTGACCGGCGACGTTTACGGTGCAGCTACAGTTCTCACGGAGACGCTTGTCCTTTTTGTCTTTTCTCTTGCATCAACACAAACTAATGTTTGGGGGCTCTTATGGAAATAATTGCAAAAGCACCGGCATCCTGCGGTGAACTCCTCGAAGGCGTCCTGGAAGGGACGCCGTTTCTTGTGACCGCGCCGATCAGTATGTATGCGACAGCAACGGTGTCGGATGCATTTACGGGCATGCACGGCCTTGGAATAAAAGCGCAGGAGGCACTTGAGCGGACGTTAGTCTATATCGGACAGAAACACTTTCCCTTCGGCATACGCCTTGCATCGCATATCCCACAGGGCAAGGGGATGGCCTCCTCCAGCGCGGATATTGCGGCGGTTTCCTATGCTGCGGCACGCGCATTCGGTCGTGTGCTTACAGGACGTGAGATCATGGACATTGCCATTGCGATTGAGCCAAGCGACGGCATTTCCTTTGCGGGGCTCTCCCATGTCAGCCATACAACGGGGGAACTCTTTGGACAGTATCGGAATGTGCCTCTTCTCGGCATTTCCATCTTTGATGTGGGCGGAGAAGTAGACACGATTGCATACTATCGGAGCAAAGGAAACTCCGGCAATCAAGATGAGACATACCGCCGCCTGCTTGATACCGTCAGCCGGGCATTTCAAGCGGACGGACAGGAGCAGGAACGGCTCCTTGGTCAAGCGGCAACAGCAAGTGCACGGCTGAATCAGGAACATCTTCCCAAACCCTGCTTGGATGAATTTATTGCTGCAGCACAAAAAAAAGGCTCCCTCGGGGTCCTCGTCGCGCACAGTGGAACCGTTGTAGGAGCGCTCTGGGCATCGGATATGCGTGCAGCAGATATGGAGGCGCGCACGCAGGAGCTTGCGGAGGCATTTGACGGTGCCTACACCTATATGCAGAATGCACGGCTGATCTCCGGCGGTGTCGTATGCGAGATCAGAGTCTGAGCAATGAAAGGGGCAGGGGGATATGACAGAAATCATCATCATTCGGCATGGGGAAACCGAGTGGAATAAGACGGGACGGTTTCAGGGACAGTCGGATGTGCCCCTGTCGGCGGAGGGGCGTGCCCAGGCAGAGGTATTGGGGCGCAATCTTGCTGTAGATCATGTGGATGCGGTCTATGCGAGCGACCTTGTGCGTGCCATGGAAACGGCTGCACCGATTGCCAAACGCTTCGGACTGGATGTGATCCCCGATCCGCTGCTGCGCGAACTCCATTTCGGCAAGTGGGAGGGCCGTTTTTTCAGCGAAATCAACGAAGAAACACCGGATATGATGACGATGTTCTACCGCAATCCGGAGGAGGTTGCAATCCCGGAAAGCGAGCCGTTTGCTGCTTTTCAAAAGCGTGTTTCCGGACGTGTGCGCACGATTGCCGCAGCCCATCGGGACGAGAGAGTTGTTCTTGTTTCGCATGGGGCGGCGATACGCATTCTGTTTGCCGACATCCTCTCCATGCCTGTCCGCGCGATTTGGCATGTATCCCAGCTCAATACGGCGGTCAACCGCATTCGTTTTGAGGACGACGGTTTTGCCATCCTCACCCTTATGAATGATATTTCGCATCTGCGCGCAGAGGCACAGCAATGAATATTCTTGTCGTTGGTGCAGGCGGAGCAATCGGCGCAGTTTTCCGTTATCTGCTCGGACAGGTGCTGCCAAAACTCGGCACCGGGTTTCCGCTCGGCACGTTCGCGGTCAATCTCATCGGCTGTTTTGCCATCGGTCTGATCGTTGGTCTTGCCGGAAGGCACAGCGGCCTTGAACCGCGCCTTATTCTCTTTTTGCAAACAGGTGTCTGCGGAGGGTTTACAACCTTCTCAACCTTTTCACTTGAGATATTATCTCTTTTTGAAGAAGGAAAATTCACCATCGGTTTGTTCTATATAGTCCTGAGCGTTTTAATTGGAGTTTTGGCACTCTTTGCCGCAAAGAATTTAGTGAGCGGATGGGAGTGAAAGAAGCGTTCAGAACCGCCATCCAAGGGAGAAGCCTCCCGTAACTTTAGCCGTATGGAACCCGTCGGGTTTTCGGATCGGCATCGCCGCAAAGACATCATAGGACAGATCGTCGATCATCCCGCGCACACCAAGCGCCGCCCCCGCGATCGTGTGCCCGTTGTAGAGATCTGCACCAGCGCCGTACACCGCACCGACATCAAGGCCGAGATAGAGTTCCAGCTTCTGCTTCGGGAACCGCGTCGCAAACTCATTGCGGAGATACCAGCCGTCCGTCCCCATCAGCGTAACCTCGCCGTCGAAGCCCCGCACCGTATACCGATTTCCCATGCTGATCATATCCGTTCCGTAGAGCTCCATCCCGTCCATCGTCCACTGCCCGTGGAAGGACGTCGTAAACGTCGCAGGACGGTGGCTGAACTCAAACGGATGCACATAGTCCGCATCCAGGAGCCACATTCGATACCGCGTCCGCGGCATATCCTCATAGGGACTCTCCTCCTGCGCGCCCATCCACCCGAGACCAAACCGGTGGGCCAAACGGAAATAGAGCGTATCTCTTTTCAGATACAGACGCTCTGCAAGCCCGACCTCCATCGATGTCTGATGCATCGCCTGGATCGGAAGCTCGACATCGTTGAGGAAGCGATGCGAGTTCCGCTTGCGCAGACGAATGTCCATACTCGTCTTTCGATTTGACGAACGGCTCAGCACATAGTCCCATGAAAGTACAGAGATATTCGTATCGCCTGCACTGATGAAATCATAGGGCATGCTGTCCACCGTTTGATGATATTTCGACCGCTGATAGGAGAGGGAAAAGGTGTGGCGTCCGTAGGGATAGGTATAGCTGATATTATGCCCGCGTGTTCCCTTCTCATAGCCGTCACGAGCACCGTCGAGATTCATGCCGATGCGGAGCATATCGTTCTTATGAAAGAGCTGATCAATGCCGAGTGATGTGTACCACTGGAGCCTGCCCGTATCCTTGAGTCCGGAGTCGTCGAACGAGATCGTACCGTAGACATTCCTCCCGCGTTTTACCGTGAGCTCGATATCCGTCATCTGGGGCTCATCGGCAGGCAGGAGCCGAACGGAGATATCCTGTGAGGGAAGCCGCTTTGCCTGCTCGATGCCCTGCTCGATATCCCGTACGTTCAGAACATCTCCCTCACGAAAGGGAAAGAGATTCTTCCAGTAGACCGTATCGCTGCCGTCAGCAAAACGGACAGCATGAATATACCCCACGAGGAGGACAAGGCGAAGCTCGCCGGAGGAGAGATTCTGTTCGGGAACGGCAACGCGGCTTGTCGAAAAACCACGGGACATGAGTGCGCGGTTCATCGCGGTGACGAGATCGTTGATCTCGCGCAGAGAGAGCTCTTTTCCCTCATAGGGGCGGGAAAGACGTTCGAGGAAGCGAAAATGCTCCGTTTGATTTTGGATCGTAATATGGGAGATATGAAAGCGAACACTCTCATCGGCAGGAAGATCGGAGGAGGGAGGGGACGGCATAACAACCTCCGCACGCTCCTGATTCAGCCGCTCTTGCCGCTCGGACTCCTGCGCCCGCGACTGATCGAGCTGTTCCTGTTGGGAGGGCGGTGCGGCAGAGGCCGGAAGTACAGAGAGTGAGAGGAGAGAAGTGAGAAGAACCACAGATGTTTTGTTGATTGACATAAAGCTCCCTTTTCTTTAAGAAATAATGCTGTTTGACATCGATATACGTTTGATAAAGCTGTTTCTACAGGCCCGTTATGATTTTCAAAAAAATAATGATACGGAATACCAGCATGTCCTTTATGTCAAAATCATATTCTACCCATAAATACCCCCATAGACTAAAAAGAAATACTATGCTAAATATCAAAACGAAACGGCTCCTATTTTGCCCAAGTTTCTTCCATATTTTTCGTAATAAAAATAATACCGAAAACTGAGTCAACAGGAATAATATTACAGGCAAAATAATTTCAAGATAGTCCCGATAATCTATTACATTAGATATGACAGATTCTATATAACATATGAATCCATATGTTATTACCATATACAGTAATATTTGTCTCTTATGCAGGTTGTTTATCATAACCGTAAGGGGGACGGTTGCTAAAGTTATGGGGATCAGAAAAGCTAATATAAGTAAAGGAATGACACTATATGATTTTGGCGGAACTATAAAAAAAGCTGCAAAGCCAAAATTTCCGCCAATATCAAGTACAACATAAAATGCTATTACCATATAGATGACAATCAAAAGCCACCATGTGAGCTGTTTTCCTTTTTTTATTCGGTACATTTATTTTTTCTTCCATAACCATTGGGTAAGAAAATAACGATTGTTAAATTCGTTCAATTTCTTACTATGACCACCTACGATATATTTAGCAAAAGAGAGGCAATTCTTTCTAAATGCCCTATACTCAGCATAATCTCCTGTCGCTTGGTAAACATGAATATCCTCTCCTCCATGCTCTTCGATTACTGTAGGGTGCAAGATACTGCGGCTTTCTTCCGGAAAGCTTTGTAGAACAGCATTCTGGCGCCCGATAATATCCGCAATTGCTCTTGGATCTGTAATGGTATCAAGTATATGCTTCTCTCTTCTCTCATAAGACTTGGCCGAGATTACCCGAAGAATCACGTGATTTTTATTATACTTTGCAACGTTAATTTAATTATAATTAACAATGAGGTATCTTCTTCAAAACGTGGTAGATCAAGGAGTGTACAAAATCCTATAATGAGAATACCTATACTTAGTATTAAAATAAAAGACTTTGTTTTTTTCCCAAGCTTTTGCCATGGTCTATGCAAAAGGAATAGAATCATCAATTGGCTTAATAAATAGAATGCTACTGGCCAATCATGTAGAAGATGATATAAATATCCTCCTGGAGGTTGGTCTGTAATGAAAAGCACATAACTTAAGAGGATATAACTGATCGTTGCACAAAAAAATATTTGTTCTTTATGCAGCCCTTTTGTCATGGCTATAAGGGGAAGTGTTGCCAAGGTTTCAGGAATTATCCATGCCAATGCCAGTAAAAAAAATAATTGATAACTCTCTGGATGAATCATTAAAATCCCTATGCTCAGAGTTCCACCAATATGAACTACGAGATAGAATCCTACGATCATATAAATTATGCTCAGAAGACAGTGTATAAGTATTATGTTTTTTTTACAATCCATTTTTTGTTATCCTCTCCATCTCAAAAAGAGAAAATACTAAATTTGTTCAATTTCTCACTGTGAGTATCTATGATATATTTCGCAAAAGAAAGACAATTCCTTCTAAAGACCCTATACTCGGCATAATCTCCTGTCGCTTGGTAAACATGAATATCCTCTCCTCCATGCTCTTCGATTACTGTAGGGTGCAAGATACTGCGGCTTTCTTCCGGAAAGCTTTGTAGAACAGCATTCTGGCGCCCGATAATATCTGCTATTTTCGTTGGATCTGTAATAGTATCAAGTATATATGCTTCTTCCTTTTCTAATGCCGCACGGACAGGCCCGTCCGATGTGACATATAAAACCGTTCCAGGTCCCACTGTAGTTGGTGTTTCAGTTGCATAGTTCCCAAAATGCAGTTCCTGGTTATTCTTTCTCTTACCGTCATAGTTTTCACGAATAGCTACATGGGGTATCATAATCTTTTTATCTTTTCGCGACTTCCAAACGACGATATCAATGCTATTGGGGAGATTCTTCATGGGTGGCACAAGATTATTATTTAAAGGCTGCGAGGTATTCGATTCCGTTTGCCTTCCTGTTGTCGGTGGTTCAGTCCCAGTATTAGAATGGCCCATTCCCATTACTATTTCGGAATATGCACCTTTAGGAAGCCCCCAAACAGGATAGGATTTCATCACCGTGTTGCCATTCGTATCTGTGCTTGCAGCTTCCACCATTGGTGTTCCATCACTAGCATATCCTATGATCTCTGCATTGTTGTATTGATATTCATAGTCTCCACGCTGAAGAAAATCTGGATGTTCGACGCCATCGGCCACTAAGATACCACTATTGTTCCAATAACCTCCATTCTGGTAGGCATATTGTACATATTCTTTTGGTTTGGTTGCTGCGAGTGTTGCAATTCTCTCTAGATGCGTCTTAATTTGTTGCTCATTCTTTTCTTTGCTCAGATCCGCAAAGGCTATATCTGGTATAGTGAATCCATCATATTTATAATATCCATTCGCGATTCTACTATAGTAATTATTTGTTAAAATTGTTGCTTCTATCCCATATGTGCTTGTGACGATACGATTCTTATAGGTGCCTCCATCTTCCCAACGAGCCGCTTCTTTCATTGCCTTCTTATATTCTTCGGAATCTTTTTTGTGTTTTGCTGCTTCCTTGATGGCATCTTTATAGCGTCGGAGACTGTAGTCGCCAATGAGTCGGTAACCCTCACTGGAAAGGACATCCATCAGCGCCTGTTTCTCTTTCACATCATCTTTGTTAAAGATTCTGCCAAGCTCATTGAGGGCGTTCTCTGTGTTACGACTGAACGCCGAGATGTCCTGCGTCGGGTTTTCCCTTATGTCGATGGTGCCGGGGGCAATGGCAGACTTTGTCCTGCTGCTCGCATTACCTTTGACGGGCATGGAAAGACTCGGGGCAAGACCGATAGTGTTATAGACTTTATCTTTCTCGGCCTTCGTCATATTTTCGTAGTTGCCGTACTTATGGTAGGAGGCACCGATGCTCTTTGCACTGTAATCCGCCTCATTCTCCAGATCGCTGAAGGAGAATGTGCCGGTAGAGAGTTTGTTCTTGTCGGCAGATGCTTTGCTTGCGATGAGTGCGCCCTTCAGATCGGTATTCTTTCCGACTAAGAGATCAAAGCCGCCCTTTCCTACGAAGATGCCGGCCTGGTCTCTGGCGCTCCTATAGTGGGAGTTGATCGTTCCTTTGCTGAAGGAGCCGCCGATGTTGGGCTTTGCAAAGGAGCGGGTAGTTATCTCTTTGACTTCCTGATTCGCTCCCGGGACCTGGTTTTTTTTTGTATTCACATTCCAAGAGATGCCAAAGCCTGCAGAGGAGTTCTGCTCCTCGTAGAACTCTTTCTCATTTTGAAGAGTCGAGGGTCATGTCCTTTTCGCTTTGGAGGCATACGGTATCGAGGACAAGATCGTTCCCGGCGGAAAGGGCAACGCTTCGTCATTTGCGATAATCTGGTTCTATAGTCCTGTTATGATTTTCAAGAATTTAATCAAAATAAAAACCGCTACATGCTCCTCGTTAAATGTGTTTCCTCCACCACAAAGGATCACAAAGCCGATAAGAAATACAGCATCCGAGAATAGAATGACTTGTTTTATTTTCCTCCCTATTTTTTGCCATGTTTTGCGTAAAAGAAATAGGAGTGACAGTTGCCCTAATAGGTATAATAAAGAATCAGACCGCTCGTATATAAGCCTTTCCCAATAATTTCCTGTAAATACGATAGTGTAGATACAACAGATGAGAGCATATGCGATTACCGTACAAATCCATAAATGTTCTTTTTGTATTTCTTGTGTCAAAGGCATAAGAGGCAGAGTTGTTAGAATGGCAGAAATTATCATTGCCAGCATTAGTAAAGAATAAGAGATATGGATTGATGTAAAAGGCAGTATGGTTCCAACCCACCAAGCTAAAAGGCCTAGCCCTCCAAAAACATCGGAAAAAATATAAAATGTCAGTACCATATAAAAAATGATAAAACTTCGGCGTATAATCCATGATAATCTTTTTATTTGGTACATTTATTTATCTCTCCATAATCTTGAATCATAAAATGACGTGTTGCTAAAATTATTCAATTCTTCACTGTACCCTCCTATGATATATTTCGCAAAAGAAAGACAGTTTTTTAGCAAGAAGTTATACTTAGCATAATCTCCTGTTGCCTGGTAAACATGAATATCCTCTCCTCCATGCTCTTCGATTACTGCGGGACGCAAGACACTGCGGCTTTCTTCCGGAAAGCTTTGTAGAACAGTATTCTGACGCCCGATAATATCTGCTATTTCCGTTGGATCTGTAATGGTATCAAGCGTGTATGCTTCTCCTTTCTCTAATGCGGCTTGGACTGGACCATCCGATGTGACATATAAAACTGTTCCGGGACCTATTGCGGTCGGATTTTTTTTGAGGCCACTAAAAGAGAATGTCCCTGTGGAAAGTTTGTTCTTGTCCGCTGTTGCCTTACTTGCAATGAGGCCGCCCTTCAGATCGG
>CAUQVG010000012.1:0-30973 GCA_963521685.1 uncultured Selenomonas sp.
TCGGCATCACCGTTGTAAAGGCATCCACAAAAGGATTGATCAGTTTTGCATCCATCGACTACTCTCCCTCTGCAAAGCCCACGTTCATCTGCACCATTCCGATCGGCAGATGCATGCTGACACAGAATGTCGTCATGCGCGGGCTCACAATATGCACCTTTGCGCCGCGAATCGTGCCCGGCGGCGTCAGACGCAGTTCTTTCCCCTCAAGTACGTTGTTGATCTTCGATACGGCCCGCCCTGCAATAATATTGGCAGCTTCCTCCACCGCATCCACTGCCTCGCTCTCCTCGACCGCCTCTGCAGCAGCGCGGCCAAGCATATGCATGGCAAACAGCTTAATCACAGCTTCATCCATATAAAGAATCACACGGCCTGTTGTAAATCCGGTAATTCCGATGATGACCGCTATTCCTGT
Source organism: uncultured Selenomonas sp. (assembly GCA_963521685.1). Taxonomy (GTDB): domain Bacteria; phylum Bacillota; class Negativicutes; order Selenomonadales; family Selenomonadaceae; genus Centipeda. The sequence goes on from CAUQVG010000012.1 coordinate 419, forward strand.
AACATCAAGAGAGCGGGGCTTATACGAAGCAATCTCCGCGTTCCCTTCCATATGCAGGAGGCCATTGATGCCCTGCTCCAAGGCACGTGCAAACGGCTTGGCATAAAGTTCGCGGAACACGGATTCCTGGCTTGCCACCGGCTGGCATAAGAGATGAAGCGCATCTTCCAGATCAGACTTCGAGGCCGGCTTCTGCAGGAAAGCGCGAATTCCGACGGCCTTGCCCTGCGTAATCAGGTTCAGATCCTTCATCGCACTGACCATCAAAATTTTTGCATCCGGATCCATCGCAAGAATGCGCCGGCTGCACTCAAGACCGTTTGCGTCCGGCAGATTCATATCCATCGTCACAAGGTCCGGTCGGAGCTCCGTGTAAAGTTTGAGCGCCTCGACGGCATCCCCGGCCGTCCCGCAGACCTCAAAATCCGTATCCCTTAAATTCTCAGCAATCATCATGCAGCTGATTTTGGAATCATCAACAATCAGCAGCCGCAGTTTCCCCATACAAGCTCCCCCTCTTTATACGGACAATCCATACGTTTTCTATTATACACGAAACAGGACCATTCGTCACATATTTTTTGGGAGAACTTCCACCCAGTATCCATCGGGATCTTCGACAAAGTAGATTCCCATCTCCGCATTCTCATAGCAGATGATTCCCATCTGCGCATGCTTTTCCCGAGCAGCCGCATAGTCATCTGTATGAAGCGCGAGGTGAAACTCCTTCTCCCCGAAATTGTAAGGCTCTCTGCGCTCATGGAGGAAGGTCAGCTCCAACTCAAAATCCGTCTTGCCGTCCCATAGATATACCAGCGTAAAGCCGGGCGCCTCCAGGCGTCGTTTCTCGCTGAATCCAAACGCCTTCTCATAAAACTCCATACTGCGTGCAAGATCAAGTACATTGAAATTCACATGCGTAAATGTAAATGCCATCATAATCCTCCCCTTCAGAAACACATCATCCCCGACAAAACGTCCCTATGCGGTGAAAAATGCAGCAAATTTACGCACGGTCCACGCGGTCAAAGAGTTCCGTAACCTCCGGTGCAGGCTCCGCATCGAGCTTGCTCACAACATAGACCGCAAGGAGTCCGAACACAAAGCCGGGCACAATTTCATAGAGCCCGAAGAGTCCCAGATGCTTCCACACAATGACCGTAATACCGCCCGTCACAATGCCAGCAAGCACGCCGCGCTCCGTCGTGCGTCGCCAGAAGAGGCACATGAGAAGCGCAGGGCCGAACGATGCACCAAATCCGGCCCATGCGTACGCCACCATATCCAGGATAAAATTATCCGGGCTCAGACCGAGATAGATCGCCGCCGCCGCAATCAAAAGCACGGAGAGGCGGCTTACCCAGACAAGTTCCGTCTGCTGTGCTGCGGGCCGGAAACTGCGCCGGTAGATATCCTGCGCGAAAGCCGATGCCGCAACGAGCAGCTGTGCAGACGAGGTGCTCATAATCGCTGCGAGCACCGCAGCCAGGATCAGTCCTGCAATGAGCGGCGGGAAGAGATCCCCTGCCATCGCGAGGAACACCGTCTCTGCCGCAGTCCCCTCAAGCGGGGTCTTCAGATAGACCGCCCCCACCATGCCGACCAGAATGGCGGCAGACAGGGATATAATGACCCATGCCATTGCAATGCGCGTCGCCTGAGGCAGTTCCTCTGCGTGGCGAATCGCCATAAAGCGTACAAGAATATGGGGCTGTCCGAAGTAGCCGATCCCCCACGCCATGAGCGAAATAAACTCAATGAGTCCGAGTGTTGAGCCATCTGCCTTTGTCAAAGGCGAGAGAAATGCGGCATGTTCCCGACAGATCAGTTCCGCCGTCTCCGTAAAACCGCCCAGCATCATCGCTGCACCGATCGGAACGACAAGAATAGCGAAGAACATCATCACGCCTTGAATGAAGTCCGTACGCGATACAGCGAGAAACCCGCCGACAAGCGTATAGAAGACAACCACGCCTGCACCGGAAAAGAGGGCGGTCAGATACGGCAGCTGAAAGATCGTCTCAAACAGACGCCCCGCAGCCACAAAGCCGGACGACGTATATAGGATAAAGAAAATCAGAATAAAGATTGCCGGAACAATGCGCAGGGCACCCGAGGAGGCAAAAAAACGATTTTCAAAGAAATCCGGAAGCGTGAGCGAATTGTTTGCGAGCTCCGTATAGACGCGCAGGCGCGCTGCGATAAACTGCCAGTTCGCCCATGTGCCGAGGGCAAGTCCGAGGGCGATCCATCCGGCATTCAGACCGGCAACGTAGGCAAAGCCGGGCAGCCCCATCAGCATCCACCCGGACATATCCGATGCCTCAGCACTCATCGAAGTCACCCATGCGCCAAGTTTGCGGTTGCCAAGAAAGTAGTCGCTCATATTGCGTGTACGACGGTAATAGTAGACGCCGACCCCCATCATCACAAGCATATAGACGAGGAAAATCACACTGATCTCAATCTGCTCCGCCAAAGACAAGTCCCCTCACAATCAGAAAAATATGTCCTCCATTATACGGGATTTTTTCATGAAAAGCAAAAATATTTCGGGAGCATGATCTTGAACACGAAAAAACCCCGCATATGCGGGGTCTCTTTCCTTTAATCGAGCGTCATTCCTGCTGCTCAAACAGGCTCTTGTCTACGCCGCAGAGCGGGCAGACAAAATCCTCCGGCAGGTCTTCAAACGCCACACCGGCGGCAAGATCATAATCCGGATCTCCGGCAGCCTCATCATAAACCCAGCCGCAAACTGTACAAACCCACGTCTTCATGGGAAACCCTCCTTCAATATAATGCACAGGATTCACATAATACACAGTGTTGATTGGGGCATTCCGCTCGCATACGAGTTACTACCCAATAACAATTATTATATTACAACATTTTTTTGTCCTTGGCTAGGGGTATATGGAAAAAATTTTTTAGTGCTTCCCATAGCGGTATTCTGTCGGCTTGACCCCCATATGTTTTTGGAAAATCTTGCTGAAATACCGTGTATCCTGGTAGCCGCACGCCGCGGCGACGGCATAGATCTTCTCATCTCCCTCGCGCAGCATCTGTCCCGCACGGCGCAGACGGCACTCTGTGAGATATGAATTGAACGAGGTGCCGCAGCGGGCAAAGAGCTTATGCAGATAGCTGACGCTGAGGCCAAGCTCTTCCGCCACCTCGCGCACCGTAATCGGCTCCGCCATATGCTCTTCCATATAGCGCACTGCATGCAGGAGATACCCGCGGATCGGCTCCTCCTCCGGCAGGCGGAGGAATGCATGCGGATCCTGCATCTTCACAGCAGCATGCAGATGCATCCGGCGTTTCTCAATATGTCCTGCCGCAAGCTTCATTGCCTCGGCGAGTTCCTCGTCGTCAACAGGCTTGAGCAGATAGGCACACACGCCGAGCGCAATCGCCTGCTGGGCATATTCGAACTCACCGTACCCCGACAGGATGATGTACTCTGCCTCCACCTCCTCACGCAGGCGGGCAATTACATCAAGACCCGAGAGCCCCGGCATCTTTATGTCCACGATCAGCACATCGGGATGGTGCTCCCGTGCGAGGAGAATTCCTTCCATCCCGCTGCCCGCGGCACCAATCACCTCTGCACCGAAATCCCCCCACGGCGTCAGACGCACAATGCCCTGCCGCTGCATGGGTTCATCATCGATAATAAGCACTTTAATCATAATGAGGAACCTCCTCCCAGTGCTTCAATGTCAGAACGACCTCCGTCCCCTTCCCCTCCGTGCTGTGCAGTACAACGCCGCACTTCTCATCCCCATTCAGCACGGCTCGCATATGCACATTGTACAGGCCAAAGTGATTGTCATCCCTGCGCGCAAGCACTTCCCTCTGACGCTCCGGCGAGATCCCCTGTCCGTTATCCTTCACGCGAAAGACGATATGATCGTCCTCGCAGCGCCCCGTAATCACAATACGTCCGCTGCTCTCTGCACGCTCTATTCCATGCTGTATCGCATTTTCAACAAGCGGCTGCAGGATCAGTTTCGGTACATAGTATCCGCAGATTGCGGAATCCACGCGGATATCAACCTTCAGCCGCCCGGCAAAACGCCGCTGCTGGATCTTCAGATACGTACGGAGAAAGACGAGTTCCTCTGCGATCGTCACATACTCCTTCATGCTGACAGAGGCGCGCAGCAGTTTTCCGAGCTGGACGGCAATATCCGCAGCACCTTCATTGTCGCCGAGCTTGGCGCTCCACTTGATCAGATTGAGCGTATTATACATAAAATGCGGCCGGATCATCTCCGTCAGCGACTTGACCTGTGCTATGCGCAGAGTCCGTTCCCGCGCGCGGTTCTCAGCAAGGAGCGTTCGGATATGCGCAATGAGATTGTTAAACGTGAGCGCGAGCTCACCGATCTCATCACTGCGCTGAATGTCAACCTGCACAGAGAAATCATCCCGGCGACGCACGCGGCGCATTGCCGTCGTCAGCGTATGCAGCGGGCACCAAAGATGACGGCTCAGACGATAGGCGAGGTAGGCCGTCATACAGAGTGCCACGGCATCTACCATAAGTACAAGTCGGAAGAGATAATCCAGCGGAGCCGAGTCCATCTTTTGCCGCAGATGAACAGCAATCCCTGTCTGGGGCGACGCATATGCATAGTCCCGGAAAACCGACTCGGACGCCCCGTCCTCAATGGCTGAAAAAAGGGAAGAAAAACCCTCCCGGTGGTGATCGAGCATATCCATCATGACATAGCGGTAGCGGTCTGTCAGGATGATCTGCCCTTCATTGCCGTCCTGTACACGCTGAATCAAAGGAACAAGCGCCTCTCTCTTCACGTCGACAACAGCAAAACCGAGGAGCTCATCCCCTTGGCGAATGGCATGCGCCATCGAAAATACCGTATCCTTTTGGTCCGCCTCGTAGCGGTCGGCAGACAGCAGGACCCACTCCTTTGCCTGTGCTGCCTGACCGATGAGCCCCCATTGCAGATGTGCGGGCAGACGATAGGCCCGCGGCAGATCACCTGTCGCGATCACCTGGGTCCCGTCCGCCGAGAGCAGATAGATGCTGATCTCCCCCGAACGGCCTGAGAGAACCGCGTACAGATCTCCATAGATATGCTCCACATCCCCGCGCTCGCCGCGGAGAAATGCAATCGTCTCTCCGCGTGCGAGCAAAGGCATCATCAGGCGCTGATAATTGCCGGCAAGATTGTCAATTTCACGCGAGATGCGCTGCACCTCGGCGCGCCCCGCCTTTGCCTGCGTATTCTCGTAGACTCGATCCGCCGCATAGAGAATCATCGCAGATGCGGCCAGCAAGGGAAGCAGTCCGCCCAGCAGAAGATACGCGAGCAGACGTCTTTGATAACTGATCGGATACTGCCCCATTACGGCCCCCTCTCCTGCGTACCGGAGTATGCCGCAGTAAATAAGGAAAAAGATTTTCTTCCTTAATGTTCAGATTATAAAGAAAGAATAAGGATAAATTCCATTTCTGTCAAGTGAAATCCGAGATAAATTGAAAATCTCTTAAAAAAGCAAAGGAAAAACCGCCACACATCGTGACGGTCTTGGAAGGGGAAAATATGGGAATGGGGGATGGGGGGAAATGGGGATTTATTTGATAACCGCTGCGCGCCATTTACTCAGAAACTCGTCTCTGAAGGAGACAGCACGCTGCGTATCAAACCAAGTGTAATGAATCTCCGAAAGAGGACGGAGGTTCTGTGGTGCCGGTATATCGGCACGTGTCGAGCGCCGCTGATAATCGCCAAGGCGTTCGTGAACGCGGCGGCTCATAAGGAAGTCGAGAAACCTCTTTGCATTTTCCGGATGTGGTGCATTTTTGATCATCGCAGCACCGCTGGAGGAAACGGCTGTCCCCTCCGCAGGATAGACAATCTGAATGTGCGCTCCGTCTGCCATGTGCTTCAGCACCGGCTGCTCAAATGTCGCCGTGACCGCATATGCTCCCTCAGAGAGGGCCTTGATCTGCTCTGCCGCATCAACAAGGATTCGTCCATCCAGATGATCTGCCAGTTTGCCGATAAGTGCGGGATCTCTGCCAAGAGCATCCACCATCGTGACCAGCACAGCGTAGGAGGAACTTGACTTTGTAGGATCCGCAAGTGCAATGCGCCCCCGAAATCTCGGTTCCATCAGATCACGCCAGCCCTTCGGCGCATCAGCCTTACTGACCAGATCGGTATTGTAGGCGATAACGCAGGGCTCCATGGTCATGTTGCAGAACGCATCGTTCTCACGAACAAACTCTGGAAGAATAAAAGATTTTTCAGGAGACACATAGGGCTCCAGATAGGACTCCAGCGAAACGTAGGCGTCCGCTGTTCCGCCCCAAATAACATCTCCGTGCGGATGTTCCTGCTCTGTACGCACCCGCGCCATGAGCTCTCCCGATCCGCCGCCAATCAGCTGCACCTGGATGCCGGTTTCCTCTTGGAACTCCTTCGCAAGAGGCGCCGTCCAGTCATCGCTGCTGCAGTTGTAAACAACAACGATGTTCTCGCCGGACGCAGGAGACTCCACCGCACTGCCGCATGCTGCAAGCATGAGGCCTGCGGTAAGGAGAAGCGCCGCACACAATATCTGCATACGCTGAAAGATGATCATCGTGCGACACCTCCTCAACGAGATGTCATCAATTTCAAATCTTTTTGATAATTCTACAATAATCAGAACTGCACCGCAATCATACAGTTCATCATTTTAGTATGAGAATCCTATCTTCTATTGTTTCCCCCTCAGTTCCCTTTGTGCCTCGAAGAAATGAAAGACCGCTTCCGCCGAAGGACGATTCATTCCGGGTACGGAGGCGAGTTCATCGACCGAAGCCGCCTTAATCCGGTCCAGCGTTCCGAAGTGGGTCCAAAGACTTTGCCGCCGCTTTGGCCCCATACCGACAATGTGATCGAGAACGGAGACAAGGTTGCGCTTTCCCCGCAGGTTTCGGTGAAACGTAATGGCGAATCGGTGCGCCTCGTCACGGATGCGCTGTACAAGATAAAGCGATTGACTGCGGCGCGGCAATTCGACCGGTTCGGAATTGCCCTCGGTAAAGATCAGCTCAAACTGCTTGGCCAGGCCAACCACGGGAACCGTTTTGTGCCCCGCCTCGTTCCGAATGATCTCAAGTGCAGAGGACAGCTGGCCCTTGCCGCCGTCGATAATGATGAGATCGGGAAGCTCCTCCTCCGGCAGTCCCACATAGCGGCGTGTCGTCACCTCACGCATGGAGAGGAAATCATCCGGCTTCCCCTCCGCGCTCTTGATCTTAAAGCGCCGGTAGTCCGACTTCTTCGGCATGCCGTTCTCAAAGACGACCATCGAGGCAACCGTCTCCTGTCCCTGATTGTGCGAGATATCGAAGCACTCCATACGATACGGCGGCTTCTTCAGTCCGAGATAACGCCCGAGTTCTTCCACAGCGCCGAGTGTCGCCTCATCCGCAAGACTGCGGCGCGTCTCCTCATCAGCAAGGAACTTTTCCGCGTTGCCCGTTGCCATGGTCACGATATCACGCTTCGTGCCGCGCTGCGGAGTGAGAAGCACAACTTTCCCCCCGCCCTTGCGCTCTGCGAGCCATCGTTCGATGATTTCCCTCGCATCCTCTTCAATTGCATGCGGGAGCAAAATCTCACGCGGAACGAAGGTCGCTTGGTTGTAGTACTGTTCAAGGAAGGCACGCAGAATATCCGCATCATCCTCTTCCTCGCTCCCGCGCAGGAGGAAGTGCTCACGTCCGATCATCTTGCCTCCGCGGATGAAGAAGATCTGCACGCAGACACCTGCGGCCGAGCGTGCCATGCCGAGTGCATCCTGATCACCTGCGCCGGTCACGATGTTCTGCCGCTCCGCCGCCTTGCGCACGGCTGTCAGCTGATCACGCAGGCGTGCAGCCGTTTCAAAATGATATGCCTCGGCTGCCAGTGCCATCCGATGCTCCAGTTCACGCTCCACAGCATCCGTCCGCCCCTCGAGAAAGAGCAGGACGGCATGAATCATCGCACGGTAGTCCTCCTCCGTCACCTTCCCCACGCAGGGCGCAAGGCAGCGCTTGATGTGATACTCGAGACAAGGACGATCCGGCATCGTCCGGCAGGTACGCAGAGGAAAAAGGCGCCTCAGGAGCTTCAAGCTGTCCCGCAGCGCCGTCACATTCGTATAGGGGCCGAAGTAGCGCGCTCCGTCACGCACGACACGGCGCGTGATGAAGACGCGCGGATATTCTTCCTGCACCGTCACCTTCACATAGGGGTAACTCTTATCGTCCTTCAGCCGGATGTTGTAGCGCGGACGATGCTTCTTGATCAGATTCGCCTCGAGGATGAGAGACTCGACCTCGTTGGCGGTCATGATGGTCTCGAAGTCAGCGACGTGCGAGACCATTGCACGCACCTTCGGTGCCTGATTTCGGCTGCTCTGAAAATACTGCCGTACGCGGTTTTTGAGGACAATCGCCTTGCCCACATAGATGATCTTCCCGCGAGCATCCTTCATCAGGTATACGCCGGGAGAATCCGGCAGCAGCTTCAGCTTTTCTGCAACGAGGTCGGTCACGGGATCAGTGCCCTGCCTTCATGCGGTTGATTGCGCTGAAGAGAGCAAGAATGGACGAGGTGATAATATCCGTATCCAGACCCGCCCCCCAGTAGACTCTGCCGTCCTCGCCCGTAATGCTGATATAGGAAATGGCGCGCGAGGTCTGGCCAATCTCGAGCGCATGCTCACTGTACGTGAGATTCCTATAGTGCAGGCCGAGATTTTCCTGCAGGGCATTCGAGATCGCATCCAGGCGGCCGTTTCCGCGCGCTTCGTAGATGCGCTCGTCGCCGTCTACCTTGAGCTGAACGTCGCCCGTACGCGTGCCGTCCGGCTGCTTTTTCAGATGGAAGTCCACCAGCTCATACGGGAATACAACGTTGATGTAGGTATCCGTGAATACCTTGTAGATCTCGTTCGGCAACAGCTCCTTATGGCCGTTGTCGGAGACGGACTTGACGCGGTAGCTGAAGTCCTCACGCATCTTCTTCGGCATGCTGATGCCGTACTGCTGCTCCATGATGTAACCGACGCCGCCCCTGCCCGACTGGCTGTTGATGCGGATCACGTCGCCGTCGTAGGTGCGCCCAACATCCTTCGGGTCGATGTAGAGGTACGGCAGCGACCAGTGCTTCGGCTTGTTCTCATCCCAGTGCTTCATGCCTTTGGCGATGGCATCCTGATGGGAGCCGGAGAACGCGGCAAAGACGAGCGAACCGGAGTACGGCTGACGCGGGTTGACCTGCATGCGCGTCACCTGCTCGTAGACCTCGACGAGATGCGGCAGATCGGAGAAGTCGAGATTCGGATCAACACCGAGTGCGAACATATTCATCGCTACCGTGATGATGTCCACATTCCCGGTACGTTCCCCATTGCCGAAGAGCGTTCCCTCGACGCGGTCTGCGCCCGCCAGAAGCCCCATCTCTGCATCCGCTACACCGCAGCCGCGGTCGTTGTGCGGATGGAGGGAAAGAACAACACTGTCACGGTATTTCAGCCGCTCGTTGACGTAGGCAATCTGCATCCCGTAGACATGCGACATCGACATTTGAACTGTCGAGGGAAGATTGATGATCGCCTTGCGGTCCGGCGTCGGCTGCCAGACATCGAGCACGGCATTGCAGACCTCGAGTGCGTACTCGGGTTCCGTGCCCGTAAAGCTCTCGGGTGAGTACTCGAAGCGGTAGTTCGCTCCCGCCTCCTCCGTCAGCTTCTTGAGGAGCTTCGCGCCGTCCACGGCAATCTGCAGGATCTCCTCCTTCGAGCGCGCAAAGACCTGCTCGCGCTGTGCCGCAGACGTGGGGTTGTAGACATGCACAATCGCGTTCTTCACGCCGCGCAGCGCATTGAATGTCTTGCGGATGATATGCTCGCGCGCCTGTGTCAGCACCTGCACGGTCACATCGTCGGGAATGAGGTTGTCCTCCACGAGGCGGCGCAGGAACTCATACTCCGTCTCCGATGCTGCGGGGAACCCGACCTCGATCTCCTTGAAGCCTACACGTACGAGGAGGTCGAAGAATGCCAGCTTCTCGTCCAAGCTCATCGGGATGATGAGTGCCTGATTGCCGTCGCGCAGATCGACCGAGCACCAGATCGGCGCTTTCTCGGGTGCATCCGTACGCAGCCAGTCCAGACGAATCTCGGGCGGCATATAGTAACCCTTCATGTACTTTGTGTGATTCATGATCGTTTCCCCCGCATTATCAAAATATCCTTCATAAAAACAAGAAAGTCCCTCGCCGCTTTGTGGGGCGAAGGACGAACCTGCGTTTCATAGGGAAGCACTGATAAATTCAGTCCCGCCGCCTTGGCGCATCCTTTTCGCCCTGCCATCGTCAATAAATCCTCCACATAGCTTTTGCTATGCGTCCGGTTTATTTCCTTGGCAGAACAAAAAATCTGCTGCCAATCCGGAGAACTTCATTTTATCAGCGATTCCCTAGCGTTGTGCTATCTTACCATATTCAAGAACAGTTTGCAAATCCGACAAGCGTTGCGTTGAACTTCTCGATCAGCTTCTCCGGCTTGTACGACTCCTTTGCCTTGCGCAGGCCCTCGATCCCCATATCCTCCTCGCGGTTGATGTAGGTGAGGTGACTCCACGCATGCGCCACAAAGCCCTGATTGATCGCAGGATATGCGCCGCGCAGTTCCGGATCCGCCTTCTCCACGTGGATCACCGCTGTATCGGTATTCAGCTGCTCCCCGAAGGTAAAGGCAATCACGCGCCCGTCCAGAAGAATCGCTCCGCCCTTCAGTCCAAAATCCTCAAAGTTGTTCAGCACCTCGAGAATTGCCGTACGCTCGTAGCCGATGAACGGGTCGACCGTGCCGTCCTCCTGCTTGTGCTGCTTGTACCAGCTGTTCAATTCCAGCTTGCACAGCGTTACGATTTCATCCGTGATTGGCACGAACTGCGCATCGGGATGCTCCTTGCGGAAGGCATTCAGATGATTTTTCTTCGAATGCAGTTTGCGTCCCGAGAGACTGATGAGCTTTTCGGACAGATATACATAGTCATAATTATCGCGGTCGGCAACCACCTCGAAGTTCGCGCAGTCGCAGCCGCGCAGGAAATCCGCATAGCCGCGCTCCATATCGTAGATATGAAACGGCTGCTCAATTTCCTCGAAGTACTTCAGCAGCTTCTTCGTTGCCTCCGGATAGAGCGCCGGATCGCAGAACGGCTGCAGTGCGGACACGCGCGCCTTCCACTCACTCACGACGTAGAGGACATTGTCCTCCTCCGCCACGTGGACATGGAACGGCTCGCGCCACATATAGAGATTTGTAAAGTTAAAATGCGAATTCTCATAGTAATTCGCACGAAAATATCGGTCAAGCAGTGGCTTGTCATCCTTTGTCAAGGCATGAAATTCGATGTCTCTCACCTTCCCTTTAGGCTTTCTAAAAAGTTCTCCTGACAGTTTCATTATAGCAATGTCGTCAAGCCCCGCTTATCTCTTCGTTCATTAAACTTTGCTGAGGATCAGTTCTGCCGTCCCCTGCAGCGCACAGCGCCCGAGCCCGGCGGGGAGAAATACACTCTCCCCCTTTTTCACATGCAGCTCCCCGCTGACCGATGTCAGGACCAGGCTGCCGGATAAAGCCGTCAGGCACTGGAAGGAATCCTCCCCCGCAGAGAGCGTGCACAAACCGTCGATCGCGAGATGATATACGGTAAAATAATCGCACGCAGCGAGCAGGCGTGTCTGTGCCCCCTCAAAGATATCCGGCGCAGCCCCGTCCTCCGTGTGCCCAGGGGCAGGTCCGAGCCGGGTTACATCCAGCGCCTTATCGATATGCAGATCGCGCAGCTTCCCGTCCGCACCGACGCGCCCATAGTCATAGACTCGATACGTCGTATTCGAGTTCTGCTGAATCTCGCAGATGAGGATTCCCTTGCCGATTGCATGAAGTGTACCCGCAGGAATGAAAAACACATCCCCCTTTTTCACAGGCACACGACACACGGCATCGAGGAGCGTATGATCTGCAATCCGCTGACGGAACTCCTCTTTCGTAATCTCGCGGCGAAAGCCGTAGAGCAGCTCTGCTCCCGGCGCGGCATCCACGATGTACCACATCTCCGTCTTCCCGTATTCCCCCTCGATGCGCAGGGCATAATCATCGTCCGGATGCACCTGTACCGACAGATCATCGTGCGCGTCGATCAGCTTGACGAGAAGTGGGAAATAGGGGAACCGGGCAGCATTCGTACCGAGCATCTCTCTGCCTGCACGCGTGAGCCAGGCCTCGAGGGTCTGCCCCTCTGCAGGGCCGTTCGCAATCACGCTGTGCCCGTCGCGGTGGCAGGCAAGCTCCCAGCTTTCGGCAACTTTTTCCAGTGCCGTCTCTTTTCCGTATTCCTCTTTAAGCCGTGTCCCGCCCCAGAGATAGTCCTTGAGCGGTGCGATCAGTTTCATCGGGTATCGCATGGGTCACACATCCCTCTTTGCATTCATTTTCTGGGACTATCTTACTGAATCCCGCCGAAATCTGCAAGCGGAAAAACTTCTCCGCGAAATCGTCATTGTTCCGCGCCTCGGACTATGATATCATAGGAACGCCGATCTGATCTGAAACGGAGTGATTCATCATGTCCCAAAAACCAATTGATACAAACGAACGTCTGCCGCTCCTTACAACCATCCCACTCTCCCTGCAGCACCTCTTCGCCATGTTCGGCTCGACGGTGCTCGTTCCGATTCTCTTTCACGTCAACCCGGCAACCGTGCTGCTCTTTAACGGCATCGGCACGCTGTTTTATCTCATTCTCTGCAAGGGCAAGATTCCCGCATATCTCGGCTCGAGCTTTGCCTTTCTCTCCCCCGTTTTCCTCGTCCTCTCCGAGTACAGCTACGAGGCAGCGCTCGGCGGATTTATCATCGTCGGCATTGTCTTCTGTCTGGTCAGCTTCATCGTCCATGCAATCGGAACAAGCTGGATCGACGTCATCTTTCCGCCCGCCTCGATGGGGGCGATTGTTGCAGTCATCGGCCTCGAACTCATGCCCACAGCGGCAAACATGGCCGGACTTACGGGCGAAAATACAGATTCCACCGTCATCTTTGTCTCAATTGCAACACTTGCCATTACCATCTTTGCCTCGATGGCATTCCGCGGATTCCTTTCCATCATCCCGATTCTCATCGGTGTTGTGGCAGGCTATCTCATCGCATTCACCGCCGGCATCGTCGATCTCTCGCACGTTGAGAGTGCTCCATGGCTGGCGATTCCGACCATCTACACGCCGGAATTCGACCTGCGCGCCATCCTCATCATCCTGCCGGCCTCCATCGTCGTCATTGTCGAACACATCGGCCATCTCATCGTAACGGGCAACATCGTCGGCCGCAACCTTGCAAAAGACCCGGGACTTGATCGCTCCCTCCTCGGCAACGGTGTCTCGACAGTTTTCTCCGGCCTGTTCGGCTCGACGCCGAACACGACTTACGGAGAGAACATCGGCGTGCTTGCCATCACAAAGGTCTACTCCACATGGGTCATCGGCGGCGCAGCAGTCTTTGCCATCATCCTCTCCTGCCTCGGCAAACTCGCCGCACTCATCCAGAGCATCCCGACGCCTGTCATGGGTGGCGTCTCCATGCTGCTCTTCGGTGTTATTGCTGCCTCAGGCATCCGCATCCTCGTCGAAGCAAAGGTGGACTACAACAATCCGATGAACCTCCTTCTGACCTCGATCGTCATGGGCGTCGGCGTATCAACGGCCAGCCTCACCATCGGCACCGTTACGCTGCGCGGCATGTCGCTCGCAACCGTCATCGCCATCATCCTCTCCGTCTCCTTCCGCATCATCCTTGCTCTGCGCAGTGCGCATGAGAAAAAAAGCGAATGACGCAGATCTCCGTCTCTTTGCCGGATGGTGCAGAGTGCCCCGCAAAAGCATATCTCATGCGGACCTGCGGCATCTCTTCCGGCCTCTGGAAACGCATCAAGCACAGCGGCTCCTTCGCAGTCAACGGAGTTCCCTGCATCGCTGCACGCACAATGCTGCGGAACGGCGACAGGATATCATATGATCTGCCCGTCGTCTCCTCTGTCGTGCCCGAGCAGATCCCGCTCACGATCATCTATGAGGATGACGACCTGCTCATCCTCGACAAGCCGGCAGGGCAGCTTGTCCATCCGACCACGCGGGAAACGCACGGAACCGTTGCCAACGCCGTTCTCGGACTCTATGAGGCGCGCTGCACTGCGCTCGATTTTCATCCCTGCCATCGTCTTGACCGCAATACCACGGGGCTGCTCCTCATTGCAAAGCATCCCGAGGTGCAGTATCAGATCGGACGTGCAAACAGCCTCAGGAGAGAGTATCTTGCACTCATCGAAGGCGTGCTCTCGCCTGCAGGGGGCACAATCGACGCACCGATTGCACGCGCCCTGCCGAGCATCATTCTGCGTCATGTCGCTCCCAATGGAAAGCCCGCACGCACACATTATGAAACGATACAGACAGACGGCACACACAGTCTTCTGAGTCTGTGCCTCGAAACGGGACGCACGCATCAGATCCGCGTTCACCTCGCCCATCTCGGTCATCCGCTCCTCGGAGACGACCTCTACGGAGGAAACTGCGCGCGCATCAAACGCCACGCCCTCCACTCGACACGTCTCACGCTCACACACCCGCGCACACAGGCGTTATTGACCATCACCGCCCCGCTGCCGGAGGATATGGCAGATATCATCCGGCAGCAATAGAAAACACCGCAGACGGAGCATTCCGTCTGCGGTGTTTTTAGTGCCCGGCGCTTATTTTCCCGTGCCGAACCACTTCTGATAGATTTTGTCGTATTCGCCGTTGTCGCGCAGCTTCTTGAGCGCATCGTTGATCTTCTTCTGAAGCTCGGCATCATCCTTCGCCATAGCGATGCCGTAGTCCTCAGCAGAGAGCTTGTCCGCGAGAGACTTCACGCCGACTGCCTGGCTCTGCTTGATGTAGTAGTCATTGACCGGACGGTCATTGACAACCGCATCCACGCCGCGCGCCTTGAGTTCCATGAAGCAGTCTGCCGGCGTATTGAGCTCGGTAACAGTGACGCCCTCCATCTCCTTCACCATGTTCGCACTTGTGGTGCCAATCTGTACGGCAACCTTGTGCCCCTTGAGATCAGCGAACGACTTGATGACCTCCTCGTCGCTGCGCACAACCATCGTGAGGCCCGACTGGTAGTACGGATCGGAGAAGTTCACACGCTGCTTGCGCTCGTCGTTGATGGTCATGCCGCTGATGATAACGTCGATGTTCTTCGCCTGCAGGGCGGGAATGAGTCCGTCAAACCCAATGTTCTGAATCTCCGCCTCGCTGCCCATTTCCTTTGCAATGGCACGGATAAGATCCATATCAAAGCCCTGATAGTCCTTCTGTCCCTCATCCTGGAACTCGAACGGAGCAAAGTCAATCGCAGAACCGACGCGAAGCACCTTGCTCTCTTGCTTCGCCTGATCACCGGATCCGCCGCAGCCGACAAGTGCAAGGCTCACGAGAGCGCCGGTCAGGACAAGTGCCAATTTCTTCAGTTTCATTGGGAACCTCCTCATACATGGTGAAAAATCAAAGGAGGGACGCTGCACCGAAATGCAGCAATCCCTCCCTAGAAGAAGGCAGAGCCTTCTCAAAAATCCTTAGAAACGAGCTGCGCGCTTCGAGCTGAAGCAGTCGCGGCAGTATACCGGACGATCCGTCTTCGGCTCGAACGGGACTTCCGTATCCTTGCCGCACTCGGCGCAGACCACATGGAACATCTGGCGCTCGCCATTGTTCTGCTCATCGCGTCCGCGGCGGCGTTTGTCGCGGCAGTCACGGCAGCGTGCGGGCTCATTCTCGAAGCCCTTCTCTGCATAGAACTCCTGCTCCCCTGCCGTGAATACGAAATTTCCGCCGCATTCTTTGCATACGAGTGTCTTGTCTTCAAATGCCATTCTTCCACAATCTCCCTTAAATAAATAGTTAGTCTCTCCATTCGCCGCAGTCGGAAAGCGTTCACTGAGATTATGGCACGGGCAAATATTGCTTACATAAACAATGCTTCACTCGTTCATTGAACGACGATCAGGTCTTGAGGAACGGATTTCAACGCTCTGTATTATACAGATATTTTTCATAGAGTGCAAGCTTTTTTTATCCTGCTCTGCGATCAGGAGTATCCGCACTCAAAACAAGAGCTCCTGCGGCTCCAGCCAACTCTCCTGGTGTGCTGCACGAATACGGTCCCCGGGTTCCGCGCGCCCAATCAGAAGCGGCGACTGCGGATCGTGGAGCAGTCTGTTTCTCCGAACGCGCACAACATGCGTATTCGCATAACAATACCGACAGAGATGCGGGCAGCTGTCATAGGCGCCGATGTCCGCGCCGAGATAACAGGCGCACTCCTTGCGCTGGCGCTGGTAGTTGGGAAACCGAATGCGGCGCCCGAGAGCCTGCTCATAAATATGCGGCATCATACATCCGCCCGTATCGGCACCGAGCGGTGCAAGATCATCTGCGCCTCCGCAGGGATAGACGGTCATCCCGTGCGCGCCTGCCGTCTCGATGATGTATGCGCCGAGTTCCCGCCGCTCTGCCGCAGTCACCTCCCGCACGCGGGGAAAGTTGCGTTGTGTCTTGGCATAGCGCTGGATAAAACTGATGACAACCATCTCCGTTGTTCCCGCGAGAGCCTCCGCCATCCGTCTGAACATCCGCCGATGAAACTCCATCGTATATTGCCCGTCAATAAAGACAGGGTCGTAGCGCCATCCAACCGCATGTGCCCCGACAATTTCCGAGAGTCGCCGAAAGGCGCGCACGATGTCCTGCCACGGCGGTACACAGGGCTCGATGTCTCTGCCGTAAGGCGTAATCGTGACATACCAGAACTGTCCGTACGGTGCAAGGAGGTCCATATAGGGAAGCATCGGCATCGGATTCTTTGTGCAGAATCCGATGAGGTCGACAACAGACGGATCGAGACGGTAGCGCGTAACCTGCGACGCGTCGTAGGGATTGCGCACACAGACCTCGCCCGCGCGCAGACGATTCGCCAGCCATGGCGCATAGAACGCAGGGATATCCGTACGCATGCCTGTATTGAGAATCACTGTGCTCCCCTCCTCCCTTTCCTAGAATAGCATACGTCCGCGTAAAGATAAATCCCCGGCTGCCGCGGCAGCCGGGGATTTTGATGTCAGAAATGCTCAGAGATAGCGGATATAGACGTAGATGTTTGCAATGACGATGGTAAACATCATGATGGGAAGCGCGATTTTCATGAACCCGATAAAGGAGATCGGACGGCCGCGCTGCGCCGACATGGATGCAACGACGACGTTCGCGCTCGCACCGATCAGCGTGCCGTTGCCGCCGAGACATGCGCCGAGCGCCAGTGACCACCAGAGCGGATCGAGGTTGCTGAGGCCCATCTGACCCATGTCCTGAATGAGGGGGATCAGCGTCGCAACAAACGGAATGTTGTCAATGAACGCCGATGCAAATGCACTCATCCAGAGGATTAGGATCGCCGTTGCCTCGACATCACCGCCCGTCGCCTGGATTGCCTCAGCCGCAAGCATACGGATAACGCCCGTCTCAACGAGTGCGCCGACAAGGATAAAGAGACCGCCGAAGAAGAAGATGGCCGGCCACTCAATCTTGGAGAGTATCTTGACAATCTTTTCCTCGTCCTCCGTCGCTGTGAGGAGCAGCAGAAGTCCGGCACCTGAGAGCGCAACCGTTGCGGACTCCAAGCCGAGATTGCCGTGCAGAACGAACAGCGTAATCGTGAGGAAGATGACCGCGAGGCATTTCTTCAGCAGTGCATGGTCTGTGATCTGCGCATCCGCAGGCAGGCGCATGATCTTCTCCTGCAGTTCCGGCTGCGTATGCAGGTCTTTGCGATAAAGTGCAATAAGGATGAATTGTACCAAGATAAAGATAATAACAGAGACAAGTGTAAGATTATCAACAAAAGCCATGAAGTCAAGCCCGACCGCGCTGCCGATCATGATATTCGGCGGGTCACCGATGAGTGTCGCCGTGCCGCCGATGTTCGACGACAGGATCTGCGCAATGAGATACGGCATAACGTCGACCTTGAGCTGCGAGGTAATGCTGAACGTGATGGGGACGGTCAGGAGAACCGTCGTGACGTTGTCCAGCAGTGCCGAACAGACCATCGTGATGGTCGAGAGAACAACGAGGAGCGCAACCGGACGCGCCTTTACCTTCTGCGCAGCCCGAATGGCGAGATAGTTAAAGAGACCCGTCTCGCTCGTGATATTCACAATGATCATCATACCCATGAGCAGTCCCAAGGTATTGAAGTCAATGTGGTGAACGGCAGTCTCCTGATCGATGATGCCAAAGAGTATCATGAGCATCGCGCCGAACAATCCGACAATGGTGCGGTGCACCTTCTCGGAGATGATGAGTGCATATGCGACGACGAAGATCACGATCGCTGCAATGGTTGCTGTTTCCATCATTACACATCCTTCTTCTCGTTACGAGATCCATCACGACGCCGTGATGATTACCTGACGGCCCTTGCGCTGGATTTTTAGCTTACTGTGCTGTACACCTTCCTGCGCCAGCGCCAGTTTGAGCTCGAGCAGCGCCTTGCCGAGTTCTTCCGTCTGCGCGGAGGTCAGCCCTGCCCGCGCAAGGTCGGCAGGAGGTTCCTGTGCCGCCTCTGCACGGGCACGTTCCTCAGCCTGCCGTTCCTTCTTCAGCAGGGTCTCGGCAAGAGTCTCCTCCTCCTCATAGCCCTGCAACATATCTTTATCAGATCGGTTCTTCGGTATCTTTGCCACGGCAAGCCTCCTTATGCCGCCCGCAGCAGGCGGCGCCGCGCACGATCGTCCGCAGGCTCACTTCACCTTGCTCCATGAGTCCTTTAGTCCGACAATGCGGTTGAACACGATATGATCCGGCGTCGTGTCCGGGTCAACAACAAAGTAACCGACGCGCAGGAATTGATAATGTGCTCCTGCTGCTGTGAGGCGGACGCTCGGTTCCAGCTTTGCGTCCGTCAAGATCTCAAGCGAGTGCGGGTTGAGCGCATCGATGAAATTCTCCGGCTCCTCTTCCCCCTCCGCAGCTTCGCGGAGAAGGCTCTCATAGAGCCGCACCTCTGCGGTGAGCGCATGTTCTGCAGACACCCACTGGATCGTCCCCTTGACCTTGCGGTCCGCCGCGGGGCCTCCGCTCCGCGTATCCGGATCGTAGGTGCAGCGGAGTTCCGTGATCTCGCCCGATGCATCCTTGATGACCTCATCACATTTGATGATATAGGCATGCTTGAGGCGGACCTCGCCGCCCGGCTTGAGGCGGAAGAACTTCTTCGGCGCATCCTCCATGAAATCCTCACGGTCGATATAGAGCTCACGGCCGAAAGGCACATAACGCTGCCCGCCGTGCGTCGGACTGTTCTCGGCGAGAAGATACTCCGTCTCGCCTGCGGGATAATTGGTGAGGATGAGTTTCACAGGCCACAGCACCGCCATAATACGCGGTGCATTGCGGTTGAGCTCGTCGCGCACACTGTGCTCGAGCATGGCATTATCTACTGTGCTGTTGCTCTTTGCCACGCCAATCTCCTCGCAGAACGCGCGGACCGCAGCAGGCGGATACCCGCGCCGCCGCATCCCCGAGATGGTCGGCATGCGCGGATCATCCCATCCGCGTACATAGCCCCCCTCCACGAGCTGGCGCAGCTTGCGCTTGCTCGTGATCGCTCCCGAGAGATTCAGCCGAGCAAACTCGATCTGACGCGGCCGCTCCCCCGCCGGGAAGCCAAGTGCCTCGAGCAGCCAGTCGTAGAACGGACGGTGCTCCTCGAACTCGAGCGTGCACAGTGAGTGCGTAATCCCCTCGATGGCATCCGAGAGGGGGTGTGCAAAGTCATACATGGGGTAGATGCACCATGCGTCCCCCGTCCGATGATGCGGCACATGCGCTATGCGGTAGATCACCGTATCGCGCATGACAAGGTTTGGCGATGCCATATCGATCTTTGCACGCAGAACACGCGTCCCGTCCGGGAATTCGCCCGCACGCATCCGCGTGAAGAGGTCGAGATTCTCTTCGACGGAGCGATTGCGGTAGGGACTTTCCCTGCCCGGCTCCGTCAGTGTACCGCGGTAGGCACGAATCTCGTCAGCCGTGAGGTCATCGACATAGGCAAGGCCTTTTTTTATGAGTTCGACTGCATAATCATACAGCTGCGGAAAATAGTCCGACGCATAATAGCGGCGGTCCCCCCACGAGAATCCGAGCCAGCGGATGTCCTCCTGAATGGAGTCCACATACTCGACATCCTCCTTCGTCGGATTCGTGTCGTCAAAACGCAGGTTGCAGAGCCCGCTGTAGTCCTCCGCAACACCGAAGTTGAGGCAGATGGACTTCGCATGGCCTACATGGAGATAACCGTTCGGCTCCGGCGGAAAGCGCGTGTGAATTCCCTCTGCATGCCGTCCTGCACGCAGATCTTCGTCAATGATATTCCGGATAAAATTTGATGTCTTTACATCCGCCATGTTCTGTCCCTCTATCCGTATAATTCCAATGTATCATCCTGTGCACATCGCTGCTCAATGTAGGTACGCATGCGCGCAACTCCCTCGGCGATCTCCTCCTGCTGCGGAAGGTTCTCAGTGAATGCGTCGATATAACCGCGCCGGACGATGCGGTGCAGCGTCCATGCAAAGTTGATGTCATAAATCCACATGAGCCGCACAATCTTGCGGTCCCCATGCGTGCGGAGCCGATAGTAGTCGGCCTGCCGCCCTGCAGCAAAGTCCGCGATAAAATCCGGGCTGACCTCCTGCGCCGCATCCGACGGCACAAAATTCGGTGCTTTCTCCATGCCCTCGGGCGAAAGGAACGGCAGGAGCACGCGGTAGATGTCCAACTTGTCCGCATCACGGATGAGCTTTGCAAAAAAGAGCTGCCTGCGGTCCTCTGTCGGCGCGATTTCCTTCTTGTTGTGGTGCTTGATGGCAAAGCGTACAAGATCGGCATCCGCCGGAATAAGGTGATCTAAAACATCTGCTTCCTCCGCGAGCACCTTCAGTCCGAGCTCTGCGTGATCCTCCGATTGGGCGTCGTTGAATGTCTGATAGACAGCGTACTGGCGGAACCGCCCCACATCGTGAAAGAGGCCGATAATCTCGGCAAGCGCCGTATCATGCGCATCACAGCCGAGGTGCTTGGCCAGTGCCCGCGCATTCGCGGTCACATACCCCGTGTGAATCTCCTTGAGCCGAATCCCGCGCATAATCTCGGGATCGTCCGTGCGGAAGGAACGCATGTAGCCGTTCATCCATGCGTGCATTTCACGCAGAAGATCCTGCATTGCGCTCCTCCTTTCACCGATGCCGTCAGGTCTCTGCGGGAGGCGCATAGGCGTCGTCAAAATCTGTCGCGATCAGCGTTGCCTGCACCTTCCCCTCCATCTCCGGCTGAACGACCAGCCCTGCGATGATATTCACCTCGGGATGCGCGTTCTTATGAATGTAGTGCACCGCCTCATCCACATCGCGCAGACTCATCGCGGGGCCGCCCGTGAGGTTCAGCACAATGCCGCGCGCACCTGTAATTCCGCGGTCGATCAACGGGCTCTCAATCGCCTTGCGCACCGCCTTCTGGGGCGTTGCATCCGCACCGATGGCAAGGAGCGTATCACTCGATGCACTCTGACGGAAGATCGTCGTCACATCAGAGAAATCAACGTTGACGATCCCCGTTGTCAGGATCAGTTCCGCTACGCACCCGACCGTATGACGAAGCACCTCATCTGCGAAGGCAAAAGCATCCACAAATGACATGTTGCGGTCCGGAGCAATCTTGAGGAGATTGTCGTTGCGGATCGTAATGAATGCATCCGTATAACCCCGCATCCGGGCAATGCCCGCCTGTGCCGTCTGCATCTTGCGCGGCATCTCGAAGTGAAACGGCGTCGTCACAACACCGATGGAGAGAATCCCCATATCATGAGCAATCTCCGCCACAACGGGGGCCGCTCCCGTCCCAAGGCCTCCGCCCATCGTCGCTGCAATGATGACAAGATCCGTCCCCTCCAGGAGCGCACGAATCTTCTTTTCTTCGCTGCGGGCAGCCTCTTCGCCGATCTCAACCCGTCCGCCCGTTCCGCGTCCGTTGGTCAGCTTCTCACCGATGGGCAGAACCGTGACCCCCTGCTTGTGCAGCGTGTTCAGCTGGCGCAGATCGGAGTTGATGCCGATGAGCGTAATATCCAGATCATATTTCTCACGCACACAGCGCACGATATTGCCGCCGCCGCCTCCGACGCCGACCACCTTGATCGTAATTTTCGGTTTGATGATTTCATCTGCCGGCATGGAAAACTCCTTATATACTACTGCTTTGCCCGATCTCCGGTACCGGACCGAATCTGTGCGAGCAGGGCTCCGGAGAGGAGGAGCGCACAGCCCATGATCTGAACACTGCTCATCGTCTCACCGAGGATCAGCCAGCCCGCCGCTGCGGCAAACACCGCCTCCATCGACAGGAGGATCGATGCCTGCGTCGGCTCGACATATGCCTGCCCGAGAATCTGACAGGTATACGCGACGCCGCAGGAGAGAATCCCTGCATAGAGAATGGGAACTGCTGCATTCCATAGGTCCGCCCACGCGAACGTCTCATAGACAGCGGCAAGCAATGCGCTGCCGAACGTGCAGACAATCATCTCCATGAGACAGAGCTCAATGGCGTCTACCGTGCTTGCACAGCGATCGATCAGCAGAATCTGCGCCATCCAGAAGACCGAACAGATGAGTACGAGGAAATCCCCCGTATTGATCGTCATTTCTCCGTGGGCCGAGAGGAAGTAAACACCTGTAAAGGCAAGGACAGCTCCGCCCCACTGCGCCGCTCGGACGCGCTGACCGAGCAGGACAGATGCGAGCGGGACGAGCACAATGTAAATCGTTGTGATGAACGCTGTCTTCCCCGCCGTCGTATAGAGGAGAGCCACCTGCTGCAGCGTCACGCCCGCAAACATCGCGATCCCGACCGGGATGCCCGGGCGGACCCCCGAGCGGAACGTCCCCGCGCGCCTCTGATCGGCGCGTTTTCCGCGATAGGCATACCAGAGGACCCCCATGAAGAGAGTGCCCAGTGCAAAGCGGAACGCTGCATAGGTATAGGGGCCGAGCCCATCCATCCCGAGGATCTGAGCGACAAAGGTCGTTCCCCAGAAAAAGGAGGCTGCAAGCAGCATCAGGCTCCCGCGCAGATGCATCTCTTAGAGTACCTTCGACAAGAAGCTGCGCGTGCGCTCCTCCTTCGGATGCTCGAACACCTCGCGCGGGACCCCCGACTCGATGATGCGCCCCTCATCTACAAAGAGCAGGCGGTCGCCCACCTCGCGGGCAAAGCCCATCTCATGCGTGACAACGACCATCGTCATCCCCTCGTTTGCGAGAGCGCGCATGACATCGAGCACCTCGCCGACCATCTCCGGATCCAGCGCCGAGGTGGGTTCATCAAAAAGCATCACCTTCGGCCGCATCGCGAGCGCGCGGGCAATCGCAACACGCTGCTGCTGACCGCCGGAGAGATTGTCCGGATAGGCATCCGCCTTTTCCGCAAGCCCCACGCGGGCGAGCAGCTCGCGTGCCGTTTTTTCCGCCTCGGCGCGCGCGATCTGCTTCACCTTCATCGGCGCGAGCATAATGTTCTCGAGCACCGTCATATGCGGGAAGAGGTTGAACCGCTGGAACACCATGCCGACCTCTTCGCGCACCTTGTTGATGTTCGCCTCGCTCGAGAGCGTGATGCCGTCCACGACCACCTCGCCCGCCGTCGGCTCCTCGAGATGATTCATGCAGCGGAGCAGCGTACTCTTGCCCGAGCCAGACGGCCCGATGATGACGACGACTTCCTTCTCGTCGACAAAGAGGTCAATGCCCCTCAGGACCTCATCCGCACCGAACGATTTGCGCAGTCCCTTGATCTCAATCATTGACCCGATACCTCCGTTCCAGATAGGCAACAAAGCGCGAGATCGTCAGTGTCATCACGAGATAGATCACAGCGACGCTCATCCATATTTCAAACGAACCATAGGTCTTTGCAATAATAAGCTGACCGCGGCGCGTCAGCTCCTCAAATCCGATGACCGAGACAAGGGACGAGTCCTTGAGCATCGCGATGAACTCGTTGCCGAGCGGCGGGATGACGCGCTTGAACGCCTGCGGCACAATGATGTAGCGCATCGTCTGCATCCACGTCATGCCGAGCGAGCGCCCCGCCTCCATCTGACCATCGTCGACCGACTGAATGCCCGCGCGGAAAATCTCCGCCACATATGCACCGGAGTTGATGCCGCAGGCCGAGATCGCTGCAATGAACGGGTCAATGCGCTGTCCCGTAATGACCGGTACCGCGAAGTAAAAGAGGAAAATCTGCACGAGCAGCGGAGTCCCGCGGAAGAACTCTACATAGACCTCCGCAAGCATCCGCAGAACGCGCAGATTCGAGATGCGTGCCACGCCCACAATCAGACCGATCACGAAACCGATCGCCGTCGAGAGCACTGTGATCTGTATCGTAACCCCCGCGCCGATGAGCAGCAGCGGGAATGAGTTAACGACGAGATTCATATCAAAAGTCATAAGCCCATCCATTCTCCTCGCAGAAATTCACAATTCCCATGATAATAGTGCATAAATAGCCGTTCTTCATATTATATTTCAATCACCGGCCGCTGTCAATAAATTCAGGCTCTTTGTCAATTACGAACGCCCTGTATCCTGCAAAAAAATATGACTCACAAGCCGTGTATGCAGAAGGGTTCATATGAACTTCATAAAGGAACTGAACATCCCCTCCACATCATCCGAATGCGGACGTGAGCTCCACAATTCAGCAGCATACCGCACCTCTCTTCATAATGAAAGCAAAAAGAGGCCGCTGCGCAGGCTGTTTCAGCCCCGCACAGCGGTCTCTCTTGCCTCTCTGAGAAGTCTGCCGCAATTCTCCCGCAGGATCCCCGACAGGCGGATCACATACAGGTCAGACTGCGTTCTCCTTGCTCCAAAGCTTCGCCATCAAGTCCGGATACACCTCATTCAGATGTTCCTGAATCTGATTCAGCAGCGCCGCAATCAGTGCAGGATCGAACTGATCCACACCGGATGGGATACTGCACGTCAGCAGCACATTGCCGGCCGTATCGCTGCTGTATTTGAGCATACGGTACTCATCATTCAGCGCATTCAAATATACCGCTGCCTTCTCTTTTTTCTCTGCGGTCACAATCTGAGCCGCAACCTCGAGCTGGATCACGGTATATACGCTGTCGTCAACCAAAATCATAAACGGCAGACTCTGCCGCTGTACCGGGAGATTGCTGCGGAATACATGCGCATGTGCCTCGTCTTCCACCTTATGCATCTCGACACCACTGATCTGTTCTTCCTCCAGATACGCCTGGAAAGCGGCTGCTTTCTTCTCTGCAACCGACTGCTCTTCCTTTACCTCTTCACTCATCATAGTTTCCTTTCATAATGAATCGCCGATCTGTATGAGCCCCGCCGACAGTCAGCATCCGCTGCCTGCCGCACGGGTATCCTCGCTTAGAAATTCCAGCGCACACCGGCATCCATGCGCCATGCGGTTTTGATGTCGCCGCCGAAGGTCTTCTCGAAGTTACCGTACAGGTTCGTGCGGTCGTTGAGTTTCACCGTGCCGCCGAGCTGTACGCCGACCCACGTATCGCTGCCGTTCTGCATCGTGCTCTTCGGGGTAAAGCCGTCCGAGTAGTCCGTATGCAGGTCGCCTGCGAACTCGTGGTAGAGCGAGACTCTCGCATAGTACGTGCTGCGCTCGGTCTCCTTGCCAAAGCCAAGGCCGAGACGCCCGATGAAGCTGTCAAACGGCTTCTGGTGCACATACATGTTCATGCCGATGTAGTCTGTGCTGCCGGTATAGCTTACACCGTTCAGATGGCTGTAAATCAGCTCAACCTGCGGCTCAATGAAGGTTCCTCCCTTCATCGCGATGCGCTTGCCGTACTCTGCCGAGAGCGAACCGCCCCATGTGCTGTAATCACCCTTCACATAGTGGCCGAAGTCGTTGTAGACGGTGTACTCGTTGTTCAGGCGGCCGACCTTTGCGATGAGATCGACATACTGTCCGGATTTGCCCGTCCATGTGCCGTAGATGCCGAGGTTGCCCTCTTTGTTCTTGCCGCTGCCGGCTGCGTAGGTGGAGGAGCCCTTCATGTAGCTTCCTGCAATACCGACGCGCCAGTCATTTCCAACCTTCTTGTCATAGCCGACCTGAATGGTGGAGTAGTTCATGCGGAAGTTGGCATTGTCCTTGTTGCTGGTGGACTTGCCGCGGTAGGCACGTGCCCAGATGCCGGTATCCTGCGGAGAGAGGCGGAGGTCGCCCATACGCTTCATGAGGTCGTTCGCCTCCGCCCGCCAAGCCATCGAGGATGCGGTCATCGCGGATTTGACGCCGCTCATGAGCTTTGTCTCATAGTCACCGTATTCGATCTGCGGGTCTGGATTGGGATTCGGGTTGGGATTCGGATTTTCCGGCTGTGCCGGAGACACTGGCCCGGTTCCCTGCAGGGTTCCCTGTCCAGTTGCTGCCCAACGCATATCCGCCACTTTCAAGCTTTCGGAGGATCCGGTCAGGCCCTCGGCGATCATCGCCTTGCCCGAGAGATTCCGCTCCCCGCCGACGTAGCCGTCGTAGTAGAGCTTCCCGGCGAGCGCGTTCAGCGTCTTGCGTACTGCAGTCTCATCATGGAGCGCCACGCCGTTGCTGTCCGTCACCATGGTGACGGCAGAGCCCGCCGCAGCTTTCTTGATGTGCACATCGCCTGCCTTGTAGTTTTCAGCCTTCGTGCCGTCGTCAACATGCTCATAGACCAGACGCATATTCCCGCTGTAGTTGTCAATCGTCAGCTTGTGCGGGTCGAGCTGCTTGAGGATGCCCTTGTCCGCGTCCAGACGCGTGACACGGCTGTCCATCGAGATGCCCTTCTCCTTCGACCCGGTCTCCTTCTTGTGATGGTAGCCCGTGCCGATCTGCTTGTGCTCCCACGTCGCTCCATTGGCAAGCCGCATGGATACGTCGCCGGGGTTGTACCCCCATTGACCCGTTGCTCCGTCAAGGATGCCATTGATGTCGGTCGAGACCAGTCCTTTAAAGAATGACTCTTTGTTGCTGAGCCCAAGCACAACATGTCCGCCGCCCTCGGCGCTGATGTCGCCCGTGATCTGCACAGGGCGCTTCTCGGAGGTTGCCGAGACGCTTCCATCGTCGTTCAGTTTCGCGTTGACGAATACCTTGCCGTTAGAATATGCCGCAATCGAGGCAACATCTGTCCCCTTGATGATGCCGCCGCCGATGGAGATCCGTGCCCCGTGCGATTCCACCGCACGCCACATCTTCGAGTCTATGTCGACCAGTCCCTTGATGTCGACTTCTGCGCTGCCCATGTTCTTGCGCGCTTCGATCGCTCCAAAGTCCTCGCCCGTCTCTTTGACTCGGATCTTCACTGCATGCGCAGGATCATCATCGTTCTCGATGACGAGCTTCGCATGTCCCTTGCCGCTCATGTGACCGGCACCGCCGGGATACCCCATGACGAAGATGCCGCGCCCATAGAGGCTGCCCGTCGGATCGGATTCAATATCCATGCCCTTGACGTTCTTGATCGTGAGGGTGCCGCTGTAGACGGTGATCGCGTTCGGTGTACGCTCCCATCCCGCCTGTTTGCCCTGTTCCGGCAGGAGTCCATGTCCGCCGGGGCCTGCCTTGATCCCAAGGCGATGCCCTGTCATGTCGATGCTGCCTTCTGCGTCGCCGTTCCAGTAGATCGTGCCGAATTTGTTGTCCTTTTCCGAGATGACGGGGTTGTCCGCCGCTTTCGTCACGAGTTTGATGTCACGGTTGAAGGTGTAGTTGCCCTTGCCGTCGTAGACGCCCTTGCTCTGCCAGTACGCCTTGGTGTCGGCCGTGCCGAAGTTGCCTTCGGCGATCTGTTTGTTGATGGTGTCTTCTGTCGTCGGCGGCGTCGGTGGCTTCGACGGATACTCTGCCGGCGGCGTTGTCGGGTTCGACGGCGTATCCTGCGCCTTTACATGCGCCTGTCCGTTGGTTTCCTTGTACGCGAGATCAAGCTGCTGCGACACGGCAGAACCGGTCAAACCTTCAGCGATCATCGCCTTGCCCGAGAGATTCCGCTCCCCGCCGACGTAGCCGTCGTAGTAGAGCTTCCCGGCGAGCGCGTTCAGCGTCTTGCGTACTGCAGTCTCATCATGGAGCGCCACGCCGTTGCTGTCCGTCACCATGGTGACGGCAGAGCCCGCCGCAGCTTTCTTGATGTGCACATCGCCTGCCTTGTAGTTTTCAGCCTTCGTGCCGTCGTCAACATGCTCATAGACCAGACGCATATTCCCGCTGTAGTTGTCAATCGTCAGCTTGTGCGGGTCGAGCTGCTTGAGGATGCCCTTGTCCGCGTCCAGACGCGTGACACGGCTGTCCATCGAGATGCCCTTCTCCTTCGACCCGGTCTCCTTCTTGTGATGGTAGCCCGTGCCGATCTGCTTGTGCTCCCACGTCGCTCCATTGGCAAGCCGCATGGATACGTCGCCGGGGTTGTACCCCCATTGACCCGTTGCTCCGTCAAGGATGCCATTGATGTCGGTCGAGACCAGTCCTTTAAAGAATGACTCTTTGTTGCTGAGCCCAAGCACAACATGTCCGCCGCCCTCGGCGCTGATGTCGCCCGTGATCTGCACAGGGCGCTTCTCGGAGGTTGCCGAGACGCTTCCATCGTCGTTCAGTTTCGCGTTGACGAATACCTTGCCGTTAGAATATGCCGCAATCGAGGCAACATCTGTCCCCTTGATGATGCCGCCGCCGATGGAGATCCGTGCCCCGTGCGATTCCACCGCACGCCACATCTTCGAGTCTATGTCGACCAGTCCCTTGATGTCGACTTCTGCGCTGCCCATGTTCTTGCGCGCTTCGATCGCTCCAAAGTCCTCGCCCGTCTCTTTGACTCGGATCTTCACTGCATGCGCAGGATCATCATCGTTCTCGATGACGAGCTTCGCATGTCCCTTGCCGCTCATGTGACCGGCACCGCCGGGATACCCCATGACGAAGATGCCGCGCCCATAGAGGCTGCCCGTCGGATCGGATTCAATATCCATGCCCTTGACGTTCTTGATCGTGAGGGTGCCGCTGTAGACGGTGATCGCGTTCGGTGTACGCTCCCATCCCGCCTGTTTGCCCTGTTCCGGCAGGAGTCCATGTCCGCCGGGGCCTGCCTTGATCCCAAGGCGATGCCCTGTCATGTCGATGCTGCCTTCTGCGTCGCCGTTCCAGTAGATCGTGCCGAATTTGTTGTCCTTTTCCGAGATGACGGGGTTGTCCGCCGCTTTCGTCACGAGTTTGATGTCACGGTTGAAGGTGTAGTTGCCCTTGCCGTCGTAGACGCCCTTGCTCTGCCAGTACGCCTTGGTGTCGGCCGTGCCGAAGTTGCCTTCGGCGATCTGTTTGTTGATGGTGTCTTCTGTCGTCGGCGGCGTCGGTGGCTTCGACGGATACTCTGCCGGCGGCGTTGTCGGGTTCGACGGCGTATCCTGCGCCTTTACATGCGCCTGTCCGTTGGTTTCCTTGTACGCGAGATCAAGCTGCTGCGATACGGCGGATCCGGTCAGGCCCTCGGCGATCATCGCCTTGCCCGAAAGATTCCGCTCCCCGCCGACGTAGCCGTCATAGTAGAGCTTGCCAGCGAGTGCGTTCAGCGTCTTGCGCACGGCTGCCTCATCATGGAGCGCCACGCCGTTGCTGTCCGTCACCATGGTGATGGAGGAGTCCTTTGCGGCACGTCCGATGTGCGTGTCTCCATAGACCTTATTGGGATCTTTACGCGCGGCATCGCTGCCGTAGTCCTCTGCCTGCGAGCCGTCGTTGACGTGCTCGTAGACGAGACGCATATTGCCGCGGAAGTCATCGATAATGATATTGCGTTTATCCTTTTGCCGGATAACACCGCCATCGGCGTTCAAACGGGTGACGCGGCTGTCTCCCAGCTCTGCCTGGCCGTTTTTGTCCGTGCCCGTGCCGGACTTCACATGCTCCCATGTGCCGCCGTTGCGGAGGGTAAGGTAGCCATTGCCCTTTGCCAGCTCCCAGTAGTTGGTTGGCCATGTGTACATGTCGGTCGTAAAGAGTCCCTTGAGCACAGAGTTCTTCGTCGTCAGTCCGATATAGGCAGCAGCAGAGCCCGCCTTGACCTGCACATCGCCATCGATCTGCACGTCACGGGCTGCATCCATCGGAACGATGTTGCCTGCACCGTCCATTGTTGCATTGATCTTTGCCGTGCCGGGCGAGTTGACATAGAGCGCAGCATTGCCCTTCGAGGTAATCTTTCCGCCGCCGATGGTGAGCGTCCCCGCATCGACAACCACTCCCTGCGGCGCATTGATATCGAC
>CAUQVG010000013.1:0-30936 GCA_963521685.1 uncultured Selenomonas sp.
CCGGTCGGTCCTTGGTTCAAGTCCAAGTGGGCCCACCAATCGAAATGAGAGCATCGCGCAGGTGATGCTTTTTTATTTTTGCAAGGGAGGTGAGGAGATGACGGAGGAGGCTTTTGTGCATGCCGTGCGCGCGGCGGGGGCGCGCGTCTTTCGCGTGGGCGGATGTGTGCGCGACATCTTCCGCGGGATGGAGGCAAAGGATGTTGACTATGTGCTGACGGGCATCACGGAGGAGAAATTCTGTGCGTTCTTTCCGCGTGCGGAGAAGATCGGCCGTGCGTTTCCCGTCTATCATGTCCGCATCGGCGGCATGCGCTGCGAGGTTGCCTTTGCGCGCAGGGAGATCAAGACAGGGGCGGGCTACCGCGGCTTTGATGTCGCATTTGATCCCTCTGTGGCGATCGAGGAGGATCTTTACCGCCGCGATACGACGATGAACGCAATGGCGATGGAACTGCCGGGGGAGAATCTGATTGACCCCTACGGCGGGCGGGAGGACATCGCAGCGGGCGTGATTCGCGCTGTTTCGGAGCACTTTACGGAGGATCCTGTGCGCGCTCTGCGTGCGGCACGGCAGGCGGCGGAGTTCGGCTATACCGTCGAGGAGCGGACCCTCTCCTGCATGCGCCGCTGTGCCGATGAACTGCGGAACGAGCCTGCAGAGCGCCTCATGGGCGAACTGCGCCGTGCTCTTGCGGCACCGCGCCCCTCTGTATTCTTCCGCGTGCTCCGTGCAGCAGACCTCCTTTCTCTGACGTTTCCCGAGATTGCCGCGCTTGAGGGGCAGACACAGCCGACAGACATCCATCCCGAGGGGGATGGCTTTGCGCACACGATGGCGATGGCCGACGCTGTGGCAGCGGAGACCGCAGATGTCTGCACACGCTTTGCCGCACTCGTGCATGACCTCGGCAAGGGCCTCACGCCTGCGGAGATGCTGCCGCATCACTATGGGCATGAACGGACGGGGCTTGATGCACTCGCGGCCTGGAATCGGCGCATGACGCTCCCGCATGACTGGTACAAAGCGGCGGCGTTCGTTATCCGCGCACACATGCGTGCGCCGCGTCTCACGCGGCTCGGCAAGATTGTCGATCTCCTCTTCGGCGTCGAGGCGTCGGGGATCTCGCTGCAGGAGTTTAACATCATCATCCGTGCGGACCACGGCGGCCTGCCGGACTACCTTGCGCGCGGGGAGGCATA
Source organism: uncultured Selenomonas sp. (assembly GCA_963521685.1). GTDB lineage: Bacteria > Bacillota > Negativicutes > Selenomonadales > Selenomonadaceae > Centipeda. The sequence goes on from CAUQVG010000013.1 coordinate 1,204, forward strand.
CCTGGCCGCGATGCATGAGGTCACAGGACGTTCTGCGCCGCCGCACCTGCGCGGAGCGGAGATCGGCGCGTGGCTCCGTGAGCAGAGAATCCGCAGACTTAAAAAATTCTTGTTGGAGAAGGAATAGGCGTGGTATAATACATCTGAGCAGAGTGAATCGTATGGAGGAGGCATGTGCTGATGGATAAGCTGATCCTGCCCTATCGAGGCAAAATGCCCGCGATTGATCCGACGGTATTTATTGCGCCCACCGCTGTGGTGGTCGGCGATGTGACGATCGGCGCCGGCTCGAGCGTCTGGTTCGGCGCCGTTGTCCGCGGTGATTTTCAGCCGATTACGATCGGACAGAACACAAACATCCAGGAAAATGCGACGATCCACGTTATGCGCGACGTCCCGGTCGAGATCGGGGACAACGTGCTCATCGGGCACAATGCCGTTGTGCACTGCAGCCGTATCGGCAGCAATACCCTCATCGGCATGGGCTCGATTGTGATGGGTTACTCCGAGATCGGCGAGAATGTCGTGATCGGGGCGGGCTCCTTCCTTCCGCAGCACAAGAAGATCCCGTCGAACTCGCTTGTGTTCGGCAACCCTGCTCAGATCGTGCGCGCGCTGCGCGACGATGAAATCGAGGCGCTCCGAGAGGCGGCAGAGAATTATGCCGGGCTCGGAGCGGAGTACAAAGGTATCATTGAGGAGTTGAAGTAATGGAACAGACATTGGTTCTCATTAAGCCGGACGCCGTCGGGGCGCACCACATCGGAGACATTACGAAGGCATACGAGGATGCGGGGCTGCAGATCCGCGCAATGAAGATGATGCAGATGACGGATCGCATCGCGCGCATCCACTACGAGGAGCATCTCCAGAAGCCGTTCTACGGCGAGCTCTCCGCGTTCATGACCTCGGCACCGCTTGTCGCCATCGTCCTCTCGGGGGACAATGCCATCGCGCGCGTGCGTGAGCTCCACGGTGCGACGAACCCGGCGAATGCGGCAGAGGGAACCATTCGCAAGCGCTTTGCAAAGGACGGGAGTGAGAATGCGGTACACGCGTCCGACAGTCCGGAGAGCGCTGCGCGCGAGATTCATATCTTCTTCAGCGAGACGGAGATCTTCTGAGCTTCCTAATAATTAGAGTTTTGGTGCCCGGCTGTGCATTTTGCGCGGCTGGGCAATTCATACATATAGAGGAGGAAATCCGATGAGTGTCACAACCAAGACAGGCGACAAGGGCCAGACGCGTCTCTTCACGGGCGAGTCGATTGCAAAGGACGATCTGCGCGTTGAAACGTACGGGACGATTGACCAGCTGACCTCGACGATCGGCATGGCGCGCGCCTTCTCCGAGAACGAGCGCGTAAAGGGCCTGCTCTTCGACCTGCAGAAGCAGCTCGGCATGCTCATGGCGGACTTTGCCAGCCGCGGGCAAAAGCCGATGATCACGGAGGAGATGCTCCAGAAGATCGAGGCGGAGATCGCGGACATCGAGGGGAGCCTCCCGCCGCTGACGAAGTTCCTCGTGCCGGGCGAGACGAAGGTTGAGGCCTTCCTCGACTTTGCCCGCACGACGGCACGTATGGCGGAGCGCCGTGCATGGTCGCTCTCGCGCCGCGGAACGGTGGAGGACATCGACCTGCGCTACCTGAACCGCATCTCGGATTACCTCTTTATCCTGATGCGCCTTGAGAACGAGGATATTCCGCACCGGTGAAAACACAGTTTGCAATTTTGGACGGGAGCAGCCTCTTCTTCCGCGCGTTTTATGCCCTCCAGCTCCCGCCGAATGCGCGCGGCGTCCATACGAATGCGGTGCACGGCTTTGCGATGATGCTGGCGAAACTGCTGCGGGAACTCAGCCCGGAGCAGATCGTCATCACGTTTGATAAGAGCCGGACGACGTTCCGGACGGAACTCTATCCGGCGTACAAGGGCACGCGGGATAAGACGCCGGAGGAGCTGCTCTCCCAGATCCCGCTCCTGCAGGAACTGGCCGGAGCCCTTGGCATCACGTTCCTCGAACTTGATCATTACGAGGCCGACGACATTATCGGCACGCTCGGCACGCAGGCTGCGGACGCGGGCGTGGAGACTGCCGTTGTGACGGGGGACCGTGATGCGCTGCAGCTGATCCGCCCGAGGCTCACGGTCATGCTGACAAAGAAGGGCATCAGCGAGACAAAGACGTATGATACAGCGGCCTTCGAGGAGGAGTACGGCTTCGCGCCGATCCGCCTCATCGATATGAAAGGCCTCATGGGCGATTCTTCGGACAACATCCCGGGCGTGCCCGGCGTCGGTCCCAAGACCGCGTCAAAGCTGCTCCTCGCATACGGTACGATCGAAAACGTGCTTGACCATGCAGCAGAGGTCAGCGGGAAAAAACTCAGCGCCTCGCTGGCGGAATATCGCGATCAGGCGCTGCTTTCGAAGCAGCTGGCGACCATTGAATGCAATGTGCCGGAACTCCGCTACCGGGCGGGGGATTTTCGCATGCAGCCGGATCTCGGAGCACTCGAGGCTTTCTGCAGGGAGTATGAACTGCGCACCGTCTGGCGCACGCTTTCGGAGCATTTGAAGCCTGCCGCGGCACCGGCCGCGATGGAGCAGTCTCTCTTTGCGGAGGATGCGGGCGTCCCGGCGGCTGACCTTTCGGCAGCGGAGCTGGCTGCCGCCGATCTGGAGAATCTCCGTGCGGCAAAGGAGATAGCCGTCGGCGGAGTGTTCAGCGGAACGGCTCCCTTTGTGCGCTTGGAGACGGCCGTGCTCGCCTATGGCGGGGAGCAGCGCATTGTGCGCGCAGACGAGCCTCTGTTTGATGAGGTGTGCGCGCTGCTTGCAGAGCGCTCTGTTATCCTCTGGAACGCGAAGCGTTATGCACAGGCGGGATCCTTTTGTAATGCGGGTGCCTTTGATCTCGAACTCGCGGACTATCTCCTCCATCCCGAGGAGAGCAGACGCACGATTGACCGTGCAGGATTTGCGCACCTTGGAGATACGGCAGAGCTGCCCGCTGATGCCGGTGCCGAAGCGCGCGCCGTGCATGAGGCGCTCCTCGCCGCACGTCTGTATGCGCCGATGCAGACGGCTCTCGCAGAGGCAGGCTTGCTGCCGCTTTATCAGGAGGTCGAGCGGCCGCTCGTCCCTGTGCTCGCAGCGATGGAGCAGACGGGCATCTGCGTGAACCGTGCGGCGCTTGAGCGTGAGCTTGCTGCGGCAAATGCGCGCATTGATGCGCTCGCGGAGGAGATTCACGCACTTGCGGGGGCAGAGTTCAACATCGGTTCGCCGAAGCAGCTGGGCGAAATCCTCTTTGAACGCCTCGGGCTTGCCGCTGGCACAAAGATTAAAAAGACCAAGACCGGCTATTCGACGAATGCCGAGACGCTTGATGAGCTGCGCGGCCGGCATCCCATCGTGGACAAGGTGCTCACCTACCGCATGTGGACGAAGCTGCGCTCAACCTATCTCGAGGGCATCGGCGCGCTCATCCGCCCAGAGACCGGGCGCGTGCATACGAGCTTCAACCAGACGGTGACGGCAACCGGGCGCCTCTCAAGTTCGGACCCGAACCTGCAGAATATCCCCGTACGAACGGAGGAGGGGCGCGCCGTGCGTGCGCTCTTTGAGCCGGGCGAGGGCTATGATGCGCTGCTCTCGGCGGACTACTCGCAGATCGAGCTGCGCATCCTCGCGCACATGTCAGGGGATGCGACGCTCATCGACGCCTTCCGTCACGGGCAGGACGTCCACGCGCGCACGGCGGCGGAGGTGTTCGGCGTACCTCTTGACGAGGTGACGGGCGAGCAGCGCCGCCGGGCAAAGGCGGTCAACTTCGGCATCGTCTACGGCCTCAGCGACTTCGGCCTCTCGCGTGATCTGCGCATTCCGCGCAAGGAGGCGGCGGGCTATATTGAGCGCTACTTTGAACGCTATCACGGGGTGCGCGAGTTCCTCGACAAGACCGTCGCAGATGCGCATGAGAGCGGCTATGTGACGACGCTCTACGGGCGGCGGCGCGAACTCCCGGCGATCAACAGCCGGAACTATATGCAGCGCTCCTTTGCCGAGCGCATGGCGATGAATACGCCGATCCAGGGAACGGCTGCGGACCTCATCAAGATCGCCATGATCCGCGCGCATGAGGCACTGTGCGCGGCCGGCGTCAAGAGCCGCATTCTCCTGCAGGTGCACGATGAACTCGTGATCGAGGCCGCGGAGCAGGAAATTGCGCAGGTGAGCGAACTCCTGCGCGCAGCGATGAGCGGGGCGGCGGAACTCGCCGTGCCGCTCGCCGTCGATGTGCATGTCGGAAAGAACTGGGCGGAGGCGAAGTGACGGGTGAAGATCATCGGACTGACGGGCGGCATCGCCTGCGGCAAATCTACTGTCAGCAAGACGCTGCGTGCGCTCGGCGCATACATTGTCGATGCCGACGCCGCGGCGCATGCCCTCGCCCAGCCGAACCAGCCGCTTTTTAACGCCTATGTCGAGCGCTTTGGCAGGGGGATTGTGAGCCCCGGCGGCACGCTCGACCGTGCGGCGATTGCACGCCTTGTCTTTGCTGATCCTGCTCTGCGCGCCGAGGTCGATGCCATCGCGCATCCGCTCATTCGCGCGGAGGCGGAGCGGCAGCTGAATGAGGCCCGGGCGGCACAGACCCGGGCGGCAGTCCTCGATGTGCCGCTGCTCTTTGAGGCGGGCTGGGATACGCTCGCCGATGAGATATGGGTGGTGGCTCTCTCAGCAGAGGAGCAGCTGGCACGGCTCTGCGCGCGTGATACGGCGATGAGCGGGGAGGAGGCGCGGGCACGCATTGCTGCGCAGATGCCGCTCGCCGAGAAATGCGCGCGTGCGGATATCGTCATTGACAACAGCGGAACGAAGGAAGAGATTCAGCAGCGTATTCGGGAACTTTGGAGGGAACGTGTCATTGGGTGTGCGTAGTGTTTGCCGCAAATTTTGGTGGTGGCTGCGGCTTCTGGTCACGGCCTTCATCGTCTTTGTTCTGGCCGGCGGCTGGGGCTGGATGGAGCGTACCTATCTCTATCCCTACGACTACCGCAGCTACATCGAGACAAGTGCTGCGCGGTACCATGCGGACCCCTATCTCGTCGCCGCGCTCATCAAACACGAGAGTAAATTCCAGCCCGATGCCCAGTCCGACGGCGGGGCGGTCGGACTCATGCAGCTGATGCCCCAGACGGCGGAGTGGATTGCGCGCCAGCTTGGCGAACCCTTTACGGAGGACTACCTCTACGACCCCGCGCTCAACATCCGCTACGGCGTGTGGTATCTTGCGGAACTCGAGCGTGAGTTCCGCGGCAACGACATCCTCGCGCTTGCGGCCTATAATGCGGGCCGCGGCAATGTGCGCGACTGGATGGAACGCGGGCACTGGACCGATACCTTTGGTGAAATCGACGCAATTCCCTATCCTGAGACACGGCTTTACGTGCGCCGCGTGCTCGAAGACAGGGAACACTATAAGAGGCTTTACGACGAATGAACAAGGTTTACCGGATTCTCCCCAGCGCGGAGGACATGCTCCTCCGCCTTGTGCGCGGACTCGCTCTCTCCGAGGAGGAGCGGGCTCTTTTGCGTGCATGCGCACTGCGGCATGTCGAGGTCTCGGCAGATACCTGGGAAATCGTTGTCGGCACGCAGTGCGTTCTTGAGGATGATCTGATCGCACGCGTTGCAGGGCAGGTGGCGGAGAACTATCGACTGGCCGAGGTCCATGTCCAGCAGAATGTCGTTGCCCTCGCGAACTCCGTTGCCCCCGTTTGGGAGCGCGTGATCAATGAGGCCGCTGCGGGCGATGCCGTCCTCTTTCACACACTGCGCCGGTCGGACTATGCGGTGGACGGCAATGTCATCCGCCTCTCCGTGCCCGGCGGCTTCGGGGCGGAACTTGTCATTCAGAGCGGTGCGGCAAAGCGGATTGAGGATGCCGTACGCGGCAATGTCGGCTGTGCCTGCCGTGTCATCTGCATGGAGTGTGCGCTTGGCGATGAGGCCTCTGCGCCGCAATGGACGTCGCCCGTGATACCTGCCGCGGTGAAAAGGGATGATCCGGCGCCGTCCGCCGCCCCTGCACGCACGACAAAGCCGGGGAAGAAAAAGGAACTGCCTGCGGGCGTCATCCTCGGGCGCGGCGTCTCCGGCGCGGCACGCGAACTCGGCACGATCGAGGACGAGGTCAAGAACATTGTCCTCGAGGGCGAGATCTTTGCCCCGCAGGCGAACAAGCTCAAGTCGGGGGCGTACATCCTTCTGCTGAAATTCGCCGATGCCACGAACGGCATCGCCTGCAAGAAGTTCTTCGGCGTGCGCGGCAAGACCACGCAGGAGGAGATCGATGCCGAGGTCGAACGCATCTTGAAGGAGATTGGCAAAGGCTGCTCCGTCCGCATTCAGGGCAAAATCGAATACGATAAATTCATCAGCGACTACGTCCTCTTTATCGACAGCATGGAGCGGCGCACGGTGCCGCAGCGTGAGGACACGGCAGAGGTCAGGCGCGTGGAGCTCCACGCGCATACGAAGATGAGTGCGCTCGATGCCGTCGTCCCGCCCAAGGTGCTTGTTGAGACCGCTGCGCGCTGGGGCTGGCCCGCTGTCGCGATTACCGACCACGGCGTCGTGCAGGCATTCCCCGAGGCGATGAACACGGCGCGTGCACTCAAGAAAAAGGGCGTCGACATCAAGATCATCTACGGCATGGAGGGCTATCTCCTCGACAAGGCCGAGGATGCGCGCGCCCATCACATCATCTTCCTTGCGAAGAACAAGACAGGGCTCTACAACCTCTACAAGCTCGTCTCGCTCTCGCACATCCGCTACTTCCGCGGGACGAAGAAGCGCGGCCGCCCCTGTGTGCCGCGCGCCGTGCTCGAGCAGTACCGCGAGGGGATCATTGTCGGCTCGGCATGCGAGGCGGGCGAGCTCATCCGCGGCATCGTTGCGGGCCGTTCGGATGAGGAGCTCGAGCAGATTGCGAAATTCTACGACTTCCTCGAGATTCAGCCCATCCATAACAACGACTTCCTGAAGATTGACGACCGCTTCCCCATCCGCACGGATGAGGATCTCAGAGACATCAACCGCAAGGTTGATGCGCTTGCGCGAAAACTTCACAAAATGCTGATTGCAACCTGCGACGTGCATTTTCTCAATCCCGAGGATGCCGTCTACCGCGCCATGCTGCAGAAGGCGAACGGATACCGCGACGCTGACCGCCAGCCGCCGCTCTATTTGCGTACGACGGATGAGATGCTCGCCGAGTTCGACTACCTCGGTGCAGAGCGCGCCTACGAGTGCGTCGTCACGAACACGCGCAGGATTGCCGATGAGGTCGAGCATTTTCTCCCGATCCCCGACGAACTCTATGCGCCGATGGTGCCCGGAGCGGACCGCGAGATCCAGGAAATGTCCTACGCGCGCGCGCGAAAGCTCTACGGCGAGAACCTGCCGCAGATTGTCGCTGACCGCCTCGAACTCGAGCTGAAGCCGATCCTCCGGCATGGTTTCTCTGCGCTCTACATCATCGCCCAGCGCCTCGTCAAAAAATCCAACGACGACGGCTACCTCGTCGGCTCCCGCGGCTCGGTCGGCTCCTCCTTTGTCGCCACCATGATCGGCGTTACCGAGGTCAACCCGCTGCCGCCGCACTACCGCTGCCGGCACTGCCAGTACAATAAATTCATTGACGACGGCTCGGTCGGGAGCGGCTTTGACCTGCCGTCGATGGACTGCCCCGTCTGCGGCACGCCGCTCACCAAGGACGGACACAACATCCCGTTTGCGGTCTTCCTTGGCTTTGACGGCGACAAGGTTCCGGATATTGATCTCAACTTCTCGGGCGACTATCAGCCTGTTGCACACAAGTATACCGAGGTCCTCTTCGGCAAGATGAACGTCTTCCGCGCGGGCACCATCTCGGGCCTGCAGGACAAGAACGCCTACGGCTACGCCATGCACTACTATGAGGACCAGGGCGAGACAAAGGGGCGCCCCTACATCGAGCACATGATGCGCGGCTGCATGGGCGTCAAGGCGACCACGGGACAGCACGCGGGCGGCATCATGGTTGTGCCGCGCGATATGGATGTGCACTACTTCACGCCCATCCAGCGCCCCGCGAACAATATGGAGTCCGACACGCTGACGACGCACTTCGACTACCACTCCATCAGCGAGCGTCTCGTCAAGCTGGACATACTCGGGCACGATGATCCGACCGTCATCAAGATGCTCGAGGAGCTCACGCACCGCGATCCCGAGACCATTCCGTTCGATGATCCCGCTACGATGTCGATCTTTACGTCGACGGAAGCACTGGGGATTACCCCCGAGGAACTTGGTGCAAATATGGGAACGTACGGCATTCCGGAGTTCCGCACCTCGTTCACGCAGAAGATGATCGACGATTCGAGCCCGGACTGCTTTGCCGATCTTGTGCGCATCTCAGGATTTTCCCATGGCACGAATGTCTGGCTCGGCAACGCGCAGGATCTCATCAAGGCGGGTACCAGCACGCTGAAGGATGCCATCTCCGCGCGCGACGACATCATGAACTACCTCATGCAGAACGGCATCGATCCGCTGCTCTCGTTCAAGACCATGGAGAACGTGCGCAAGGGCAAGGGCATCGCGCCTGATGTCGTCGAGAAGCTGCGCGCAGGCGGCATTCCCGAGTGGTACATCGAGTCCTGCCAGAAGATCAAATATCTCTTCCCGCGCGCCCATGCGACGGCCTACGTCATGATGGGCTACCGCATCGCCTTCTGCAAGGTGCACTATCCGCTCGCGTACTACGCCGCATACTTTTCCATCCGTGCCGATGAGTTCGATGCGAACATCATCGCGAAGGGACAGACGGCGGTCAAGCAGGCGATTGATGCCCTGAATGCCGAGGCGCGCGAGCACCGCGGCAAACTGGACAACAAGAAGCAGGACATCCTCATCGTGCTCCAGCTGGCATGGGAGATGTACCTGCGCGGATACTCCTGCGAGCCGGTCGATCTGTACGAGTCGGATGCGGAGAAATTCATCCTTCGCGAGAAGTCCATCCTCCCGCCGTTTACAGCGCTCCCCGGCATGGGGCAGAAGGCCGCGCAGGCCATCGTTGAGGCGCGCAGGACCGGACGCTTCATCTCCATTGAGGATCTCGCCGCGCGCGCCCATGTGCCCGCGCCTGCGATCGACGTCCTTCGGGCGCACGGCTGCCTCGACGGCATGACCGAGACCAATCAGGTGGAGCTGTTCGCGTAAGCAGCGGTGCAATCGCGGAAAACCACTCAGGTGCACAGAGGAGCTTATTCAAAAAATAAAAATATCCTCGTAAAATATTTAAGAATTCTCTTCATTTTACCGATATTTTTTCTGAGACGGCATAGTTCCGTCTATTTGCGCAATCATACAGCAAAACCATAGATAGCAGTCAGGGAGGCAGTCTTTATGGCGATGGTGGTCAAAAATAACATGTCGGCGGTGAATACGCTCAATACACTTAATAAGAATCAGAGCGCGCTGTCGAAGAGCCTGCAGAAGGTTTCCTCGGGCATGAAGATCAACAGTGCCGGTGATGACGCTTCCGGCTATGCTATCTCTGAACGCATGCGTGTACAGGTGCGTGCTCTCGATCAGGATGACAACAACACGAAGAACGGATCGGCTCTTCTGCGTACGGCAGAGGGGGCGGTGCAGTCCACGATTGATATCCTTAAGGCACTGAAGGAAAAGGCGATCAACGCTGCGAATGATACGAACACGGACGAGGACCGCAGGCTCATCCAGAAGGAAGTCGATCGTCTCATCGACCAGATCGATGATAATGCGTTGACCACATATAATGGAAAATATCTTGTGGACGGCTCAAAAAACAGCTTGGTAATCGGTGAGGGCGACGGCGGAACCCGTTCTACGTTCTCAAACATGAGTCTTGCTGAAAGCACAAACCTTGGAACCCGTTTAACGGCCCTTAAAAGACGTGACGGCAATCCTCTCGGAATTCGTTCGAGTGATACGATTACGGCATCATGGGTGCGCAATGGTGTCACATACACAGGCTCAATCTCGCCGATTGCAAATACAGATATAACCGGCATGATCAATATCATTACGGCGAGCCATGCCGGTTATATGGGGAATACCTCTATGATCGGCATTGACGAGTACGGCAAAGAGGTTTATACACCGGATAATAAACCGGCGCTGACCATTCGCTCGACGGACGCCGGCGTAACCAATCAGGTTTCCGGCATCACGTTTGCTGTGACAGATAACCGGGGGCATATGCGGAACGAGGTCAATGCGGTCCTCGATGATTTCCGCGAGGTGGTGCGTGCACAGAATCCGTCGCCGGACAACTCAATGACCCTCCAGGTCGGGACAAAGGCAAATCAGGCGATCAAGGTTTCGTTTACCGATATGCGTTCCGCAGCGCTCGGCCTGCAGGCCGCTGATGGAAAAGGCTGGGACCATAATACCGCAGGGCTTGGCGTAGTCGAGGTTGTCGGCGGCGGGCCAAAGGTTCAGGTGACGACGCGGGAAGCCGCAAATGCTGCGATCAACGTCTTCCAGAATGCGCTGATCAAGGCAACAGATCAGGCGGTTGCCATCGGTGCGGCTATGAACCGACTCGGATTCACAAGCAGCAATCTCGTGACTTCCTCGGAGAACGTGCAGGCATCCGAGTCCACGATCCGCGATGCGGATATGGCAAAGGAAATGACGGCGTATACGAAGCACAATGTACTCACCCAGGCCGCACAGGCAATGCTTGCACAAGCAAATCAAAACTCGAGTGCCGTACTGAGTCTGCTCCAATAAATTTAAACAAAAGCTTATAATCTCCTACGATAGTCCTGGGACTATCGTAGGAGATTCTTGTTTTTATATAGCCTATATGCTATTATTAAATGACGCATAATATCCGATATATTATATAAGCATCAATCGGACAGGGAGAGCGGGAAATGAAGAACCATCGGACACGAAAACTATCACGGCGTGTGCGCTATGCGCTGATCGCAGGAATGGCGGGGACTTTTTTGATGCCGCAGGTCGTGTTTGCCGGCCCGACGGGAGAACACGACTATACGAGCGGTGTCGATATTCAGCGCCCGAACGGCACGACGACCACAATCACGGCGACTGCACAGAACAACGTCATCAACTGGCGGGACTACTCCGTCAATCAGGGCGAGCTTGTTCAGTACGACGGCGGCGCGCATACAAATAACTACCTGAACATTGTGACGGGCGCAAATACCTCGAACATCAACGGCAAGATCGAGGGCGGCAAAAATGTCTATATCGTCAATCCGAATGGCGTAATCTTCGGCAAGGCTGCCGAGGTCAACGTCGGGAACCTCTATGTTTCCACGCAGGATCTGTCAACGGCGGATGCGGCTGTTGCTGCGTTCGCAAATAGCGGGACATCGCCCCTGGACTTGACAGCAAGCCTCAAGTCTGATGTCGTCAATATGGGAAAGATCACAGCAGATACGGTTGAGGTTCATGGCGCGCATATTCGCTTCCTCAATGCGGCAGATGTGACGGCCACGAATCGTGTCCTATATACCGATACGGCGAACGACGGCTATGCTCATATCGGCTATGAAAAGGGACATGCGCCCGCACTGACGGATTATACGATCGACGGTGCAAGCGCTGTTGCAGCAGATAACTACTACCAGCTCGTCGCAGCGAAAGCCGATCTTGATGATATCAATACAAATGCAACAACACTTGCGGGCAACTATATGCTCGCAAACGATATAGACTTTGCCAATGCAGCGCATACCCCAATTGGCGGGAATGCGCATGGCGCATTCACGGGGAAATTTGACGGCAACTTCTTCCAGATACAGAACATCAACGTTTCCGGCGTTGATAATGCCGGCTTCTTTGGTGAACTCGGAAGTGCAAGGATTGAAAACCTCGGTATTGTCGGAGGGACAATCAAAAGCAACACTGCAACTGGAGATGAGACAGCCGGGGGAATTGCAGCAAATGCTGTGGGTGCAGCGCTCTATAATGTGTATGTCAAGGAGACACAGGTAGACAGCAGTTCGCGCGCAACAGGCGGCTTGATTGGAGCTGCACAAAATACAACGATTGACGGTTCATACAGCAAAGCTCAAATAGGAGGGCTTGGCGGAGGCATTGTAGGATCTGTAAATACACACACGACAATTACAAATGTTTATAATGCATCGACGTACATCGGCTCTCCCACCAGTGCGGCGCTTTTTTTCGGCGGTGTCAACGGAGTAGGAACAACCAGAGTTGAGAACTCATATACACGAAGCAGTACAATTTCATCCAATGACAACGCAATTAAGGCAAAGTTTAAAAACGTATTTGGCGCCAACTCGACTGAGGGGAAAATAAATCGGCTGTCTGTACCGACCAAAGAGGGGCTCGATGCATACAGCATTGACAGTTACTCCGGAGCCGGTATGAGCATCAACAATGACGGTGCACCCGGCGCGAAGTGGCGCATCTACGAGGGGCGGACCCTTCCTTTGCTGACCGCATTTATGAACGGGCGCGTGGACTCTGCCGGTTCGGTCGGTGTGGAGTATAAGTACCGGAAGTTTAATAAGGACGGCACCCTCGCCGCGGACTTCGCGCAGGCGTCGAACAATCATGCGGATATTACAAAGAATCCCCATGACCCGACGAAGGATCTGATCTATGACAGCAAGATCATCAAGATTGTAGCGGACGGCTCAACCAATATCGGCGATACTTCGAACGTTTCCTATGACAAGACGCTTACGAGTGATGATAAGAACCGCGTCAAAACCTACACGGATACAAATCCTGCTGCTCTTGATCGTGACAGCAATATCCGCAATGCGGGCACCAAGGCGATGCTCTGGTCGGATCAGGACGGCCCGAATCTGCGCGGAGTCAACATCACCATTGCAAAGCGCAAGATCAGTGTACAGGACTCGAACCTCTTTGCTGAGCGCATGTACGACGGAACGAAGGATGTAACGGCTGCGTTTAAGAAGGCACTGGAGAACGGCGGCCTCAAAACGGGAGGCTTTACCGAAGAGGATTTGAACGATACCAACAGCACGCGCAGAATCACCATCACACCATCGGCCAACTTTGCAGCGAAGATGGATGACAAGAATGTCGGCGATAATAAGACGGTCAATTTCACGGGTAAAATCGAGTTTACCGGAACGAATAAAGACAACTACGAGATTGGCGATTTTGACTTTATCGCGCATCCCAATATCAAGGGGAAGGCAAAGATCATCAAAGCTCCCCTCATCCTCAATGTCCTCCAGGCGACCACGAGCAAGGTCTATGACGGTACGGATGCCGTGACCGATCCCGCGATGAAGGCGAATCCGAACGTCCGGATCAACGAGACTTTGACCATGACCGTGGGCGGGAATACGGTTACCGCTGACATCAAGACGGATGACGACAGCCATAACAAAGATGATGTCTCGATGGACACCATCTCTGACCCGACCTATGTCAAGGCGGACGGCAGTGCTGAGATTCATGCCGGGGATAATCATATCATCCGCTATAAGAATGTGAAGCTTAAGGGGGATGATGCGGGAAACTACGAGCTCTACTACAAACTGCCAAGCAGCTCTGCACCGGAGAGGGTGACGGGCGACAAGCTCGACCTCAAGGGGGATATTAAGCAGCGCGGCATCTCCAAAAATGATTTCAAAGTTTACAAAAAAGCGGACCATTCACCCGCCTCTGCGGCGCGGGTCTACGATGGCACGGACAGCTATACGCCGGACAGCGATGTCTATCTCTCCTCCAATGTGGGAGCAGCGGCGGCCCCCGATACCGGCATTGTTGATCGCGATCGGAATAAAATAACGTTCGCGTTGGTGGGGGACGGTGCGTATTTCACCAAGGATGACAATGCGACAAGGACCACGCATGTTTCTGAGGCGAAGCGCATTACGTACAATATCAAGGCGGCAACGACCGATGCGGACGCGCATCGGCTCTCGGACTACTACTACACTGACGACGGCACGACGAAGACGGGAGAGCTGACCGATCCGTTCGTGGCGACGGGCGCGGGGAGAATCACGCCGAAGGCCCTCACGGCAGCCGCCGTGAGGGGTCTTGATAAGACCTATGACGGAATGGCAGAGTATACGGACGGCAGTCAGAATGTAAAGACGGGCGACGCCGTTGTAACGCTCACGGGATGGACCTCGGAGAGCGATAAGCGCACGAATGCATCCACGGCAGTCTATGTGAATGCATCGAACGCGGATGACCGGAACGTCGCTTATGCAGGCAATGATGTCACGACCAAGAATATGAGGTATACGGCGAAGCTCACCGGTACGTATGCCGATGACTATGCCATTCAAAAGACGGCGGGAACGATCCTCAGCGTGGTTGCAAACGCCGGCACTGAGAATACAACGGTCACTGCCGATCTCGGCGTTGAGACAAATGCCGGAACAATCAATCCTCGTAATGTTGATGTTATGTTCAAGCATGTGACGAAGGTCTATGACGGGACCGCAAACAACAATGAAATTACGGTAGACAGCCTCGATGACGGGCTGAACGGGCGCGTCTTTGCCAAGGACGGCACGAATACAGGAACGTTCTCCACGGCGGGCATCCAGAGCCGCTATGGGACGAAAGGGACGCCGTTTAGGGAGAAGTCAAACGCGAGCGATTCTGCCTATGATGTCGAGTATAAGGGGATCAGCAATTCGCTCGGCGGCAACTATAAAATTGAGAGTACAAAGTACGGAACGGGTACGATCACGCGGAGACTGATCGAGAACTCGGGTTTTCAGGTGCGCAAAAGTGACGGCACGCTCGCTGATGCGGCGAAGGTCTATGACGGCACGGATGTGTTTGCGCTCAAGAGCGGAGAGAAACTCGTAGCGAGGAAGGCGGCCGACCCGGCCGCCGCGCCGAATACGGGAATTGTTGCCAAGGATGAGGGCAAGATTCACTTTAAGATTGCGGGCGATCAGGGGTACTTCATCCATGGAACGTCGGCTGTGGACAGGACCAGCCATGTCTCCGAGGCGGACCACGTTGCCTACAACGTCATTGCAAAATCGGACGACGAGACGAACAGCCCGCTTTCCAACTATTACTTCGGAACCTCATACACCGACAAGCGCAACCTCGAGGCGGTCAACGGCAGTGATCCCAAAGATGCCGTGACGGCGCAGGGGCGTATTTCTGCTGCAGTCCTGACGGCATCGCCGCAGTACATCGAGAAGGTCTACGACCGCATGGCGGAGCATACGGACGGCAACCGCAATGTGGTCAAGGGCGATAGCGTTGTCACATTCACCGGATGGGTTGTCCATAACGGTACGACGGAGAAGCGCGATAATACCTCGACGGCCGTTTATGCAGACAAGGATGTTGCGCGTGATCCGATCACAAAAGAGGCAGTCAAGAAGTCCGTCACCTACACGGCACAGCTGTCAGGAAAGTACGCGAGTGATTATAAGATTGTTGATGGCGGGAACGAGAGTACCCGTATTGATGCGGGCGATCATACGACCGTCACGCTTACGAACTTCAAGACCGTCGCCGACGGCGGCAAGATCACCCCGCGCAGGCTGAATATCACGATGGGCGAGACCTCTAAGAGATATGATCGGAGTGCGGCGAATAATTCTGCTTCGGTTGCACAGATCACGGGGGCGCAGGGAGATATTGCCGTCAACAATACAATCCTTGGTGCGGACGGGGTCACTGCCGGTGATTTGCAGGCGGAGTATCGGACTCAGCTGACCGGTGATCCGACCCTCAGCAGCTACGGGCGCGGTACGGGTGCTGCCTTTGCCGAGAATGTGAACGCGAGCAACGGCACCAGGCACGATGTTCGGTACAAGAAGATGAAGACTGCGTTTGACAATAAGTTCAGCGCAGTGAAGGACAACTACGAGGTCGATGAGACCGTTTACGGCAAGGGGACAATCACCCGTAAAGAGATTAACGGCGCAACGTTCAAGGTCAGCGGCGGCAAGGCGACGAAGGTCTACGACGGCACCAGCAAATACACCGTTGCGCCGGGACGTATCCTTGAGGCGGATACGGGCGAGATTATCGCCGGCGATGTAATCACCTTTGCCATTGACAGTACGAAGGGTGCAAACTTTACCAAGAACGATGGCATAACGGAGACGAAAAACGTTGCCGATGCGAGGAAGGTTGCCTATCATGTCACTGCAGCGGGCGATGCCGAGACACTGCGGAACTATACGCTGAACGGGAAAAATCTCGAGGCGGGCGATCTGACGGCATCGGGCGACGGCGAGATCACGCGCCGTGTGCTGACCCTTGATCTCGTGCAGAAGACCGGCATTGACAAAACCTATGATGGCACGGCGGGGCTTGTGAATGGTACGAAGAACTGGAATGCACTGACGGAGACGGATACGAAGGGGAATGTCCAATATGTGACGGGCTCCAACAAACTCGTCAATGACGGGACGAGTTTCAACATCGAATCCAACTACATGGAAGGCGGCACTGCAAATAAGAATGTCAAACGTGTTGCCGGCAATATTGCAGATAAGGATATTCTGTACAAGATTACACTGAACGGCAATGCAAGCAATTACTCCTTTAAGAAGGGGAGCGCACCAGCGACGAATGCGGAGCTGGGGCTTGAGCTTTCGGCGACGGGCAAGATCACGCCGAAGGATCTTTCGGGTGCGTTCAAAAGAGTGGAGAAAGTCTACGATGGAACGACGAGTGTTCCGTCGGGGGCGGTCGGTTTTGACATTGGAACTCCCGGTGGTGTCGTCTCTGGTGATGCGGTCACGCTCAAAGCGGGCTATGGCGCAGTATTTGAGAGCCCGAATGTCAAGGGCAGCGGCACTTCGCGGGTGATTGGCGGAGCGGCCCAGCACAACTGGGTCAACTATACGAATGTCGAGCTGGACGGTGCGCAGGCAGGAAACTATAAGATTACGCCCGATGCGAATGGGCGCCTGTATGGCCTTGGTGAGATCACGCCGTTCAAGCTGGACTCGAATACCGTAATTAACTTTGGCACTGTTGCGCAGGCAACGAAGACCTATGACGGGACGAAGAGAGTCAAACGCAATGAGTCCGCGGCGCCCGGTACGGTCAAGGGATATATCGAAAAGGCAGAGGTACAGGTCGGCACACAGACGCTGAACCTGTATGATCGGATGTCTGTTACATCGGCGGCGTATGATGAGACGAAGGATGTCAACAACGGAACTTCGCAGGGCGTTAC
The DNA here is from genome assembly GCA_963521685.1 of uncultured Selenomonas sp. GTDB lineage: Bacteria > Bacillota > Negativicutes > Selenomonadales > Selenomonadaceae > Centipeda. The sequence goes on from CAUQVG010000013.1 coordinate 18,469, forward strand.
CTATAATCTGACCTACACGTCCGCAGACGACGGGAACATTGTCCTCGCGCCGAATGCGGTGCTGAAGGCGACGGGGACGGGCATCATCACGAAGCGTGATGTGACGGTGACGGTAAAGAACCCGCTGACGAAGCAGTATGATGCGGGCCTGGCAGTAAAGGATACATCGGGGAATGTCATCACGGGTACTGCGCTGAACAACCTCGTCGAACTGACCAATCTTGCCGGCAATGACAACGCGACGTACACGACGACTGCCGAGTATACGGACAAGAATGCGGGTACGGGCACCAGGACCGTGAACTACACCGTGAGCATGGATGCCACGAGTGCAGGGAACTACAACCTGAAGTACAATGGCGGAAGCGGCAACGCATTTTCAACGAACAACAACACCATCGCGAAGCGTACCGTCAAGGTAAACTTCAAGGACGTATCGAAAACCTATGACACGACGACGGCGAACCCCGACATCACCGGGTTTGTTTCGGATGCCGATGCACAGGTACTGAACACGGATCATACGGGGCTTGCTCAGAGGGATGCGGCGAACAACAACAAGTATAAACTGCAGAACCTCGGCGGACTGACGAGCAGCTACGGCGCGGGCGATACAGATGCGACCTTTAATGCCAACGCAGACGCGGGGGAGGACAAGGACGTACAGTATGCAGGACTGCGTGCAGCGATGAACAATACCCTTGGCGGAGCTGCATCGAACTACGAGTTCGATGTGAACGGCTACGGCAAGGGGAAGATCGACCAAGCGACGATCAACACAGGAGACATTGACTTCGGTACACCGGCACAGGCGACAAAAACCTATGACGGCACGACGAAAGTCAAGAAACTCGTTGGCGGCGTGGAGTCGGCAGATAAGGGCGATGTCAAGGGCTATATTCCGCAGTTCAAGTGGAACGGTCATGACATCAGTGATTCGATCGAGATCGACACGGCGGAGTATGACAACAAGAACGTGAACGGCGGTGCGGTGCACAACGTCAAGTATACGTTCAAACTCTCGGGCGCAAATAAGAACTTCAAGCTTGCAGCGGATGCGAAACTTGAGAAGCAGGGCACGGGCATCATCACGAAGCGTGATGTGACGGTGACGGTGAAGAACCCGCTGACGAAGCAGTATGATGCGGGCCTGGCAGTAAAGGATGCATCGGGGAATGTCATCACGGGTACTGCGCTGAACAACCTCGTCGAACTGACCAATCTCACCGGCAATGACAACGCGACGTACACGACGACTGCCGTGTATACGGACAAGAATGCGGGTGCGGGCAACAGGATCGTGAACTACACCGTGAACATGGATGCGGCGAGCGCGGGGAACTACAACTTGAAGTACAACAACGGCAGCGGCAATGTGTTTTCGACGAACAACAACACCATTGAGAAACGCAAGGTCAAGGTGAACTTCAAGGACGTATCGAAAACCTATGACACGACGACGACGAACCCCGACATCACCGGGTTTGTTTCGGATGCCGATGCCGAGGTGCTGAACACCGATCATACGGGGGTTGCTCAGGCTGACCCCGCGAACAACAACAAGTATAAAGTGCAGAACCTCGGCGGACTGACGAGCAGCTACGGCGCGGGCGATACAGATGCGACCTTTAATGCCAACGCAGACGCGGGGGAGAACAAGGACGTACAGTATGCAGGACTGCGGGCTGCGATGAACAACACTCTTGGCACGACGGATGCGGCAAACTACGAGTTCGATGTGAACGGCTACGGCAAGGGAAAGATCGGCAAAAAGATCCTTAATGACGGTGATGTCGACTTTAACTTTGATCCGCTGAAACCCGTGACAAAGATCTACGATGGGGGGACGAAGGTCAAGTATCTTGAGTCCGACAAACCTGCCGATGTGAAGAACTATTTCACGAATGCAATGTGGAATGGACACAACATTCTCGACTCGTTAGAGGTCGACACGGCGGAGTATGACAACAAGAACGTCAACGGCGGCGCGGCACACAACATCACCTATAAGTTCAAACTCTCGGCTGCAAACAAGAATTTCGAGCTTGGGACGAATTTGACGAAGGCCGGCATGGGTAAGATCACACCAAAGGACCTTTCCGCCTCGTTCCGGAAAATTACAAAGCAGTACGATGGGACGACAGCTGTAAATCCGGCTGCGGTTGGATTTGAGTTTGGTGCTGTCGCTGCAGGCGACGACCTCACGCTTGCGACACATACGGAGTCGTTCCAGAGCGCGGAGATCGATGGCGACGGGACAACGGCTGTTATTAACGGCACACCGCAGAAGAACTGGATCAATTATTCGAATCTCTCGCTCGGCGGGACGGATGCAGGAAACTATACCCTGAACGCTGCAGCGATGGGCCTCGGCGAGATTACACCTGTTCCGGAGATCTATGTCCCGGATGCAGAGTACAACAACACACTCGCGCAGATGAGCAAGATGCTCCCGAATGAGTATGCCTATGAGAATGCATCGCTTGACCGCCGCAGCCACTTTGGCCGCGATGCCGAGGCGGAGGTGTCCTATACGCTGCCCTCGATCAATATGGTGCAGGACGGCATGGACCTCGCCAAGGCAGATCTTCTTATAACCGATCGTGCGGTATTCGCCATCGTGAACGAGGTCTTTGGCTGAGCTGTGTGAATATCTGATATAAAACAATGTGCCCCATCGATGGATGATGAATCCTTCGATGGGGCACTCTGTGTTTGTTATAATGTTTTCAAAGACTGCCGCGGACTGTATCCGCGCTCCCTCAATGCGGAGTCGAGATACTCGAGTGTATGCGGGGTGATGAGGATGAGTGTGAGGCCGAGTTTTTGCATGTGCGCAGCATTGATGCCAAGCTCCTCGAGCCGGGGGACGTAGTCCGGATCGTCTGCACCGATGACGGCGGCAGTGCCTGTGACCTGCAGACCCTTTGCGCTGCCGGGCCCCTTGTATTCATCGAAGACGGCAAGAGATACGTGCTTGTTCTCCTTGAGTGCGCGGAACTTCAGTCCGCCCTCGGAGAAGATGAGGAATTTCCCCGCGCGGTATTTATAGCTGAGCGGGGTGCAGCGGACGAAATCGCCGTCTGCAGCGGCAAGGGCACAGGTTGTGCGTTCCTTAATGAAGGTTTCAATCGCGGTGCTCAGTTCATGCTCCGGCATGCGGACTGCGTTCTTGTCTTGCTCCGTCCAGTACGCGGCAGCTTGATCGTAGTTCATAGAGGCTCCTTTCATGGAAAATAAAACAGGATATCTGCTGGGCTCGAGCGGGGGCTGCGTGCAATGCGCTTATTTCTTCTCGGTCAGGCGGAGAAGGAGGGCACGGCACCCGGCATCCACGTCGCGGTAGGTGCGGTCGAAGTCCCCTGTGTACCATGGATCGGCGACATCACGCTCAACGCCGGTAAAGGAGAGCAGGCGGAACACTTTGCCCGCGGGATCGCTCTCTGTGAGGCAGTCGAGGTCGTTCATGTTCTCGGTATCCATTGCGACGATGTAGTCATAGCGCGCATAGTCATCGCGCACCATCAAGGCCGCAGCTCTCTTTGTGAAGGGGATGCCGTGCTCCTGCAGGACGAGTCGTGTGCCGCGGTGGGTGTCGCAGCCGATCTCGTCCGTATGCAGCGCTTTTGAGTCAGCACTGATCTCTCCGCTGCGTCCGGCCTCGTTGATGAGGGCCTTCATTATGAACTCTGCCATAGGCGAGCGGCAGATATTGCCGTGGCATACAAACAGTATTTTCTTCACGGGAACAACCTCCTGCACATTGTGTTTCTGATCCTGTGACAGATTCTAGCGCAAAAATTCCGGAATAGCAATGAAAAGGGAGTCTGTTGTTTTATATAGGAGGAATTCCCCGGACCGGAGCATGAGAATGTCGTCGTTGTTTTTTCGCTGTGAAGATGCTAAAATAATGCAGATAGATTTTATAATGCAATACGTATGTGCATGATGTGGAGAAATCAATTTTAGGGGTTGAGGTTGATCGTGAGCAAAGGGATGTTTTCGATAGAAAAGAGAGCTGCACTGCGTGCAGGAACTGCGGCTGCAGTGTGCTGCGTGCTCATTGGGACGGAGGCGGATGTGTTGGCTGCGCCGTCGCTCGCGCGCCCGGGGGAGGATATTGCCGGACAGGCGCCTGTGCCTGAGATCGGCCTTGAGGATCGGACCCCGGCATATCAGCAGGACGGTTATGATGTACAGTTTACGGTGACGAACTTCATCCTGGAGGCGCCGGATCTGAACCTCGACAAGGAGGCGCTCAGCGCTATTCTCGAGGAGGGGATGGGCGAGCGCAAGACGATCGGTGATCTGCGGCGTACGGTGGATGCACTGACCGCATACTGCCGTGCGCACGGCTACCCGGCGGCTGCTGCATATCTTCCTCCGCAGGAGAGCGCGGACGGTGTGGTTGTCCTGCGCATTCTGCCGGGACACTACGGCGAAATCGCGATCGAGAATCGGAGTCGCCTGAAGACGCCGGTGGCAAAACGCATCATTGCGGGGCTGAAAGAGGGTGACCTGATCACCACGTCGAAGCTGGAGACCGCACTTTACGCTGTCTCGGATGCGACCGGTGCGCGTGCGGTCGGTGTGCTGAGCCCCGGCACGGAGTTCGGGACGAGCAAGCTGACGGTGCGCATCGAGGATTCGAAGGAGTCCAATACGGTCTTCTATGTGGAGAACTACGGCAGCCCGAGTACGGGACGCTATCGCTACGGCCTGCAGGAGACGCTCTATAATCCATCGGGAGCCGGGGATAAGGTGAGTCTCGGCACGCTGATCTCGAACGGCAGCCTGCGCAATTTCTATGCGAACTATGAGACCGTTGTCGGCCGCGGCGGTACGACGCTCGGTCTCGGCATCTCGCGGATGAACTATAAGGTGGGCGGAGCGCTCTCTGCGATTGGCGCAGAGGGGAAGTCCCTGACGTTCAGCCTGTTCGGCCAGACGCCGCTTTACCATCGGACGAATGCCAGCCTGACATTCCGCTATGGCTATAACTACCGTGATCTGAATGATGACATTACGGCCTTCGGTCTGGAGGGAGACAAGCATACCCACAGCATCTATGCGGGACTCGCCGGCATGCGGCGCATGTACCGTGCGACGCTGAACTATAATGTAAACCTGACGGTCGGACGTCTGGACTACGACTCCGTATACAGCGGAATCCTCGGAGAGCTCAACCATACGCCCGAGGGAACCTATGCGAAGCTCGAGGCCGATGTAACGGCGGTGCAGCAGCTCGGCAACAGCACGGATTTCCTCGTCAAGGTATCCGGCCAGCGTGCGAGCCGGAACCTCGACAGCTCGGAGGAGTTCTATCTCGGCGGGCCGAACGGCGTGCGCGCCTATGCGCAGGGCGAGGGCGCCGGTGATGAGGGGGTGCTCGGCACGGCGGAGCTGCGTTGGCATACACCGGCGCGCGGGCTGACGCTCAGCACGTTCTACGATGTGGGAACGGCGCGCCTGAGCCGGAACAAGTTCACGGACGACAACAGCGTTACGCTGCGCGGCTGGGGCCTTGCAGCGGCGTACAATAAGCCGGGCGACTGGTTTGCACGCATGGATTATGCCCGCCGGATCGGCCTGGATTCTGCCGTGTCGGCGAAGAACAATGCGCGGGGACGCCTGTGGTTCCTGATGGGCAAGATTTGGTAATGTCCTCTGCTCGGCGGGGGATATGAGCGCGATGAGCGGGAAGGATTTATGAGACTCAGGCGAAAGCCGTGGATTGATGCGGCGATTTTGGACTATGCGGACTTCGTGACGCCGCTCGGGGGAGACTGGACACAGTTTGCCGGCCGGTGGGCAGAGACCTTCGGCCGCACGGCGCCGCTCCATATCGAGATCGGCGTGGGCAAGGGCGATTTTCTCACGGAGCTCGCCGCGCGGAATCCCGGTGTAAACTATGTCGGGCTGGAGGCGCAGCAGGGCGTGCTCTACTTTGCTGCGCGCAAGGCAGCGGAGCGCGGACTGAAAAATATCCGCCTGCTCGTTTTCGATGCGGCACATCTGACAGAACTCTTTGCCCCCGGCGAGGTGGACCGCATCTATCTGAACTTCTCTGATCCGTGGCCCAAGAAGCGCCATGCAAAGCGGCGGCTGACGAGCGAGGTGTTTCTCATGCGTTATCGTGCGGTGCTGCGCGCGGACGGCGAGATTCACTTTAAAACGGACAACGAGGGGCTCTTTTCCTATTCTCTTGAGACGATGGAACGCAGGGGCTGGCAGCTCTCTCATGTAACACATGATCTGCACGCACTGGCGGAGCCCGATAATATCATGACGGAGTATGAGCGAAAGTTCAGTGCACGCGGGGCGAAGATCGGCCGGCTCATCGCGCGCCGCCCCGATGAGGGACCTGCGTGATGCGGACGCGTTATGCACTCTTTAAAAGCGATACGGAGCCGATCGTCATCATCATGGCGATCCTCCTCGTGACGGGGACGATCAATGTGTTCAGCTCGAGCTATGTGCTCGCAGCGATGGACTTCGAGAATCCGTATTACTTCCTGCAGCGGCATCTGCAGTGGCTCATACTCGGCATCTTCGCATGCTGGATCTGCCGGCGGATGAACTACCAGCGGCTGCGCGGACTGATGTTTGTGGGACTGGCGGTGACGCTGGTACTGCTCGTTGCCGTGCTCTTCGTCGGGACGACGATCAACGGCGCACAGCGCTGGCTTGCACTCGGGCCGCTGAGCTTTCAGCCGGCGGAGTTTGCAAAACTGATGGGGGTGCTGATGGGAGCATTCTCGATCACGGCAGTGCTCGGGAAGGAGCGGTTCCGGATGGACCGGGACTGGCCGGTGGTGGCTGTGCCGTTTGGCGCCATCCTCCTGATGGCATTTCTTGTCTACCGTGAGCCGGATTTCGGCACCGCGTGCATTGTGTTCGGGGTGCCGGTGCTGATGGCTCTCGTTCTCCTCATCCGGCCGCGCTACTGGCTGGGGGTTGTCCCAATAGGGCTCCTGATGGCGTTTGCCATCGGGATGCTTCAGCCCTATCGGATGAAGCGCATTGAGGTTTGGTTCGATCCCTGGTCGGATGCGCGTGACGCGGGCTACCAGATGGTACAGTCACTCTCGACAATCGGCTCGGGCGGCATTTTCGGGATGGGATTCGGCGACGGCGTGAGCAAGTATGAGTATCTGCCGGAGGCACATACGGACTTTGCGTTTGCGATTTTCAGCCAAGAGCATGGGTTCTTGGGTGTTCTGCTGATCTTCTTCCTGCTCGCGGTACTGCTCATCACCTGCATGCGCGTCGCAGCACGGGCGAAGGATACGTTCGGGCAGGTGCTCTCGCTCGGCATCATCTTTCTCGTGCTCGGGCAGGCGCTTGCAAATCTTGCAATGGTCGCGGGACTGCTCCCGGTCGTCGGTGTGCCTCTGCCGTTCATCAGTTACGGCGGATCGTCGCTGATTGTGACGATGGCGGGCATGGGGATGCTCCTCGGCATTGCCGACCGCAGTGCGGACGGCCCGTCGGGCGAAAAGAAGAGGGTGCCCCCGGAGGAACCGGAGGTGCGGCGCAGCCGCATGCATGTGGTGCGATAGCGATAGAAGGGACTGACGCGCAGGGGGCGTGTTGGTCCCTCCGTTGTTCATAAGGATGTTTTGATGTTCAGTGATTTCTTTTTGGGTATGCAGCAGGATCTCAAGCTGTTCCTCCTGCCGCCCGTCATCTGTGCCGTGTTTCGTCTGATCTTCATTCTGGTCTATCGGCCGAAGAAGACCCCCCGTGGGGAATGGCGGAAATGGCTGACCTGCTTCCGGTACGGATTCTGGTGGGGCATGGACTTCAATGCCTACGTATTTCTTGTTCCGTTGCTCCTCGTTTCGGTGCCGGGGGCGTTTCTCCCCTCATACTTCGTCGTCGGCGATATGGTGCGGATGGGCCTTTTGCTCGTCTATGCCGCAGCGCTCTATACGGCGTTCATCGCAAAGATGATTTTCTACGCGCATTTTCACGATACGTTTAACCAAACCGTTTGGCTGGGCAGAAATGCGGATAAGCGAAACTTTGCAGACATCTTCTTTCATCAGAATCACGGCGCGTGGCTGCTGCTCGGCTATCTGCCCTATCTGGCACTCTGCTGGCTTGCGGGCAATGCACTGCTCGCTCTGCCGTCCGTTTCCTATCCCGTTTTGACAGAGGGGATGGGACAGTATGCGGTTAATACGCTCGTGTTCATCGGCGCAGTGCTTCTTTTTTATTGGCTCCGCTATGGCGGGACACTGCGTCATCGGCTGAAGCCCGAGTGGGATGAGGTGCCGATGATCGTGAAGGAGGATGTGTTCCTCGGCAAAGCGACGGTGGATGATCTTATCGCGCTCAAGATGGTGCGCAGGCGTCCGGCAAATGAGATGCTGCGTCACTCGGATGAAGAATCGCATGCGATCCTGCGTGCCGCATTCCCTCTCGGCGAAAGAACCGCACATGCGCCGCTCGAGGCCTTCCGGCGAGCGGCGCAGGGCAGCGGCATCACACCGCCGCGGCATATCTTCTTCCTGCTGGCGGAGAGCTATGGGCAGGTGTATTTTGATGCGCCGTATGCAGGGCTGAATCTCATGGAGGCGGGGGTAAAGTTCCGCGCCCATCCGCATACCGTAAGCATCAGCAACTTTCTCTCGAGCGGGATGATATCGCAGCCGTCTTTGGTCAGTCTGCTTCTCGGCGTATACGATGCGGATATGGAACTGAATGAGGATGCGCGCTTTTGGAACGGTACGCTTCCCACCTCGCTCCCCCTGCAGCTGCGTGCACTCGGCTATCGTACATCCTTTTGGTACGGCGGGGGGCTGAACTGGGGGAGCCTTGCGCATTTTATTCCGGCGCTCGGGTTTGATGAGGCACATGGCGGTTTGGATATTTGTCCTGCCGATGCGCCGCGTACGTGGCTCGGCATCTACGATCATATTTTCTTGGAGGAGGCTGCACGGCGCATTTGTGCAGAGGAATGCGGACAGCCGTCATTCCATTTCCTCTATACGACATCGAACCACGGTCCCTATCTGCTCCCGCTTGAGGAATACGGATTCGATGCGGAGCGCCTGATGGGCAGGGCGGGGGATGCTCTGCAAAAAGGTTCGCTGAAGTATCGCGGGCTCGGCTGTGCTTGGTATGCGGATCGGGCACTCTGCCGCTTTATTGCGCAGATGCAGGAGGCATTCCCAGACAGTCTCTTCATCGTGACGGGGGATCATCAGGGCGGGGAGGTGCCGCTCATTGCGGGCGTGACGGAGCGCCGGGAGCTTCTGCTGCGCGAGCGTATGATGACCGCATTCTCTATGCATCATCCGCAGCTTACGCAGGAGATCTTCGCAGGGAATACGATCGGCGGGCATATGAACATCCTGCCGACCATCTTTGAACTGATTGCGCCGAAAGGGTTCTCCTACTATGCTCTTGAGAAGCCGCTGACAGAGCCGATCGAACGTGTTGTGACCCCCTATGCGTGGCTCACGCGGGAGGAGATCGGCCGCTATGAGGACCGCACAGCGCAGGACTTGACTGTGACTGCAGGCGATCTGCCGCGGCGTTTCGATACGGAGCGCTTTACGGCGGAGCGCGATGCGTACACCGAATTGACGGCGTACTATGTGCGCCATCCGGAACTGTTGATGCGGTGAGATTTTTGAGCAGATGCGGACAGAAATGTCCGCATTTGCTATAAAATATTTTAAAAACATTGTTTTTGTAAATAAAGATACGCTAGGAGAAGTGTAAATATAAAACTTTGTAAAATATGCGTTGACAAGCTTTTTGACGGATGATATTATGTGACAGTCCCCTTTTTGGAGGTGAACTATGTCTCTGGAAAAACTGCGCACAGCGCATAAGGTTGCCGGGATTCATCAAGTGTGCAGAGCCGTGCAGAGCGGCGCGGCAGAGATGGTGTTCATCGCCTCGGATGTCGATGAGCGTGTACTGAGCACGCTGCTTGCGGCATGCCGTGAAAAAGGGATCGTGCCGGACCGCACGGCAACGAAGGCCGAGCTCGGTGATCGGGCGCGCCTCGATGTGAGCGCGGCGGCGGTCGCAACACTACGGTAAAAACGCAGCCTCTGCGTTTTCATACAAAAGAATTGAACGACGACAAAGGAAGGAGGTGCAGTATGCCAACGATCAATCAGCTCATTCGCAAGAGCCGGAAGAGCCTTGAGGAGAAATCGAAAGCACCAGCACTGAAGAACAGCCCGCAGAAGCGCGGCGTCTGCACGCGTGTCTATACGTCCACGCCGAAGAAGCCGAACTCTGCTCTTAGAAAGGTTGCTCGTGTTCGCTTGACGAACAGCATCGAGGTGACCGCATATATCCCTGGAATCGGGCACAATCTGCAGGAGCACAGCGTCGTCCTCATTCGCGGCGGACGTGTGAAGGATCTGCCGGGTGTTCGTTACCACATCATTCGCGGCTCGCTTGATACCGCCGGTGTGCAGGATCGTGCACAGGCGCGTTCGAAGTACGGCGCGAAGCGCGCAAAGAAGAAGTAAGGAAGTATATCGTTAGGAGGTTGGGCTATGCCACGTAAGGGCCCCGTGCCGAAGCGGGATGTTCTGCCGGATCCGGTATATCATTCCAAGACGGTGACGAAGTTTATCAACAAGGTTATGCTCTCGGGCAAGAAGAGTGTTGCACAGCGCGTCGTGTACGATGCGTTCGACACGATTCGTGAGAAGACAGGCCAGGATCCGCTCGAGGTATTCGAGACGGCCCTGCGCAATGTCATGCCGGTGCTCGAGGTTAAGGCACGCCGTGTCGGCGGTGCCAACTATCAGGTCCCGGTCGAGGTTCGTGCGGACCGCCGCATGACGCTCGGCATCCGCTGGCTCGTCAGCTATGCGCGTCTGCGCGGCGAAAAGACCATGGATGCACGTCTCTCGGCAGAGCTGATGGATGCTGCGAACAACACGGGCGCAGCGATCAAGAAGAAGGAAGATACCCATAAGATGGCGGAGGCCAATAAGGCATTCGCACATTATCGCTGGTAATTCCCATAGTGTAAGGAGCGATAGGAAACAGTGGCAAGAGAATATTCCCTTGAAAAAACGCGGAATATCGGCATCATGGCGCACATCGATGCCGGCAAGACGACGACCACCGAGCGCATTCTCTTCTACACGGGCGTAACGCACAAGATCGGCGAGGTTCATGAGGGCGCTGCCACCATGGACTGGATGGTTCAGGAGCAGGAACGCGGCATTACGATTACGTCGGCGGCGACGACCTGTCACTGGAAAGACCATCGCATCAATATCATTGATACGCCGGGTCACGTTGACTTTACGGTCGAGGTAGAGCGCTCGCTGCGCGTGCTGGACGGCACAGTCGCAGTTCTGACCGCCCGCGGCGGCGTTGAGCCGCAGACGGAGACGGTCTGGCGTCAGGCAGAGCGGTACAATGTTCCGCGCATGGCGTATGTCAACAAGATGGACATCACGGGCGCCGATTTCTTCAACGTTATGGACATGATGCGCGAGCGCCTCAATGCGAACCCAGTGGCGATTCAGCTGCCGATCGGCGCAGAGGATGAGTTCAAAGGCATCATTGACCTCGTGAAGATGGATGCCATTGTCTACGAGGACGATCTCGGCAAGGTGACCGATGAGGTCGAGATTCCGGCCGAGTACAAAGAGCAGGCGGAAGAGTACCGCGAGAAGCTGATCGAGGCATGCGCTGAGGCAGACGATGAGCTGATGGAGAAGTATCTCGGCGGCGAGGAGATCACGGAGGATGAGATCCGCCGTGCCGTCCGCAAGGCGACGATTGCCTGCCAGATGACGCCGGTTACCTGCGGTACCTCGTACCGCAACAAGGGCGTTCAGCCGCTGCTCGATGCCATCGTTGCCTACATGCCGGCACCGACGGACATCCCGCCGATCGCGGGTGTGAATCCGGATACGGGCGAAGCGGACAGCCGCCCCGCATCGGACACGGCACCGTTCTCGGCACTCGCGTTCAAGATCATGACGGATCCGTACGTCGGCAAACTCGCATTCTTCCGCGTCTACTCCGGCGTACTGAACTCCGGTTCCTATGTCTATAACGCGACGAAGGACGGCAAGGAGCGCATTGGCCGCATCCTGCAGATGCATGCAAACAACCGCAAGGAGATCGACGTGGTCTACAGCGGCGACATTGCTGCCGCGGTCGGACTGAAGAACACGACGACCGGCGATACGCTCTGCGATGAGAGCAAGCCGATCATCCTCGAGTCGATGGAGTTCCCCGATCCGGTTATCTCCGTTGCGGTTGAGCCCGCGACGAAGAACGATCAGGAGAAGATGGGCATCGCGCTCCAGAAGCTTGCTGAGGAGGATCCGACCTTCCGCGTTCATACGGATGCGGAGACGGGACAGGTCATCATCTCGGGCATGGGCGAGCTGCACCTGCAGATCATCGTTGACCGTATGCTCCGCGAGTTCAAGGTCGACTGCAAGGTCGGCGAGCCGCAGGTTG
>CAUQVG010000014.1:0-29845 GCA_963521685.1 uncultured Selenomonas sp.
GCGTAGGAGTCATCGATGCGGACTACTACGGCAATGCAGAGAATGAGGGGCATATCTTTATTCCTCTTTACAACTACACGGCAGAGACGGTGCATATTGCTGCCGGAGAACGGATTGCACAAGGGATCTTCACGAAATATCTGACGGTGGATGGAGATGCTCCCGGCTTCGGCGGTGCGCGCTCCGGCGGATTCGGTTCGACAGGGCAATAGCGCGCGGCTGTTTTTGACAGGAAAAGGAAACTCCTTTATAATGACGGTAAATCGGAATAAAACTGCAGGATGGGCGGGGCTCCTCGTACATCCGGGAGATCTTTATGAAATTATCAACGAAGGGGCGATACAGCGTCACTGCGCTCTATGAGCTGGCCCTCCACTATGGGGAGGGGGTTGTCCCGCTCAAGACCATTGCAAAGACGCAGGGCATATCGGAGAATTATCTGGAGCAGCTGATGGCACAGCTCCGACGCGCGGGCCTCGTGGAGAGTGTACGCGGAGCGCAGGGCGGTTATACCCTTGCACTGCCGCCTGAAGAGGTGACGATCGGACAGATTATTACGGCGGTAGAGGGGCCGATTGCCCTTGTGGACTGCCTTTTGACAAGTGCAGAGGCAGAGGATCAGAGCTGCGTGCGTGCAGGGGACTGCGTGACACGGCAGATTTGGGAAGAGGTCTGTGACGGGATTAATAACGTGCTGAACAATATTGCTCTCTCCGATCTGCTCCGCCGCGGGACGAAGGGCGCAGGGTGCAATCAGTGAGGTCTGCGCCGGTCTATCTGGATTACGCGGCAACATCCCCGATTGACCCGCGCGTGCTTGAGGTGATGCTCCCCTATCTGACGGAGATATACGGGAATCCGTCCAGCCTGCATTCTTTCGGGCAGGCAGCCCGCCGCGGCATTATGCGTGCGCGGGAGCAGGCTGCAGAGCTCATTGGAGCATCTCCTGATGAGATCTTCTTTACGAGCGGCGGTACGGAGAGTGACAACTGGGCCATACGCTGCGCTGTACAGCAGCGGCGGGCCGAGGGGCGCGGCGCTCATATCGTAACGACGGCAATCGAGCATCCTGCCGTGCTCGAAACCTGCCGCCGCATGGAGCAGCAGGGCTTTCTCGTCACATATCTTCCCGTTGATGCGGCAGGACGTGTCGATCCGGATGTTGTGGAGGCGGCACTCCGGGACGATACCATTCTTGTGAGCGTTATGACCGCAAACAACGAAGTCGGAACCATTCAGCCGACTGCGGAGATCGGTGCACGTGCCCGTGCGCATGGTATATTGTTTCATACAGACGCCGTACAGGCAGCAGGACATATTCCTCTCGATGTACATGCGCTGAACGCAGATCTGCTTTCCTTTTCTGCACATAAATTCTGCGGGCCAAAAGGCGTCGGATGTCTCTTTGTGCGCCGCGGAACAGTGCTTGCGCCGCTGCTGTACGGCGGTGCACAGGAGCGGGATATGCGGGCAGGAACAGAATATACGGCAGGGATTGTTGGCTGCGGGCGCGCTGCTGAGATTGCCCGCGCCGAGATGGCTGCGGAAGAGAACCGTCTGCGCGCCTATACGGACCTTCTGCAAACGCGCCTGCTTGCAGCTGACGGCATTGTTTTCCACGGAGATCGGACGGCATGCCTTCCTGGCATTCTGCACTTCGGCATTCCGGGGATGGAGCAGGATACGCTCCTCATCCGCCTCGATCTGGCGGGTTTTGCCGTATCCGCCGGCAGTGCATGCAGCGCGGGAGCGGCAAAGCCGTCTCATGTCCTGTCTGCGATGGGGCTCTCGGAGGAAGAGGCGCGGTCATGCCTTCGCGTGAGCATTGGCCGTTATACAGCGTGCTCGGATGTGGAATCTTTTGCAGAAACGGTTCTTGAGATTGCGGCACAAAGGCATTGAAAAAATTTGTCTTTGTGTGATACTTCATGTATAATCAAAATAATGTGTTTCGAAAGCGACAAAAGCCTGGGAGGGAGTCTCATGGTCGGAGACATCTTGCGGAAAGAGCGTGAGAAGCAAGGACTGACAATTGCAGATATTGAGACGGGGACGAGCATTCGGCGTCTCTATATCGAACATATTGAACGCGGCAACATTGATGAGCTGCCCGGCATGGTTTATGCAAAGGGGTTTGTGCGCAACTATGCCTCATTTTTGCGCATGGATGCCGAGCAGCTTGTTCAGCAGTTTGCGGAGGAGAACGGGAGCACGTTCGTACCCGTATCCGTCGAGCCGGAAACAAAGACGCGGCGGATTTCCCTCAGTGATGTCGGCGACGAGTCTCTTTCGCAGATCTCCATCGGAGGGCGGAGTTCTTCGTATGCGAGTATCTTTGCAAAGCTCGCGGTCGGCATAATCGTCTTGGCTGCTCTTGTCGGAGGCGGCGCTGCACTCATATCCGCGATCAATACACCCTCGAAGGAGGCGGCTGCACCGCCTCCGGCAAAGACAGAACAGGCCGCCCCATCTTCTGCAGCCGCAGAGACAAATGCCTCTGATGAGGCGCGCGGCACAGCACTGGCCCAGGATGTGAACGTCAGCGTGCGCCTGACAGAACGCTGCTGGACAGAGGTGCTTGTTGACGGAAAGACAGTCTTTGAGGGACTTATAGAAGAGGGGAAGACCGAGAGTTGGCAGGGGAAGGATATGATTGTCATCCGTGCCGGCAACGCAGGGGCGCTTGATGTGACGGTGAACGGCAGGAAGCTTGGGAAATTCGGCAAGGTCGGCGAGGTCGTGGAGCGTCATTTCACAAAAGAGACGAAGAATCTCGAGGAGACGCTGGCGCCGGGACAGGCGCAGGAAGACGAGCAGCAGAACACCGGCAGCGGCAGGGAGGCCCAGGAGCCAAAGGCATCGGGGAATACAAAAAATAGACAGTGATGCACGCCGCATGAGGAAGGATGAGTACGATGAGATGTCCTTTTTGCAAAGAGCCGGACAGCCGGGTCATTGATTCCCGTGCCGCGGATGAGGGAACAACGATTCGCCGCCGCCGCGAGTGTCCGGCGTGCGGACGGCGCTTTACCACCTATGAGGTTGTGGAGAAACTGCCTCTTATGGTGGTTAAGCGTGACAACCGCCGCGAGCCGTTCAGTCGGGACAAGCTGCTGACCGGCATTATCCGCTCATGCGACAAGCGTGACATCTCGATGGAGCAGATTACGAATTTCGTTGCGGAGATCGAGCGGGATATCCGCAATCGGACGGAACCGGAAGTTCCGTCCGAGAAGATCGGAGAGATTGTCATGGAGCGGCTCAAGGATTTCGATGAGGTCGCCTATATTCGGTTTGCATCCGTCTACCGGAAATTTGATGACATCACGAACTTCATTGAGGCGTTGGAAACACTCCGCGCAAGGCGCGGGAAGGAGTAAGAGGAGCGCTGGCGCAGCAGTGACTCCTGCAACGAAAGGCAGAGGAAGGGTTGGATCATCGGCTGAGAAGCAGGCTGCGGGAGCGTCTCGCGCAGGAGCGCGGGTACTATCGTTATCCCGCAGGGATGCGGACACGCTTTGCGCTTGTCTATCCCAACACCTACTTTATTGGTATGTCGAATCTCGGCATACACATTGTCTATGACCTCCTCAACCAGCGCCGGGATACTGCGTGTGAACGCGTATTCCTGCCCGACCGCACGGAACTTCCCCGTTACGAGCGAACGCAGACGCCGATGATGAGTGTGGAGACGCAAACGCCTCTTGCGGACTTTGCCATCATCGGCTTTGCTGTCTCGTTTGAGATGGACTACTTCAATGTTGTCAAAATGCTTCTGCTCAGTCGGATTCATCCGCGTGCAGACCGGCGTACGGAGCGTGATCCGCTTATCATCGCAGGAGGGCCTTGTGCGACGTTCAACCCGGAGCCCCTTGCGGAGATTGCTGATGTATTCGTGATCGGAGAGGGGGAGGCGGTTGTTCCGGCACTGATGGATGCCTATCATGAGGGCATCCGGGCCGGAGCGGATCGTGTGTCCCTGCTTCGCCGTCTTGCCGGCGTTCCCGGTGTCTATGTGCCGTCTCTCTACACACCATCCTATCATGCGGATGGAAGACTGGCCGGGCTTGTTCCTGCACAGGGAATCCCGGTGCGTATTGCACGCCAGTGGGTGAGGGATCTGGATGCATGTCCGGCGCATACGGTCATCGTTACCGAGGATACGGAGTTCAACTTCTATCTCATCGAGACGGCGCGCGGATGCGGCCGCCACTGCCGCTTCTGTATGGCGGGGTACTGCTTCCGCCGCCCGCGCAGCAGGTCCCTTTCCGTTATCGAAGCTCAGGTACGTGATGCGCTTCCCTACGGAAAAAAGATCGGGCTGATGGGGGCGGCAATTTCGGACTATCCGGAGATCAATGCCCTCTGCCGCTCCATCTTAGGGGAGGGGCTGTCCATGTCCGTTGCTTCGTTCCGCGCGGACTCCGTAACGAGGGAACTCGTTGAATCTCTCGCCGCAAGCGGTCTGCAGACGCTGACGCTTGCCCCGGAGGCGGGGAGTGCGCGGATGCGTGCGGTCATTAATAAAGGCATTGAGGAACACCATCTCTTTACTGCGGTTGACCTTGGGGCAGCGGCGCATATTCCAAACTTCAAACTCTATATCATGGTGGGACTGCCGTTTGAGGAGGATGCGGATATTGCTGCGATCATCGATCTTGCTGAACGCCTGCGCGATTATATGGACGAGAAGGGGTGCCGCGGGACCCTGACACTCAGCGTAAACCCGTTTATACCAAAGCCCTTTACGCCGTTCCAGTGGATGCCTATGGCGGACAAGAAGCGGCTTGATGCCGTTATGAAACAGATCACGCAGGGGCTGCGCCGCCGAAAAAAGATTATCGTCCACTTTGAATCGCCCAAAGAGGCGCTCGTCCAAGCAATCCTTGCGCGCGGCGATCGGAGGCTGACAGCATCCCTCATTCGTGCAGCGGAGGGAAGAGGGGCAAAGGATCTCATGCCGGAGATGAAGAATGAGGGACTTATGCCGGAGACTTATCTCACACGAGCCTGGACAGAGGAGGACATTCTCCCCTGGGAGCATCTTGATATGGGCTTTACGAAAGCGTATCTTCAGCAGGAATACCGCCTGGCAGAGGAACTCCGGCCTACGCCGGCCTGCTTCGACGGATGCAGGCGATGCGGTGTTTGCAGCGGCACAGAAAGGACGGTCGTATGAGTTTTGTACTGCGGCACAAGTCGAACAATATATGGAGCGGACATTTGGATATCTTCCCCGAGGACCGTCTTGCGCACGGATTCTCTGCACGTCAGGGCGGCGTGAGTGCTGCGCCGTTTGATACGCTCAATATGGCGCTGCATGTCGGGGATGATCCGGCGCATGTATGGGAGAATCGGCGGCGTTATTTTGCCGCGATTGGTTTGGATGCCGAGCGTATCTGTACGATCCGTCAGGTGCACGGGACGGAGATTGTGCGTGCCGTGCGGCGCGATGCGGGACGCGGAGCGCATGCCTATGACGATGCTCTCGCGGATGCAGATGCCGTCATTACGAATGACAGCGGTGTCGCACTCATGCTCTGCTATGCGGACTGTGTTCCCGTTCTCCTTTATGATCCGGTACACAATGCAGCGGGGATTGTCCACGCGGGATGGAAGGGAACGGTGCAGCGCATCGCCGCAAAGACGGTTGCCCGAATGAATGAGGAGTTCGGCACTCAGGCTGCTGATGTCCTTGCGGGTATCGGTCCCTCAATTTCTGCCGCCTGCTACATCGTCGGCGCGGAGGTCGCCGACCGTTTCCGCGCAGAATTTCCGGCACATGCGGACCGGATTCTGACGTCTCAGGACGGCGCACAGCATCTCGATCTCTGGGAGGCGAACCGCATCCAGCTGATGGAGGCGGACGTGCCGGAGACGAACATCGATTGTGCCAACATATGTACATCGTGCGACTGCACATTTTTTTACTCCTATCGTGCCGCAGGCGGCAGGACAGGGCGGCTGGCAGCAGTGATGGAGCTGATATGAGTGATGATACGATGATATGCGAGCACCTGAAGGCAGTTCAGGCGGAGATTGCAGCGGCACGCAGACGGCGGAGGAAGGCGCTGGCAGATGCGCCGGTGGAGCTGATCGCCGTGACAAAGAACCATTCTGTAGATGCCATGCGGGAAGCCATCGATGCGGGTGTAATGAACATCGGCGAGAATCGTGTGCAGGAGGCACTGGATAAGGCAGAGACGCTCGAGCGGGAGGTCAAGTGGCATCTCATCGGGCATCTGCAGACGAACAAGGTCAAACATGCTGTGCGGCAGTTCGACCTCATCCATTCCGTCGATTCTGTGCGGCTTGCGCAGGAAATTGACAAGGCGGCGGCGAAATTCGGCAAGGTGCAGAATATTCTTGTGCAGATCAATCTTGCGCGCGAAGAGAGCAAATCCGGGATCTACCGCGAAAATCTGGATGAAATGCTTGCAGCAATTGACCGGCTGCGTTCGATTCGCTTGCAGGGATTTATGTGCATTGCGCCGAATTATGAAAATGTGGAGGAATGCCGTCCGCTTTTTCGTGCAATGTATGAACTTTTTCAGCAAGTGAAGACGGCGGAACCGCGCACAGCAGATATCCGCTACCTCTCAATGGGCATGACCCATGACTACGGCATTGCGGTCGAGGAGGGCGCGAATCTCGTGCGCGTCGGTACAGCTATTTTTGGCGCACGTCAATATACCCTAGGAGTGTGAGAGATCAGTGAGCATCTTTAAGAAAATATCCACAAAATTCATCGGCATTACGCCGGAGGATGAGTTCGATGAAAACGAGAGCCAGGAGAAGAAGAATGCTTCTGTGACCGAGATCGGCGGTCGTGCCGCCCGTCCGCGCGAGACAGGAGCAAACCTTTCGGCGTTTCCGGAGTTCCCCATGCCTGCAGGTGCACCGGGCAGTACACCAATCGATAATGTGGTAGCGGCCTACCGCATGAATGTTGTTGTGATTGAGCCGCAGACATTTGATGATGCACAGCAGGTGGCGGTCAATCTCCAGAAGAAGAAGCCGGTCGTGCTCAACTTTGAAAAAACAGAGAAGACCGTTGCAAACCGCATCATTGACTTCATCAGCGGGACGACGTATGCACTCAACGGCGACATCAAGAAGATCAGCAACAATGTGATCCTCTGCGCACCGAGCAACGTCAATGTCAGCTACTCTGAGGAGGAGCGCCGCCTCGGCGATGATATGTCCTTTCTGAACAGGTAAGGAAGTATGAACGGCGACGAAATGCACATCGGCATCATCGGCGGCGGTGCAATGGCTGAGGCGATGATTGCCGGCTTGACAGCGGAGAGCAAGACCGCACGGCAGATCTATGTATCGGATCATAAGGCGGAGCGGTGTGATACGCTCGCACAAATATACCATGTGCGGGCACAGGTCGGGGCAGAGGACTTTCTGCCCCATATTTCTGTGCTCGTACTTGCAGTAAAGCCCGCGGCGGCTGCGGCTGCGATGGCTGAGACGGCGCCGCTCCTGCGGAAGGGGGCCCTCATCCTCTCGATTGTTGCGGGGCTTTCGATTGCGGCGATTGAGGCGGCGTATCCCGGGCATCCAGTCATTCGTGCGATGCCGAATACGCCGCTCGCCGTCGGGGCCGGAATGTCTGCCTTTGCATGCGCTGCATCCGTTTGTGCGCCGGAGCGTGCGGCTGCAGAGCGCATCCTCGGTGCAGCGGGGCGGACGATTGAGGTTGAGGAGCGTGATCTCGATGCTGTGACGGGGCTCTCGGGCAGCGGCCCTGCCTATGCATTCCTCATGATTGAGGCGCTTACGGAGGGGGGCGTTGCCGCGGGCCTCAAGCGTGAGACAGCGGCTGTACTCGCGGCACAGACCCTGCTCGGTGCTGCGCAGATGGCTCTCACAGGCCCCTGCTCGCCGGCCGATCTGCGTGCAGCAGTGACGAGTCCGGGCGGGACGACTGCGGCAGGGCTTCGTGTTATGGAGCATGCGGGTGTGCGTTCGGCGCTGATGGAAGCGGTGCTTGCGGCAACGGAGCGTTCAAAAGAGCTTGGGAGAAAATAATGGCATCGGAACAGAAGGAACGGATTCTTCGCTTTTATCGCGGGAGCGAGGGGGAACAGACGGCAGTTCGTCTGCTTGATCTCGCCGAGGGCGCGGTAAAGACGCGCAAGTTTCGCGTCAGCTCCTTTCTTGATCCCTATGGACAGGAGATTGCGGAGACGATCTGCGCGAGCTATGATGATATTCAGCTTGACTTTGAGGGTGGTTATGCCGGGGCGGAACGCCAGCGTGCAATGCTCCGCCATACGGATTTTGCGGGAACGCCGGACGGATTCGGCATTGCCTGTGTGGAGGCTGTATGGAACGGTCAGTTTGCGCGCCTTACACACCGTGACGTACTCGGTGCTCTGATGGGACTGGGGATTGAACGCGAGCTGATCGGAGATATTCTCCCGGCATCGGATGCGGCAAAGATTCTCTGCGATGTGAAGATTGCAGAGTTCATCATCAGCAATCTGACGATGATCGGTGCGGTCGGAGTCCAGACCGCCCTTGGGAATCTGGAGGACATCGCTCCGCGTGAAGAGCGGACGAAGGAGATCCGTGCAACGGTTGCCTCCCTGCGCCTGGATTCCATTGCCGCAGCGGGCTTCGGCATCTCGCGGAGCCGTGCGGCAGATGACATCGCTGCGGATAAGGTGAAGCTGAACTGGCAGAGTGCAGGCAGCGCATCCAAGACGGTTAAGCAGGGAGATGTTCTCTCCATGCGCGGACGCGGACGCGTTGAGGTGACCGAGGTGCGCGGGCAGACGAAGAAGGGCCGGACGGTTGTTGTGCTGAATCGTTTCTTTTAAGGAAAGGCAGGAGCACGATGCTGACACCGATGGATATTCATGCGAAGGAGTTTCGCAGAAGCTTTCGCGGATTTGATGAGAATGAGGTCAACGAATTTCTCAATGAGATCATGCGGGAATATGCGGTACTGTTGGATGAGAATGAACAGCTGCGCGCGGATCTGACGCGGGAACAGGCGGCGAATGATGAATTTCGCCGTATTGAGCAGAGTATGCGAAAGACGCTCCTCGTTGCTCAAAAGACCGCTGAGGAAGTGACTGCCAGTGCAAAGCGGAGTGCGGAACGCATGCTGGAGACCGCGGCACAGGAGGCGCAGAATACGCGCAGTGAGGCTCTGCTCCAAGCGAAATCCCAGGTGGATGATGCAGCGGATAAGGTGCGTGCCATAGTCGCAGAATATGAACGTCTGGTCGGTGAGAAACATCAATTTCTGCGCCGGATGAAGAACAGCGTAGAGGCAGAATTGGCGCTCATTAATAACGCCATTGCCGAGATGCCGGATATGGCTGCTGACGAGACACAGCCGGTACGGCGGGAAGATGAGGCGAAGGAACAGGAGGAACCTTGAAAGCGATGAGCGGACGCGCAAAAGCCGCAATTTTCTTTTTGGTGGTTGTATTCATTGATCAGATGGTCAAGTATTGGGTGGAGATGACACTGTTGCCGGGGGAGACCATCCCCGTTGCAGCACCGTTTTTTCATATTACATTCGTCCTCAATCCGGGGGCGGCATTTGGCATTTTTGAGCACCAGCAGTGGCTCTTTCTCCTTACGGCAGCCATCTTTTTCGCAGTTTTTCTGGTGTTCTATGAACGCCTGCGGCGCAGCGGGGCGCTCATTCATTATGGAGGCGTTGCTCTTGCGGCAGGAGCCGTGAGCAATATGATTGATCGGATGCGCACGGGGCATGTTGTTGATTTCTTTGACTTTCGCATCTGGCCTGTATTCAATGTGGCAGATATTGCCATTGTTCTTGGGGCGGGCGCCGTTCTTTGGGCCCTTTTTGTGCAAAAGAAAGAGATTCTTGAATGAGTACTGTACTGAGCGCAGACCGTGCAGGCGAACGCCTGGATGTCTTTCTTGTCCGCTGCATGCCTGAACTCTCGCGAAGCCGCGCGCAGCGCCTGATCCAGGAGGGGTACGTAACGGCGGACGGCGCTCTTCGCAAGGCCAACTACAAGCTGCGGGGCGATGAGCAAATTGTATGCGATCTGCCCCCCGCAGAGGAGGTATGCATCCGCGCAGAAAATATTCCGATCGATGTTCTCTATGAGGATGCGGATATTATTGTCGTTAATAAAAGCCGGGGCATGGTGGTTCACCCCGCAGCAGGCATTTATACGGGGACGCTCGTCAATGCGCTCCTCCATCACTGCCGTGACCTCTCCGGAATTAACGGTGCGCTGCGTCCCGGCATTGTTCATCGTCTGGATAAAGACACCTCGGGGGTTATGGTTGCAGCGAAGAATGATATGGCGCACCATTTTCTCGCACGGCAGATCCGGGATAAGGATGCGCGCCGTGAGTACCGCGCTGTTGTGCATGGAAACATTGTTCCGCGGGCAGGTGTCATCACGGGCGATATCGGGCGGCATCCGACGGATCGGAAGAAGATGGCGATTGTCCGTGAGAATGGGAAACATGCGACGACACATTTTGAGGTGCTCGAACGCTTCGGTGCATATACCTACGTTTCCTGCCGTTTGGAGACCGGGCGCACGCACCAGATCCGCGTCCATATGACGAGCATCGGACATCCGTTGGTCGGCGATGCAAAGTACACCGCAAAGAAGCATCCCTTCGCCATCAAAGGGCAGGCACTCCACTCGCTGAATCTGACATTCGAACACCCGCGTACACGGGAAGAGATGACCTTCACGGCACCGCTTCCTCCGGATATGGAGGAGATTCTGCATATACTGAATGCAGGCAGGTAAGGAGATGATCGCGTGATACAGTTCAGAGAAAAAGCGGTCCTGATGGACAGCGACGGCATACGGCGTGCGCTCATGCGTATTGCACATGAGATTGTCGAAAAAAATAAGGGGACAGAAAATCTTGTCCTCGTAGGCATCCGCACACGCGGTGTACCGATTGCGGCACGCATTGCAGCAGAGATTGCACGGATGGAGACGTATGAGATCCCGCGCGGTGTGCTTGACATCACGCTCTATCGGGATGACCTCAACGAACTCTCCTATCAGCCCATCGTACATCCGACGGAGATGCCGCTCGATATTACGGGGAAGACGATCGTTCTCGTAGATGATGTGCTCTATACGGGGCGGACCATTCGTGCGGCGATGAATGCGCTCCTTGATATCGGGCGGCCGCGCATGATCCAGCTTGCCGTGCTTATCGACCGCGGGCACAGGGAACTTCCGATCCGCGCCGATTACGTCGGCAAGAATGTTCCGACCGCAGCGGCTGAAGATGTCTGTGTGCTGCTCAGTGATACCGATTCGGAGGAGAAGGTTGTCATTCGTGAGCGGATATAGATCTTCCCGAGGGGCTGCTGTCCGAAGCCGTATGATGGCTGAGGGCGGCAGCCCCCTTTTGTCTCTTGACGGAGCTTTTGCAGTAGGGGTATAATAAATACAGGACCATCGTATGGGTACCATTGCTGTGTGCAGCGGCACCCGCAAGAGGAAGGCTTTGGGAGAGACGGAGCAATCGTATGATTTTTTACGGTGATAAGCAGAAACCCGTGCTGGATGAAGAACAGTCCGTATCGGAGGAACTGGATGCCGGTGAGCTCGATGCCGAGGAAGAGCCCGATGAGACCTCTGCTGAAAGCAGCATCTATGACGGATACTCGGATGAGGAACTGCTCGTTCGCATTCGTACCTGTGCGGGCGATGAGGCGTTGGACTATCTCATCAATAAATACCGTAACTTCGTGCGCTCCAAAGCACGCTCCTACTTTCTCATCGGAGCAGACCGCGAGGATATTGTGCAGGAGGGCATGATCGGATTCTTCAAGGCGATTCGCGACTTTCGCGAGGACAAGCTCTCCTCTTTTCGTGCGTTTGCCGAGCTCTGTGTGACGCGTCAGATTATCACGGCGATCAAGACGGCAACGCGGCAGAAGCACATCCCGCTGAACTCCTATGTCTCGCTCAACAAGCCGATCTATGATGAGGACTCGGACCGCACCCTGCTTGATGTGTTGTCGGGCACGCGCATCAGTGATCCCGAGGAGCTCGTCATCAGCCGCGAGGAATTTGTGGACATTGAGCAGAAGATGGAGGAGATACTCAGTGATCTTGAGTGGCGGGTTCTCATGAGTTATCTCGACGGCAAGTCCTATCAGGAGATTGCCGTTGATCTGCACCGACAGGTGAAATCCATTGACAACGCGCTCCAGCGTGTGAAGCGCAAGCTGGAAAAATATATGGAGTCGCGCGGCGATGATATTGATATCAGCACGGTTTATCGCGGGCTTACAACAATCAACCGCGGTGTGCGTACGCCGGAGGAATAGGAGGAAAGCCCCTCTTTGTCCTTTGATGGAGAGACATGTAGAGCAGAGAAAATATTTTGATGTTGCTGTGCAGAGGAGGTTTTACTATGTGGAAAAAGATCCAATGTGCCGTGTTTATTTTCCTTATGTGCGCAGGGCTGGCCGCTTCTGCCGCTGCACAGGGAGCAGACGTGGCGAAGAAGCCAGAGAAGCCGGACCGTATTGAGCTTGTGCTTGTGATCGACAAGAGCGGCTCCATGCAGGGGCTTGAGAAGGATACGATCGGCGGATTCAATTCCATGATCGAGAAGCAAAAGAAGCTGGATGTCCCTGTACGTGTGACGGCCGTGCTCTTTAACGATAAGACCGATGTGCTCTATGCGAGCAAGGACATTCGTCATGTTGCGCCGCTGACCGAGAAGGAGTATGAGGTGGGCGGCACAACAGCGCTGCTCGATGCGGTGGGCAGTACGGTCTTGAACGTGGGGCGGGAGTCTGTCGTTCAGAACAAGGGGACGAAGGTGATCTTTGTCATCATCACGGATGGGCTGGAGAATGCGAGCCGAGAGTTCAAGAAGTCGAAGGTAAAGCAGATGATCTCCGACAAGCAGGAAAAGGCGGGCTGGGACTTCATCTATCTCGGCGCAAACATCGATGCCGCCGAGGAAGCGGATGCGATCGGCGTGCAGCGGTCGAATGCCGTGACATACCGCAATACAAAATCCGGTGTCCGGGCAAACTACGATGCGGTCAGCGCCTTTGTTGAGGAGGCCGCAGAACGCGGCACCGCTGCGTCTGCGAAGTGGCGGTCGCATGTGGAGGAAGATGCGTCGAAATAAATCAGTGAAACGATTGACAATTTGCGGATAACGATGTATTCTAATAATCACAACATATTATTGCATAATTAAATCAAAGGAAAACAGGTGCAGCGCATTTGCGCATGCTTAATAGAGAAGCCGGACGAGCCGGCGCGGTCCCGCCACTGTGAGGGGAGCGAACCTGCAGGAAAGCCACTGAGCGAAAAAATCCGCTTGGGAAGGCGCAGGTGAGTGATGAACCAAGCCAGGAGAACTGCCTGTTTGACAGTTGCCGTGTGTTTGGGCGCCGTTTCGGTACCCGCTTCACATACCTGCGAGCGACAGGAAGGCGATGCGTAGATCCGACGGGATTCTATGGGCTTTCTTGCTGCGGCGGGAAAGCCCTATTTATATCTATCTTTTGGGAGGAATTCGGATGAAGAATTGGAAGAAAATGTTGGTCGCATCGCTTGCATGCTCGGCTGTTTTGGGCTTTTCGTACAGCCCCGCAGAGGCAGCGTATGAGCTCAATCCCGAAGTCAAGACAGCAACGCCGGCCCTCTTGGAGGCTTCGGAGATCGGTGTGCTGAAGTATGAGAATCCGCAGCTTCAGAATCTCGCGAACAAGGATGCCATCGTCGTGGCGAGCTTCGGCACGACGTTCAAGGAGACGCGTGAAAAGACGATTGAGGCGACCGTGCGTGACATTCAGGCGGCCCATCCGGGTGTGAAGGTTGTGACGGCATTCACCTCCCACATTATCATCGACCGCATCGAAAAGAATGAGGGCAAGAAGTATCCGACCCCCGAGGAGGCGCTGACACAACTCAAGGCAGACGGCTACTCGCGCATTGCACTGGTCTCGCTGGACGTCATTCCGGGAATGGAGTACTCCTATGTCAAGGCTGTGTTCAATGAGTATAAAGAACAGTTCAAGACGATGACCTGCGGGACATCTCTTATGTACTGGCAGGGGCAGGAAGAGCAGTCGGATGACGTTGTGGAGTTCATCAAGGCCGTCTCCAGCCAGTTCCCGAAGCTTGGCAAGGATGAGGCCCTTCTCCTCATGGCACACGGCACACCGCACGTTTCCAATGCTTACTATTCCGTGATTCAGGCGAAGCTCGATGCGCTTGGATATAAGAATGTCTACGTCTACACGGTTGAGGGGTGGCCGAGTCTCGAGGATGTCGTTCCGAAGCTCAACAATGCGAATGTCAAGACAGTAACGCTCATGCCGATTATGATGGTTGCGGGCGATCATGCACACAACGATATGGCGGGCAAAGATTCGGATTCGCACAAGAGTATTCTTGAGAGCAAGGGCTTTAAGGTGAATACCTATCTGCACGGTCTCGGCGAGAACAAGAATATTCGGGCTGCATTTGTAGAGCGCGCGAATGATGCGTGGGACGCTCTGCAGGGGAAAAAAGATGCGGATGCGGATCACCTTAAAATGATGAAATAAGGGAAACACATTCTCTCACATTGCTGTAAAGGGGTCTGCTGCGGAAGGAGTTGCTTCTGCGGCAGACCCTTTTCTTTATGGAATGACCCTGTTATAATAAATGGATGACAGAGGCGGCTGTGTATAGAATCGAGATTCCGCAAATGAAGGAGAGCATTGAAATGAAGATGGCAGTTGTCGGTACAGGTATGATCGCGCGGGAAGCACTGACTGCACTGCGTCAGGCAGATGGGATCGAGGTCACTGTACTCTGTGCACGCCCGCACAGCCGAGATAAGGCATGCGCCCTGGCCCGAGAGTTTGGCGTGCCGCAGGTGGCGACCGACTATGGCGCAATGCTGGCAGCGCATGAAGCAGATTTTGTCTATCTCGGCATTGTCAACAGTGCACATTTCGACTATGCGCGTCAGGCAATTGCAGCGGGATGGAATGTGATCGTGGAGAAGCCGTTCACCTCGACCCTTGCAGAGGCAGAGGAACTGATTGCGCGTGCGCAGGCATCGCAGCTCTATCTGTTTGAGGCGGTGACACCGCTCTTTCTCCCGAACTATCGGGGCATACTGGAGTCACTTCCGATGCTGGGGCTTATCCGTATGGTGCAGGCAAACTTCTCTCAGTATTCGAGCCGTTATGACCGCTATCTCGAACGCGATGTGGCGCCGGCATTCGATCCGTCACTTTCGGGCGGGGCGCTTTATGACCTGAACGTCTATAATCTGGCACTCATTGTATCTCTTTTCGGCCGCCCGAAGTCTGCCATCTATGGGGCGAATCTCGGCTTCAACGGGATTGATACCTCAGGCATTCTGGCATTGCGTTACGACGGGTTTGTTGCGACTGCGGCAGCGGCAAAGGACAGTGCAAGCCCCTCCTTCTTCCTCATTCAAGGGGAGTCGGGCTGGATTCGTGCAGAAGGAACCCCCAATGAACTTGCTTCCTTTACGGTCGGCCTGCGCGGCAAGGAGCCGGAGACCTATGCGCTGAACCGTCATGAGCATCGTATGGTGCATGAGTTCGAGGCGATGCGGGATATTTTTGTGCGCGGGGATTATGCACGTGCGGAGGAGGGGCTGCGCACAACGCGTACGGTCATGGCTGTGATGGAGAAGGCACGCCTCATGGCGGGCATCCAATTTCGGGCGGATTGATTTGATATGGAACCCATGATGATAGAGATGGAGGAGCTTGTCAAAAAGTTCCCGCATACGAATGAAGCAAAAAAAGATGCTTGGAAAACTGCGGTGGCGGGAGTTTCTCTCTCCATTCGCCGCGGCGAGGTATTTGGTCTGCTCGGACCGAATGGCGCGGGCAAGACGACGATCATCCGGATGCTGACGATGCAGACGCAGCCGACGAGCGGCAGTATCCGGATCGGCGGGCAGGATATCCGCACCGACGAGCGCGCCATTAAGAAACAGATCGGAGTTGTGCCGCAGCACGTGAATTTCGATCAGGAACTCAGTGTCTGGGACAATCTGGAGCTGCACGCGCGTCTGCATCATATAGAGAAAGCAGAACGCACGGCGCGCATTGAGGAGCTCCTCGCGGAGATGTCGCTCACGGAGGTTCGCAACGACGGGGTGCGCCGTCTTTCGGGCGGCATGGCGCGGCGTCTCCTCATTGCACGCGCGCTGATTCATCGGCCCCAGGTGCTCTTTCTCGATGAACCTACGGTGGCTCTTGACCCGCAGATCCGCCGACATATCTGGGGGATTGTGCGCGAGGTCGCACAGCGTGGCGTGACGGTGCTCCTGACGACGCATTATATCGAGGAGGCAGAGGCGCTCTGCGGCCGTGTTGCCATCATCAACAAGGGCAGTCTGGTTGATCTTCAGACGCCGCAGGCATTCTGCAGGCAGCTGGGCAGATATGCTGTCGAATGGGATGATGAGACCGGGCGTGCCTATCGGTTTTTCCACTCCCGCGAGGAGGCGCGCGACCATGCTCGAACGATTGAGGATACCATGCATCGCGTGCTTCTGCGTCCGACGAACCTTGAAGATGTGTTCATCGAGCTGACGGGGCGAAAGGAGGGACTTTGATGCTGGGCGATATATGGACGGTGTTCTGGCGCGACTGGGTTGTTCTGCAGCGCCGACTGCCAAAATATATACTGAGCCGCATGGTCTCTCCGCTTATGTTTCTCGTCGCCTTCGGATGGGGACTTGGGCGCAGCATTGATGTCGGGGGCGGCTCCTACATAGATTTTCTGGTACCGGGACTCTTGGCGATGAATTCGATGAATATCAGCTTCAACAGTATTATTCCTGTGCATTCGGAGCGCGTCTACCATAAGAGCTTGGAGGAGTATCTCATTGCGCCGATCCGGCCGGATGCCTTCGTGATCGGGAAAATCGCAGGGGCGGTTCTCCGCGGGATGATTTCGTCTTTGATTATCATTGTGCTCAGCTATCTCTTCGGTGCACACTTTTCGATTACGCCGCTCTTTGTGTTTGTACTCGCGATGAACTGCATGATCTTTGCGGAGATCGGTTTTCTGGCGGCGATGTATATCACCACCTATGAGGAGATGAGTCAGGTCAATCTCTATGTACTCCTTCCCATGTCATTTCTCTGCGGGACATTCTTCTCCACGGGGGCGCTGCCGGATGCTCTGCGCTGGTTCGTGGAGATGCTGCCGCTGACGCACACGAGCCACCTCCTGCGCAGTCTCGGCAGGGCAGGGGAGTTTTCGGTGGTCTCGCTTGCTGTGGTCATCGCCTATGCGATCCTCGGCGTTGCAGCGGGGACATGGAAATTTCGCCGGCTGACGGATTGATGATAAGGGCCGGATGCATGCCTCAAGCCCCTTGCTGCAGCGGGGGAGCACATCATGTCAGTATTTTCTCAGCAACTATCAAAAAGGATTATCATGCTCAGGCATATCTTTCATCACGCGGGAGCATCGGAGGGCTGCGCGCACTTCTGCTGCACCAAAATTGAGGACTTCGGCGTTTCATTCGGGACGTTCGAGGTCTTTTCGCATGTCAATCTGCATTTTCACTGCGGAGAGCTGACGGCCATTATTGGGCCGAACGGCGCCGGGAAGAGTACGCTTCTGCGCGCAATTCTTGGCGAGGCGCCGCATACGGGACACCTGCGCTTCGTTGATGCGGATGACCGGCATGCGGGGCAGCCTGTGATCGGCTATGTGCCGCAGTCTTTGCGGCTGGATGTGAGCGCGCCGACAACGGTGCAGGATCTCTTTATGGCGTGCATGACAGCGCGTCCGGTGTGGCTTTTTCCTGCACGCAGCTGCCGCACGGACGCCCTTCAAAGTCTTGCACGCGTGCAGGCGGAGCATCTGATTGATCGGCGGCTCGGCGCACTTTCCGGCGGGGAACTGCAGCGTGTGCTTCTTGCGCTGGCCCTGAACCCGATGCCCAACCTGCTCCTGCTTGACGAGCCTGTTTCCGGCGTGGATCAGAGCGGGCTCACGCTCTTTTATGACATCGTCGGACAGCTGCGTGCGCAGGAGGATCTTGCGATTCTCCTGATATCACATGATCTTGGCATGGTCGCACGGCATGCGGACAAGGTTGTGCTCATGAACCGCGGGATTGCGGCGGAGGGGCCTCCGTCTGAGGTTTTTGTGCATCCGGCGATGGAGCGGATTTTCGGTATCCTGCCTGATGTGCGGCGGCTGCAGAGCCGAACGGAAGACACGGGCACACGAGAGGAGGCAGATGCATGGAGCTGATTTATCGTGCGCTGGATACGCTCTTCCCGTTTGCGTGGATGGAATACACCTTCATGAAGAATGCGTTCCTTGCGATTCTCCTCATGACGCCGCTCTTCGGGCTTCTCTCCACGATGGTGGTTTCGAGCCGCATGGCATTCTTTTCAGACTCTCTCGGGCACGGCGCATTCACGGGAATTGCCGTCGGTGCGATCGTTGGAATGTTCTCCCCTCTCGTCTCTTTGATCCTCTTTTCGGCTGCGTTTGCCCTCCTTATTACTTACATTAAGCACCGGACCGCGGTTTCGGCAGATACTGTGATCGGTGTGTTCTCATCGACGGCAATTGCAGTCGGTCTTATGATTATGAGCCGCGGCGGGGGCTTTTCGAAATTTTCTCCGTTCCTTATCGGCGATATTCTGAGCATTACACCCGCCGATCTCGCAGGGCTTATTGCAGTAAATGCAGTTGTTATAATCGGCTGGGTTCTGCTCTTTAACCGGCTGCTTCTCGTCTCGGTCAATCCGTCGCTGGCGCGGAGCCGCGGCATCTCCATCGCTGGCATTGAGGCGTTGTTTGCGGTCTTGCTCGCTGTGGTCGTAGCAGTGAGCATTCAGTGGGTCGGCATCCTCATCATCAATGCACTGCTCGTTCTCCCGGGGGCAGCCGCCCGCAATATTGCGCGCAGCGTTAAGGAATACCATGCCGTCTCGGTCGCGGCTGCATTGTTCTCCGGGCTGATCGGGTTGTTCTCCGCCTATTATTTCGGCATTGCGGCGGGGGCGGCGATCGTTGCGGCAGCAGCCCTCCTCTTCTTCGTGTCGCTTGCTCTTCGAACGCGTTTTCAGCGCTGACGGCACTGTTTTTTTTCCTTGATTTATGCTAGAATGACAGAGGATGAGAAGCAGCAGAAGGAGGGCATTCTTATGAATGTTACGATTGGCAGCGATCACGGAGCGGTGGACCTCAAAGAAGAGGTCAAGATGGTACTCCATGAGTTCAGCGATATTCGCGTGAAGGATGTCGGCACATTCGGCAAGGAGGCCGTCGACTATCCGGATATCGCAGAAAAGGTCTGTGCCGATGTTGTTTCGGGCAAGGCGGACCGCGGCATTGTCCTCTGCGGAACGGGGATCGGCATCTCAATTGCCGCGAATAAGATCGACGGCATCCGTGCCGCGCTCTGTACAGATGTCTACTCGGCGATGATGTCCCGCAGGCACAACGATGCGAATGTCCTTGCTCTGGGCGGGCGCGTGACGGGCTTTGGGCCGGCAGGCGAAATTGTGCGTGCGTGGATTCGCTCGGAATTCGAGGGCGGCCGCCATACGCGCCGCGTCGAGAAGATGATGGCGCTGCAGGATCAGGAAAGCAATTAAGGAGAGTTTTGCATGAGCATTATGGATACGCTGAAAAATGCGGACCCGCAGGCATTTGGAGCAATCGAAGCAGAGTTAAACCGCCAGCGTACGAAGCTGGAACTCATCGCCTCGGAGAACATCGTCAGCCGCGCCGTTATGGAGGCGCAGGGAAGCGTGCTGACGAACAAGTACGCAGAGGGATACCCAGGAAAGCGCTACTACGGCGGATGCGAATACGTCGATGTCGTCGAGCAGCTGGCGATCGACCGTGCAAAGGAACTGTTCGGTGCCGAATGGGCGAATGTGCAGCCGCACTCGGGTGCACAGGCGAATATGGCAGTATTCTTTGCTCTCCTGCAGCCGGGTGATACAATTCTCGGCATGAATCTGACCGACGGCGGCCATCTGACGCACGGCAGTCCCGTCAATATCTCGGGCACATACTATAAAGTCATTCCCTACGGCGTGGATAAGGAGACGGAGCGCATTGACTACGACGCGCTGGAGAAGCTTGCCCGGGAACACAAGCCGAAGATGATCATTGCAGGCGCCTCGGCTTATGCACGCACGATTGATTTCGAACGCATCGGTGCTATTGCAAAGAGTGTCGGCGCATACTTTATGGTGGACATGGCGCATATCGCGGGACTTGTTGCTGCAGGGCAGCATCCGAGCCCCGTCCCGCATGCGGATGTGGTTACCTCGACCACACATAAGACGCTCCGCGGCCCGCGCGGGGGCATCATCCTCGGGCGCGATGAGGAGATTGGAAAGAAGATCAATAAGGCGGTATTTCCCGGTATTCAGGGGGGACCGCTCATGCATGTCATTGCCGCAAAGGCGGTTGCTCTCGGTGAAGCACTCGCGCCCTCGTTCAAGGAATATGGTGCGCAGGTGGTGAAGAACGCTGCTGCGCTCGCCGATGAGCTGACGAAGCTTGGGTACCGCATCGTTTCCGGCGGCACGGATACGCACGTTATGCTCGTCGATCTCACGAACAAGGAGATCACGGGCAAGGATGCGCAGAACCTCCTCGATGAGGTCAATATCACTGCGAACCGTAATACGATCCCCTTTGAGCCGCGCAGCCCGTTCATCACGAGCGGCATCCGTCTCGGTTCGCCCGCACTCACGACACGCGGGTTCCGGGAAGACGACATGCGTGAGGTGGCGCGCATTATCGCTCATGTGCTCGATGCACCTGCAGACGATAGCCGCCGGGAGGAGGCGCGCCGCCGCGTCGCTGTACTCTGCGGCAAGTACCCCCTGTACGAGTAACATTTTTGACAGAAAGGAAGCTCGACCTATGGCTGATACATTCCGTCCGTCCGAGATACCGAGCCTGCATCTCGTCGCTCATCCGCTCATTCAGCATAAGCTGACCATCATGCGCATGAAGGAGACGGGGACAAAGGAGTTCCGGGAACTGCTTTCGGAGATTTCGATGCTTATGGCATATGAGATCACTCGTGATTTCCCGCTGTGCAGCGTGGAGATTGAGACGCCGGTTGCTCCTTGCCGCGGGCAGATGCTTGAGGGAAAGAAGCTCGGCATTGTACCGATCCTGCGTGCGGGCCTTGGAATGCTGGACGGCATCCTGACGCTGGTTCCGGCCGCGCGCGTCGGACACATCGGCCTCTACCGCGATCCGGAAACCCTTGCGCCGGTGGAGTACTACGCAAAACTTCCGACCGGTGTGGAGGACCGCACGCTCATCGTTCCTGATCCGATGCTTGCAACGGGCGGGAGTGCTTCGGCGGCCCTGACCCTGCTCAAGGAGAAGGGCGCGAAGAACATCATCCTTATGTGTCTTGTCTCAGCGCCGGAGGGAATTCGCCGTGTCGCTGCTGATCATCCGGATGTGCAGATCTACGTTGCTGCAGTGGATGAACGCCTCAATGAGCACGGCTACATTGTGCCCGGGCTTGGCGATGCGGGGGATCGTATCTTCGGCACACTGTAATAATTACGCATATAAAAAGACGGCTGCCTGTGCAGCCGTCTTTTTCATTGTAAAATATGGCGGAGAGGGTGGGATTCGAACCCACGGTGCGTTGCCGCATCACCGGTTTTCAAGACCGGCTCCTTAAACCGCTCGGACACCTCTCCGTGTAGCGGTACTTATTCTATCAAAAAGCAATCCGCACTGTCAATAGGAGTGTTTCTTTTGTACAGCGAGGATCATGCTGCCGATGCAGAGCCCGATGAGCGAGGGGATAACCCAGCCCATGCCGATCGCTGAGAAGGGGAGAGATTCCCCTGCCGTACGCAGGAGATCCACTCCAGGCAGAGCATTCCGCACAGGAGCGGGAAGTGCTTTGAGGAAATCAAACGCAGCAGCGGCGCATGTTCCAATCATGGTATACACAAAGAGCGGGCGCCGATAACCGACAAGACCCTCCAAGAGACAGAGCGCAATCAGGACAATGGAGATGGGGTAGAGAAAGTAGAGCACGGGCAGCGAGTAGGCAATGATGCGGCTGAGACCGACATTTGAAATGCCAAAGGAGAAAAGCGCGAAGAGGACAGCGTATTTCGGATAGGAGACAGCGTGCGGGAAGAGTTCGGAGAATGTCGTGCTGCAGGCGGTGACGAGACCGATGGAGGTCTTGAGGCAGGCGCACGTAATCGTGATGCCGAGCAGGATCCCGCCAAATGCGCCGAAATAATGTGATGCAATGTGGTAGAGGACATCA
The DNA here is from genome assembly GCA_963521685.1 of uncultured Selenomonas sp. GTDB lineage: Bacteria > Bacillota > Negativicutes > Selenomonadales > Selenomonadaceae > Centipeda. Next base: position 22,303 of record CAUQVG010000014.1, read on the forward strand.
CCGCCGTTTGCATCCAAACCATAGACGGTCCGGCTCTGTGCGCCGACATAGGTGAGTGCAAGATAGATCAGCGCCATAAACGCCGTGCTGAAGGTGCCGGATACGATTGTGGTGTACGAGAGATCACGCGGGGCCGAGAGACCGAGACGCTTGATCGCATTGACGAGAATGCTGCCGAATGCGAGTGCGGCAAGTACATCCATCGTATTGTAGCCCTCAAGAAGGCCGGTAAAAAACGAGTGTTCAGCATATGGACCGACCGGTTCGGCGTCCCATATTGTGCCCATCGGATTGAGGATTGCCGTGACGATCAGGATGCTGAGAAAGAGGACAAAGAGCGGGTTCAGTACCTTGCCAACCCAGATTAGAATGCCCGACGGACGCAGGGAGAAGTAGAGTACAATGGCAAAAAAAGCTGCCGTAAAGAGAAGAAGGCCCATGTGCTCAGCTGCTGGCTCCAAGAATGGGGCAACACCGACCTGAAAGGAGACGGTTGCCGTTCTGGGGATTGCAAAGAGCGGTCCGATGCAGAGATAAAGTGCACAGGTAAACGCATAGGCAAAACGCCGTCCGACCTTCGTGCCGATGTCAAACAGATTCTCACTTGCTGTAATGCTGATCGCAGCGATGCCGAGGAGGGGGAGCCCCACCCCGGTGATGCAGAAGCCGATGAGAGCGGGCAGCATTGCAGCACCTGCCTGCTGCCCCATGGACGAGGGGAAGATCAGATTGCCCGCACCAAAGACAAGTCCGAACAGCATGGAGGCTACGAAGATATATTCCTGTTTTCTCAGGCGGCGTTTCATCAGATCAATCTTTCCATAAAATAATAAAATATTATAAAATTTCAATGAACCGATTATAACAGCCGATGAAGGAATTTGTCAAAGGAAGGAGAAGTTGCTATAATAAGCGCAAGTGATTCGATGCAGAAGAGGAGGCGGCGCATGCGCATCGCTCTGTTTGATTCGGGGATTGGCGGCCTGACCGTGCTCAGCCACGCACGCCGCGTGCTCCCGTCGGAGGAGTTTTTGTTCTTCGCCGACCGCGATCATGTGCCCTATGGAACGAAGACCGTCCCGGCTGTACGCGGCTTTGTCCATGCCGCATTTCGTTTTTTAGTCGAGAGACAGCGGGCAGACGCCGTCGTTGTCGCCTGCAATACGGCAACCTCTGTTGCCGTCGAGGAGATGCGGCAGCGCTACGATGTGCCGATTATTGGCATGGAGCCGGCGGTCAAAAAGGCCCTCGAGCAGGATGCGGTGCGGCGTGTGCTGGTGACGGCGACCCCGATTACCATAAATGGAGAAAAGCTGCGGCGATTGGTATCGGCGCATGATCGGAATCACCTCATTGATCTTCTTGCCCTGCCGCGCCTCGTTGAGTTTGCGGAGGACCGGGAATTTGTTTCTCCGCGTGTGGAGGAGTACCTCCGCGATGCGCTTGCGCCTTATGACCTCACCAAGCACTCTGCAATTGTACTCGGGTGCACGCATTTTAACTACTTCAAAGATACTCTGCGGCGGATTTTGCCTGCATCGATGGGATTTGTAGACGGCAGCGAAGGCACGGTCGAAGAGCTTGCGCGCCGCACGGGACTCGGCATCCTGCCTGCAGGAGAAAAAAAGGCACCGTGCACATTCTTTGAATCGGAACGGCCGGTCACGGGGCGGGAGGCGCTTGCACGCATTGAAAGTTATCTCGAACGTGCTGAGCGTATGGAAGAAATTCATTGAAGGAAGGGGCATTCATGCCGGTATATACGGAACATCGGGTAAATTTTTACGATACAGATGCGATGTCGGTCGTGCATCACGCGAACTATATCCGCTGGTTTGAGATCGGGCGCGTTGCCTATCTGCGCTGCATTGACATCACGCTGAGCGATCTGATGGAGGAGGGCTATGTCTTTCCCATCACGAAGGTCGGTGCGGAGTTTCATGCACCGGGACGTTTTGATGACGATCTTATGATTGAGACGACGGCAACGGCGCTGACAAAGGCGAAGATGGCGTTCTCCTACCGGATTCTGAACAGGGAAGGGATGCTTCTTGTGACCGGATTTTCTGAGAATGTATTTACGCGCCGCGATACCGGGCGCATCACGCGCCTGCCGAAGCGCTTTTATGAGCCGCTGGAAGCCGCGATGATACGTGAGAAAGAAGGGCAGGACATTGGGATCTGAACTTGGATGGTGGATACACCTACTGGTCGTTGTACTGATCGTGGGGGAAATCGGGCGGCGGGCGCTCTTTTCCTATCTCGGCACGGAGATCATCGTACCGAAACTCGGTGAAATGTCTGCGTTTTCCGTTGCTGAGCGCACACCGGAGCACATGGTTATCAGTGCAGTGCTTCCGGTTGCGAACGAGGGCAAACAGTGCGGCACGATTATGGACGCGATCCTGCGTGTGCAGCTGCCATATGAGCAGTATGACGGCGCACTTGTGCGCGGCAAGGTCGAACTGAAGGACACCCCGCGCGAGGATGATTATTTTGAAGCCGTTTTGATTCAAAAGCATGAACGCATTGATCTCGTGCTGAAACTCTCCATTGAGGGGCGCAAGGGCCATTCGCTCGAGGAGGCAATTGCTCATATGCCCGATCTGCAGATGGATCTCATCTATCAGGAGACGGGGCGCATTCCGGAACATTATTCGAAGGTCATGCTGAAGGTTCCGGCAGAGGAGATTGCCGCACTGGCGGGCGTCGCTCTTGTACGGGAAGGAGGACAGAGGAATGGCTGAACTGAATATCCTTCCTGTCCCGACGCGGGTCCTGACCGATGCGGATGACATTGTTGAGGTGATTGCGCATTATGCGGGGACACAGGTGACGGGGGATGATCTCGTCTGCTGCGCCGAGAGCGTGGTCGCGATCACGCAGGGCCGTCTTGTCCGTCCCGAGGACCTTCGGATCTCCTCTGCCGCACGCTTTGCCTGCCGCTTCATACCGGATTACGGCAGCCTTGCAAGCCCTCATGGGATGCAGGCGCTGATGGATGTCGAGGGGACATGGCGTGTGCTGGCGGCGCTCTTTGCGGGATTTCTCGGCAAGCTTGTCGGAAAGAGCGGACTGTTCTATCAGTGGGGCGGCAAGGAGGCTGCATTGATTGATGATGTGACGGGAACCATGCCGCCGTTCGACAAGTGTATTGTTTACGGGCCCGCTGAGCCGGATGCGGTTGCGGAGCGTATCTGCGCGCGGATGGGTGCATTCGGCGCAATGGTGGCAGATGTGAACGATCTCAAGCGTTCGCGGGTCGTCGGCGTATCGCCCGGTGTGAACGGTGAACTTGCAGCACAGCTGCTGCTGGATAATCCGTTCGGCAATGCCTCAGAGAAGACCCCGATCTGTATCATCAAAAATTACCGGCAGTACCAGGAAACACATACAGCGTGAGTTCAAACGCAATTTGAGCGGGAGGGAGGGACAACTTCTTTCCGCTTTTTTCATGAAGGAATTATCCATAAAGGAGATACGATTCTATGTCAAGAAGAGATCTGAGACGCACCGATCAGCTGCGTCCCGTGCGGATCGAGCGCGGCTATCAGCGCTATCCTGCCGGCTCTGCTCTCATTGAGACCGGGCATACGCGCGTTGTTTGCTCTGCGACCGTGGAGGAGCGCGTACCGTTCTTTTTGAAGGGATCGGGCACCGGCTGGGTGACGGCGGAGTATGCCATGCTGCCCGGGGCCGGATCGGAGCGGACGGCGCGTGAAGCGGTGCGCGGGCACCAGTCGGGGCGCACGCAGGAGATTCAGCGACTCATCGGGCGTGCACTTCGTGCGGTGGTCGACATGAAGGCGCTCGGTGAGCGCACCATTCACATTGACTGCGATGTGCTGCAGGCTGACGGAGGGACACGGACCGCCTCCGTCACGGGGGCGTTTGTGGCCCTGGTGGAGGCGTGCGCAACGTTTTATACGAAGCGCGGCATCTTTCCTGTGCGTGATTATGTGGCTGCTGTCAGCGTCGGCATTGATGCCGAAAATACGCCGCTGCTTGATATATGCTATGAGGAGGACTCCAGCGCAATGGTTGATATGAACCTTGTAATGACCGGCGCAGGGGAATTTGTAGAGGTGCAGGGGACGGGCGAAGGACGTGCCTTTTCCCGTGCTGAGATGACTGCCCTCCTCGATCTTGGCGAGCGGGGAATCCGGGAGCTGATTGACCATCAGAAAATGGCGCTTGGTGAAACGCTGTCATGGCTGCCGGGACGGGAGGGATAATATGGAGAAGATCATACTCATCGCGACATCGAATGCGGGCAAGGTGCGTGAGATGGAGAAGGCATTCGAGGGGCTGCCTGTGCGCCTCATTCCGCTCTCGCATCTGCACGAGATCCTGCCGGATGCACTGCCGATTGAGGAGCCCCTCGAGGACGGGACGACATTTATGGAGAATGCACGCATCAAAGCCCGTTATTACATGGAGCAGACGGGCTTGGCAGCCCTTGCCGATGACTCCGGTCTCTCGGTAGAGGCCCTTGGCGGGGCACCGGGGGTATACTCAGCACGCTATGCAGGCGTGCACGGCGATGATGCGGCGAACAATGCGAAGCTCATTGCCGATCTTCGGAAGCGCGGGGAGGATCATGCCGCTGCGGCCTATCACTGCGCGCTCGTACTCGTGCTCGAGGACGGGCGTGAACTCTCTGCTGAGGGGACCTGCTCCGGATGGATTCGTCCCGAGGCACGGGGCACAGAGGGCTTTGGCTATGACCCGCATTTTTACCGTGCAGACGGTCGCTCGATGGCAGAGCTTTCACGTGAGGAAAAGCATGAGATCAGCCACCGCGGTGCTGCCCTCGATCAGATGAAAGAGCAGCTGCGCGTACTGCTCCGTGCAGAATAATACCGGAACGCTGCATCCGCACAGCGGAGCGCGTGATCATGATGAAAGCACATTGTTCAGTTCTGCAGAAGATTGGGGGAAGTTGTGAAGATCGGAATAGTCAGCGACAGTCACGGCGATATTTATAGGTTTGAGGATATGCTGGCCCATCCCGGGGCAGAGGCTGCGGAGCTCTGGCTGCACGCAGGGGATTTTGCGCCGGATGCGGACTACTTGGAGACTCTGACAGGCAAACGGGTTGTACGCGTGCTCGGCAACTGTGATTTTCATGCGGCCAATGTCTATGAGGAGACCGTAGTTGAGGCCGGCGGGCACCGCATCTTTTTGACGCACGGACACCTCTTCAATGTGCGCTTTGATACAGCAATGCTTGCAGCTGCTGCACGTGAGGCAGGGGCAGATATCGCCGTCTATGGACACACCCATGTTGCTCTTGAGGAGCATGGGGCTGTGATGGTGCTCAATCCCGGCAGTATTGCGCGCCCGCGCGATGAGCGGCGGGGGTCTTTCATGCTTGCAGAACTGCACGAGGGGGAGGCCCCGAAGGTGGAACTGGTTCGCCTCGGATAAAATCTGCTGCCGTTGTCTAAATCTCGGATAAATAGATACATAAAAGTTATTGGCAAACAAGAAAATATGAAATACAAAAATGAGCCATAATATAAAGTAAAAACCAAGCAGAAATGAGGTCGTTTTTTCTTCCGCAACGGCTTCTGTCCCCTTGAATGAGATTCACTTTTTTCAAGGCTTTACGGCATTTTTTCAAGCATTGAAATGCTTGAAAGCAAGAAAAAAATATGATATAGTTTAGTTAAACTGTGTATAATTTATATTTATAGGAGGGGTTGTTTTGCGAGAGCTAAGTGTAAAAGAAATCACGGAAAACGTCGCTGAAATGTGCAAAGAAGCGGCGTACTATCTTCCGAATGATGTCTATGAAGGGCTCAAGAAGGGGCGCGAAACAGAGGAGTCGCCGGTCGGCAGGGTCGTTCTGGACCAGATCATCAGCAATGCCGAAATCGCGCGCGAGGAGGATCGCCCGTATTGTCAGGATACGGGGATGACCATTGTGTTTGTGGAAATCGGACAGGATCTCCACATCACGGGAGGCCTGATGGAGGATGCAATCAACGAAGGCATTGCAAAGGGCTATACGGAGGGGTATCTGCGCAAATCTGTCGTTGCAGAGCCGCTCTTTCACCGCAAGAACACGCAGGATAACACACCCGGCATTATCTACACGAAGCTTGTCGCGGGGGATCGGCTCAGCATCACGATATCGCTGAAGGGCTTCGGTTCGGAAAACAAGTCCGGCGTGAAGATGCTTGTTCCTGCAGACGGGGTTGAAGGCGTGAAGAAGGCGGTCATGGACATCGTTCAGCATGCGGGACCAAATCCCTGCCCGCCTGAAGTGGTCGGCGTCGGTATCGGCGGGACGATGGAGCAGGCTGCGCTGCTCTCGAAGAAGGCACTCCTGCGTCCGATTGATCAGCGGCATGCGATGCCCGAGTACGCACAGCTCGAGGAGGATCTCCTCGCACTGATCAATCGTACCGGCATCGGACCGCAGCTCGGCGGTACGACAACGGCGCTGGCGGTCAATATTGAATGGGGGGCAACCCATATTGCGGGTCTTCCCGTTGCCGTGACGATTTGCTGTCATGCCCTGCGGCATGCGCATCGAGTCCTGTAACATCAGTTTCTTTGTGTATTATCGTTAGGGAGGAATTCTCAATGGCGGAAAGTATCCGTATTACTACTCCGTTCACGGAGGAGATGTCTCGTAAGCTGAAGGCCGGCGACAGTGTGCTGATTACAGGGACGATCATCAGCGCCCGTGACGCAGCACACAAGGCGATGACCGAGGCTCTTGCACGCGGCGAGGAACTGCCGGTGGACTGGCATGACCAGATTGTCTACTATCTTGGACCAACACCGGCAAAGCCGGGAGATCCGGTTGGATCGGCGGGGCCTACCACATCCGGCCGTATGGATGCCTATACACCGACGATGCTCGCACAAGGCATCAAGGGGATGGTGGGCAAGGGCTCACGCTCCTCAGAGGTCGTAGAGGCGATGAAGAAGCATGGGGTTACCTACTTCGCGGCTGTCGGCGGCGCCGCGGCCCTGATTGCGAAGTCTGTAAAAAAATATGAGGTTGTGGGCTACCCAGAACTTGGCCCTGAGGCCGTTGCAAAATTGACGGTTGAAGATTTCCCCTGCATTGTTGTGATTGACTCCGAGGGCAATAACTTCTACGAGATGGGGCAGAAGCCTTACCGCAAACTCTGATCTCATCGGTCTAGATATTTCAGGAGGTATGAAATGTTCCACACAACCTTTTACATGCGGCGTCTGCACTCCTTGGTCGGACTTGTTGTCGTCGGACTGTTCCTCATAGAGCATGTATTTACGAACTCGACGGTGCTCCAGGGAGCAAAGGCATTCAATGATGCGCTTGCCATGATGGATCTCATTCCGCGTCCTGTATTCTATGCGCTTGAGATCTTTGCCATTGCGGTGCCGCTCCTGTTCCACATTATCTACGGCATTTACATTGCGGCGCAGGCAAAGAACAACCCCGGCAATTATGGTTATATCCGCAACTGGCAGTTTGCTGTGCAGCGCTATACGGCATGGCTGCTCATCCCGTTCCTCATCTGGCACGTCGGCTATATGCGCG
>CAUQVG010000015.1:0-29696 GCA_963521685.1 uncultured Selenomonas sp.
GCAAACAGTGTCCATTTTCTACCCCCTCTGTGTCCAGTTTTAGTTTACCACTTCATATCGATTAAGAAGAGCCCCCTTTACTCACTTCAATATGATATAAAATCCCCCTTTATACTGGAGAATATTAATGTTCTCTTATCATAAATTATCTACACACATTACTCCACAAAGGCTGACATCTTTTAGCTCGCAACGGATTATTTATCTGTGAATTTTGATTATACATCAATATTTTTGGCAAATGATCTACCAAATTTCAAAGTCAATATCTTTATTTACCAATTTGTTTGTTTCGTGCAAATCATTTTCAAACGAAATACCCCCCATACAATAAGGAGCTTCACACTACGTAAGCCATTGGAACAATTTATTTGTTTTAGATACGGTCGATAGAGCGCCGCGTATTCTCTTGCCTCCGCCGACATCCTGCGTCCCGCCCATAAGCGATAGACCAAAAGTAATGGGATACGATAGCCAAAAATAACATCTTTGTATGTCTGCAACAGATCTTTATCGGTAATATGTTTTTCCAGCCAGCGCCAAATCTCAGTCCATATAAAAACATCCTGCTCGAGTTTATCCCACGAAAATTTCGATAGCCCAGTCTCATTTTTATAGTACTCAAAAAGCGGCTCATCCAAAAAAACAACTTTATCTGCCGCATGCATTACCTTAATAAAAAACTCCATATCCTCGCCCCATGAACAACCTTCACGAAACGAAATATCAGCCTTATCAAGGACCTCTTTCCTAATTATCCACGCATTTGTCTGTGGCGTCATCCTACTCTGCATATAGCGCAGCAATAGGTTTTTCATATGCCCCCGAAGGCCTTTTTTTCGCCTTTTCTTTCCTATGATATAATAGTTGCAAAAACATACGTCTGCTGCATGCGCTTTTAAAAAAGCAATTTGCCGCTCTATCTTTTTCGGGTATATATAGTCATCAGAATCAAGGAACGAGATATACTCCCCTGATGCATGGTAAATACCTTTATTCCTAGCTGCAGAGACGCCGCGATTAGGTTGATAAAAATACTTTAACCGCAATCCATACGCTCTTTGCAGTTTTTCAATGACTGAGGAGGTACTATCCGTACTGCCATCATCAACAACAATGGCTTCAACATCAGTATATGTTTGTGTCAATACGCTCTCAACGGCTCTGAGCAAGAAGTCTGCTCTATTGTATGTAGGAATTACAACCGATACCATTTTGTCCTCTTCACCCTGTTCCATCAAAGTTTTTCCATCCTCGACAACGCCAAAAAACCTTCTCACTTAGAAGTGCTACCAAAATTCTTTTGATAAATCTTCTAAAGCAGTACTTATCCGTGTTGTTCTCCTTCAGCTTATAAATTCGATCAAGATATCCTTCTCCTGCGTGTTTTTTAATAATTGCGATATATTCATCATAAAGAGCAAAATCTGCACTCGCCCCGAAAAGACTGTAATAAGCGACATCTACATCCATCACGCAATAAGATTCTCCCCGAACAATATTGCGTAAAAAAAGCTCATAGTCTGCCGCAAGCCGATACGTTATATCAAACCCTTTCAGCATCAATCGTCTACTCGAAAATAACCCCTGGTGAGGGCACATCCCTCCTTTTTTTATTTCTTCTATCGATAAATCTGCTCGTTTTCGTTTGATCAGCCGATATGTGCTCCGATACAAAAAAACATTTCCCGCATAAAAGGAGAATCCTGGATGCGTATTGATAAAACAAGAAACCTCACGCATCACCTCGTTGTTACACAGCCAATCATCTGCGCCCAGAAAATAAAGGTAATCGCCTGTTGCAAGTTGAATCCCTTTATTCAGGGCATCATAAATGCCATAATCCGGTTCACTAATCCACTTAATTCCATAGTGTTCATATTGCTTTAGAATATTTATTGTCCTGTCAGTTGATCCTCCATCGACAATAATATACTCAATATTGGGGTAATCCTGATGGACGATGCTCAATATTGATTGTTCTAATGTTTTTTCTGCATTATAGGTTGCTGTAACAATCGTAATTTTTATGTCTTCCATTTATTCTTATTCCTCTGAGTGTATTGTAACATATTATTTACATAAGCATCTCGCAGGCTTTGAAGGACAAATTTCAGTTTCTTGATATTCCAGACAGTGTACTCCTATAAATTTCTTCTAGCCGAAACACATACGCATCCTCGTCATACTCTTGCTCCCAATAACTTTGATATGCGCTCTCACTCAGCTGAGCAACAAGGATATCATCTTTTATTTTTTCTATTTGACAGCAAAGCGAATCTAAAGACCCGCTTTTGAATAATAGTCCCGTTTCACCATCCAAAATCTCATCTCGACCCGCACACGCATCCGCTACGATTGCAGGAACTCCCTGCGATTTTGCTTCCAAGACAGTTAGTGGCTGCCCTTCATAGCATTTCGATGGAAACACCAAAGCCCGCGCACGAGAATAATAGGCCATTACATCTTCGTGCGAAAGCCAGCCTGGGAATTCTGCCTCAGGACAAGTCTTACGAAGCTCAGCTTCACACTCTCCTGCACCGATAAAGACTGCAGGAATCGAAAGCCTAGCTACTGCACGTGCAAAAAGATCAGGAGCTTTCTCGGGAGCAAAACGACCAACAAAAAGAAAGACCTGATTTTTCTCTGCCTGAATACGTTCCGCACGCTCTACAGAGAGAAGGTTGGATAAAAAAAACAACCGTTGCCCTGCTGCAAAATAGGGCTCTAGTATATGTCGGCTAAACTCAGAAATATAAATCATGGCATCAATATCATTGGGCAAACCGCCAAGATAATATTGAACGAATTGTCTTAACACACGCCATCCTTTATGCAATATTGAACGGCTGTCACAATGGCACATCATGCACGATATGCCCATTGCTTTTCGAGGACAGATTTCATCTTTTTGATAGTCGTAAAACCCAAGGTTTGGGCAAGCAATCCCATAGTCATGAAGATGATAGACGATACGAAACCCCTTGTTTTTTGCAACAGAAATAATACTGGAGGACAGGCTTTTAGATATTGCATGGATGTGAATTATCGTATCGCCCGGTGAGCAGTCTGACAAAATCGAAGAAAAAAACTTCGCCGCATGAAAATTCCACAAGCCCTGAAAAACAGCTCGTAACCGGTTCGGATCTCGAAGAATATCTTTTTGATTCAGACAAACAACCGAAAGATTTTGCACACCCTTCAATTCCTGACCAATCGGACCAACAGCAGAAAAAAATATAACTCGATGCCCCTTCTTTGCAAGAAGCTTTGCAGTAGTGACAGCGACCTGACTTGCTCCCCCGTTCACGAAGGCAAAATCATTGACAACAATTACTTTCATTTCATCACCAGACACCTTAATATGGGCTTTCCCAATATCTCGGCATCATACTAAGATATCGTTTTACTTTTAATGGTATGACTTTCTCTTTCAAACCCATGCGATAGCCAAAAAACTTAAAACCGTCTCGTAAAACCAACTCTATCAAAAGAAATGGATTTTTCTTTATGGCGGCTTTGATTTCTGCCATGATATATTTTATCCCCGACGACTCCGCCGCACCAAAAGTTGTTCGTATCCAACTTTCTCTGGAATGAAATACGCCGATATCAAAATAGCGCTTAAATTCTTGCACAACAGTATAGTTATGTGAGTGATATACGCAGGCCTCAGATACATAGGCAACTTTCCAGTCCTGCAGTACCATATTTGCAGCTACAAACATATCCTCACTTAAAATTGTATTAGTAGGAAAACCGCCCACTTCCATCATTGCTGTACGTCGATATGCGGCAAAGGAATTGGAGATAAATACTGTCTTTATCCCATACTTATCCCTATCCCTATATGATAATACATGGCTCTCGGCAGGGTAATTCAATCCACGTGCAAAGGCAGAAAAAAATGTTGCATTTTTGTGCGGCAACTGTCTTCCGTAGGCACATCCAATTTCTTCATCCTGGAATACATCTAACAGTTTTTTTAAACTTCTTTCATCTTTTAGAATTGCATCCTGTGTCAAAAAAACATAAATCTCTTTGTCTGGAAATTGCTCTATCGCCATTTGCCGTGTGCCGCCATGATTAAAAACACTCGCATCGATTTGGTGAACCGTCACATTCTCCCAATCATTTAATTCTTTTTGATATGAACATGTTGTTCCGGAATCTACAATCATTAAGGTGAATAAAACATCCACCTGTTTTCTCAACATGCGAATCAACTTGCAAAACTTATCATCAGGATTATATACCGGAATCATCACAAGAAACTCTTCTTTTGTTATTCCCATAAGTTTTGTCCTCTAATCCACTAAAGCTCAATGATTGGATTCCAGCACTCTACGTAAACTTGCGTTCAATACGCTCCTTTTCCTGTAAATACCGTCTTCACGGTCTTGAAGAGATACACGAGGTCAATCCAGATCGACCAATTGCGGACGTACCAGGTATCCATTGCAACACGCTCTTCGTAGGTGGTGTCGCTGCGCCCGTTGACCTGCCAGATTCCGGTGATACCCGGAGGAACCATGTAGTATTCCTTGATATTCTCTCCGTAGCGCTCTATCTCCTGCGTCACGATCGGGCGCGGTCCCACGAGGCTCATATCGCCCCATAGGACGTTCCAGAGCTGAGGCAGTTCATCCAGACTGGTTCTGCGCAGAAACGCTCCCAGTTTTGTGACGCGCGGATCATGGGTCAGCTTAAAGGATTCTTCCCACTCCCGCCGTGCGGCCGGGTTCTCTGCAAGATACTCCTCCAGACGCTGCTGCGCATCCGATACCATCGTCTGAAACTTATAGCATGGAAAGAGTTTTCCATGCTGCCCGACACGCCGGTGGGCAAAGATCACGCGGCCTTTGTTGTCAATCCCGACAATGATGCACAGGACGAGCAGAAAGGGCAGGATGAGCAGGCCTCCGCAAATTGTTGCAGCGAGATCAAACAACCTCTTGGCAAAGCGATTTCGCTTGCGGGCAAGGTTGTTGCGGATACTCAGCATAAACACCTTTTCGGTGTAAAAAGGCTCCACGCCGATGTTTCCGAGCGGAAGCGCCAGCAAATCCGGCACAAACAGAACATCACGAACGAGCGGCTGGATTCTGGAGATCAGTTGTCCCAAGCGTTCGCTTTGCAGTCCCGGTGCCGTGATGATGACCGTATCGACGCCGGAACTGCGGATGATGGTCTCGGCGTCTGCCAGTGTGCCCATCAGCTGGAATTGCTGCGGCAGCGTCTTGGAGATCGGGTGGTCATCGAGGATGCCGATGACCTCGTAGCGGTAGCCGAGATCCCCGTCGAAAAACCCCAGTACCTGCTCCGCAGTCTTGCCCGCGCCGATCAGAATGACGGGCTTTGTCAGCGTATGCGTTGTTTTCAGTGCCTTCAGGAGAATATACCGCGCAGCGTAGATGTTGAGGAGTGCAAGACAGCCGAACAGGATAACGTAGAGGCGCGACGCGAGCAGTCCCGCCTGCATGAAGTACAGCACCAAAATACACGCAATCATCGAGTAGAGCACCGCATAGAAGATCTTGCGCACGGTCTCCAGGATGGGCTGCATCTTTCCATAGGTCTGCATGCCCCACAGGAATGCAATGAACACGAGCGGAATCCAAAAGACGAGATAGGAAACCGGCACATGGAATGTACGCCCCACGAACATCCCGTAGAGCTCATGCAGACCGAATGCCATTTTCTCCGCAAGCAGAATCGCAAGATAATCAAAAGCCATAAAAAGGAGGGGGGCACATATTCTGCGCATGCGAGCCGGCATCTGCGATCTCGTTTGCATAAATGTACTCCCCTCCTTTCGCGTCTGAGTCTATAAACAGCGAATCAAAAGAACCCAAGCGTCTTGAGCAAAAATACCCAGCCGAAGATGGTAAAACAGGATAAGGCACTGCTGTATACGACGCAGTTGCCCGCGAGCTCCGCATCTGCCTGCATCTGCTGCGCCATGGCAAAGCCGGCAACGGCGCAGGGTGTAGCGAATATCGCGATGAGCGTCACAAGTTCTGCATCGCGGAAGCCCAGCGCAATCGCGGCTGAAAGTGCGATTGCCGGTACGACGATGAGACGCGAGGCAACGGTGAACACCAGTTGGCGCAAATGCGCGTGGAAGCTTCCGCCGCGAAAAGATGCGCCGAGGATAATGAGCGCCACCGGTGTGGTTGCCGCTGCAATTTGCGCGACAGGCTTCAGCACAGGTGCCGGAATCGGCAGTTCAACGAGCCGGCAAAACGCTCCTGCAATCGCCCCCATGATCATCGGATTCAAGAGAACACCGCGCAGGATCGGCAGGAGATCGAACCGTCCGCCGCGAAAGGTCTCGAGGACGAACACGCCGAGCACATTATAGAGCGGAACAATCACGGCGATCATCATCGTCGGGACCGCAAGGGCCGCATCTCCGAAGATATTCCCGACCAGCGGGATCCCCATCAGCACGTAGTTGCTGCGGAATATCCCCTGTATCATAGGTCCCCGCCGCGCATTTTCCGGCTCGATCCGGCAGACAATGCCGGTAAAGACAAGCGCTGTCAGGAACACTCCGCCCGCGCCGAAGAGCATGAGACTCGGCTGAAATGCTGTTCCCGGGTCGGAGATGTAAATGTTGTAGAACATCATGAAGAAGAAGAACACTTGAAACACCATGCGGTTGATGTGCAGGAGTTCTTCCTCTGTGAGCAGCCGCACACGCCTTACAAAGACGCCGACGGCCATCAGGCAAAACAGGGGAACAACGCCGCCAAGCGCGACAAAAAAATTGCTCAGCATAACAAAAAGCGCCCCCCGTCCATTGTCCTATATTATAACAGGAAAATGGAGGAGAGGCAACGAATAAACACGCGAAAGGCATAGGTTCTGCGCGACTGTCCGCAGGTTTTGGCAAAGCTTCATTCGCACAGAACCATCTTCCGTTCGCGGAACGTGACAATCTGCAGATCGAATGCATGAGCAAGTTCGCGCGCGCGGCCATAGTTCCGCCCGACGCCGCTCGGAACATGGGCATCGGAGCCGATGGTCACACAGCGCCCTCCGAGTTCATAGTAACGCCGGTAAACGGGTGCGAGCTCCTTGATCCCGCGCGCCGTTCCAAGACGGCGCGTATTGATCTCGATGACCGTATCCGTCTCAACGAGCGCACGCAGGACCGCATCGATAAGCTCCGCAAATGCGCCGTAGGAGATCTCCGGATGCGCAAACGGCGCATTGCGTGCAATGTAGTCGATGTGGGCAAGGCTGTTGATGAACGGATGCCCGTAGATTTCATCCCGCATAACGGTGAAATATTCGCGGTACATCTCCATCTTCTCCCGGCCCTCAAAGGTTTCCGGCAGGTACAAGTCCTTCAGCTCCAGAAAGTGAATGGAGCCGAGCACGAAGTCAAACGGAACACGCTGCAGGAATGCGGCGTTTTTTTCGCGGGTACGCGCCATCATCCCCATCTCTACGCCGATCGAGAGTTTCCCCGCGGCACGCAGCGGCTCATATGCAGTCCAGTACGCCTCCGGATCGAAGATGAACTCCTCCCTGCCCGCCGCAGGATAATCGTAGTCCAGATGCTCGGTAAAGACGAGCCCGAGCCCCTGTTTCTCTGCCTCGGCAAGCGCGTCTGCCGCCTTCATCTCCGCGTCGGCGGAGAACTCTGTATGGATATGGCTGTCAAAAAACATCGTTACGCCTCCCGCATTTCCAGATCTCCAACGGCGTCAGACAGACGCGCAAAGTCCCCAAGAGAAAGCTGCTCCCCGCGCATATTCTCCGCAATCCCTGCCGCCGCAAGCCCCGCACGGCTCATCTCCTTCGTGATCCCCGCACCCGTGAGCGCATTGAGCAGGGTCTTGCGCCGCTGTCCGAACGCAGCACGGATCAGACGGAAGAAGAGTTTCTCATCGGCCGGCGCAGCGGCAGGCGTCTCCCGAACGCGGCAGGCAATGACAGTGCTCGTAACCTCAGGTGCAGGCATGAAGGAACGCGGCGGCACATCCATCACCATGCGCGGTTCGGTGAAATACTGCACGGCGACAGAGAGCGCTCCGTAGTCCTTTGATCCGGGGCGCGCCGTCATGCGGACGGCGACCTCCTTCTGTACCATCGCAACGAGGCGCTCGATCGGCAGGCGCTGTTCGAGGAGCGTCATGATGATCGGCGTCGTGATGTAGTAGGGCAGGTTCGCAGCGACCTTGAAGCGCTCGCCCTCCTTTTGTCCGAGGATTTCCAGGATATTCAGCTTCAGGATGTCCCCCGGCACAATCGTGACATTGTCATAGCCCTTCAGTGTCTCGGCGAGTACCGCTGGAAGCTTCTTGTCGAGTTCGACCGCGACAATGCGCGCCCCCGTCTCGGCGAGCCCCTGCGTCAGTGTCCCGATGCCGGGCCCGATCTCGAGCACCGTATCCGCCGGTGAGAGTTCCGCAGCCTCCACGATGCCGCGCACGACACCGGCATCCACGAGGAAGTTCTGCCCGAGCCGCTTGCTCGCGCGCAGGTGAAATGCGTTCAGGATGTGGCGCGTGACCTTTGGATCGGCGATCACGGGGCGGCTTGCATTCATGATAACTCCTTCAGCGCAGATTCAAATTCCTCGCGCGTGATTCCATAGGTGTTGAGACGTCGAAGAAACGTCTTGGCATTCGCAAAACCCAGGCCGAGGCGGCGTCCGAGGCGCGCGCGGCGCATGGCAGCGTCCTGCGTGCCCGTGAGCCTGCAGGCCATCATCTCGTGCATGAAAAAACGCTCCTCCGGCTGCTCCATCGGTGTCCGCACGCACGCGAGCGCGGCACGGACGGCATCGGGATCTGCCTGCTCGACGCCGATGTCGCCGTCCCCCTCGTTGGTCGCATTCTCGACAGGAATGAAGGCGTGCTTTGCACGCGGAAACATCTCTGTCAGCCGCGCGCGGATGCGTTCGCCGACGGTATCGGGATCGGTGAGGATAATGATGCCGCGTTTTTCGTAGGCGGCGCGAATGTTCTTGATCGCGGAATTCCGCAGGCGAAATCCGTCGGTGATGATGCAGTCCGCCTCAAGCGCACGCCGCACCGCGGCAACATCCATCTTTCCCTCGACAACGATGACTTCTTTGATCAAGGTGCTGCTCTTTCTACGAGGCCTTCCTCTGTGCTGATTTTTCCAACGGGTCCTTTACGACAGGAGCCTCATAAACCGTAAAGGGGTCGACATCAATGCATTTCTCAGGGTCACGATTCCCCTCGATATCCCATGCCACAGTTCCGTTCATCACGGTCAGGGCATCGGCAAATGTTTGTCTGTCCTGTAAAGAAGAAAACACGCCCCCCTGCTGTATGAGCTCTGCGGCATCATACCGTCGTACCATCCCGTCGTTAAAATAGGCATAGACCGTATACCCATCGCCCGGGACAGCCTGCACGACCTCCGGCATAAACATCCGGTCCATTTGTCTCACCCCTTTCGCATTGGCGGGACAGGGTTCGGTGCACGCCCGCTCTTGACGAGTTCCCAGTCCTGCATAAGTTCATCCTGATAGAGCACACACCACGCCAAAACAAGCTTCAGCTGACGTCCCGGCAGAAATCCGCGCAGGACGCAAACATCCTGAATATCGATCAGTGCCTTATGCCCCGCATATTCTGCGTGTACATGCGGAGGATTGTGATCGTTATAGTAGATTGCAATACGGATACCAAAGAACAAACTGATTTCGGGCATAGCAACCTCCGCATCTCACAGCCGCCTCACAGCTTCCCCGTACAGTTTCTCGTGAATTGCCTCAATGGGCAGCGGCACGCCGTCCGTGCTCGAGGCGATGCGCACCCAGCCGTAGCGCTCGGCGAGAAGGACATAGGCCGCATGTGCACGTTCGAGATAGGCGGCATCGCGCTCGTGGATGTCGGGTGCTGCCCCCTTCTCCTTTGCCCGCATCGCAATCAGATGCGCCGCCGCACACGGTTCCATGTCGAGGAAGAAGACGGCATCCGGCACGGGCAGCCCCATCTTGCGGAATTCGAGATCATAGAGCCAGTCGAGATAGGAGTCACGCTCCCCTGCATCCCTGATCTTCACCGCCTGATGCACCATGTTCGATGTCGTGTAGCGGTCGGCAAGGACAACAGCGCCCGCCTCATAGTCCCGCCCCCACTTCGTTCGATAGGAGGCGTAACGATCCACGGCGAAGAAGGTCGACGCGGCATAGGCGTTCACATCGTCCGCATGCGTACCGAAATCCCCGCGCAGATACATGCGTACGAGCATGGAGGAATCCGCCTCATAGTCCGGAAAGGCAACCGGCACAACGCGGTGCCCCTCACGCACGAGACGCTCTGCAAGCAGGCGCGTCTGCGTTTCCTTGCCCGAGCCGTCCCCCGCCTCAATGATAAAGAGTTTTCCGTTTGCCATCGTCAACCTTCCGCAATCACCCTTATGGTCCGGAGCGACACATCCGCCGTACCGACAACGCGCGCGCCGACCGCACGCATTGCCCTCAGATACGCCAGCGCCGCGCGATCCACGCGATCGCCGGGCACGAGCACAGGAATCCCCGGCGGGTAGAACATAATCGTCTCCGCCGCAGTTCGCCCCTCGGCATCCTCGGCCGCTGCGCTCACACTGTCCGCAAAATATGCATCCCGCGGCGAGAGCACAGTCTCTGGCAGCGGCGGCAGCTCCAGAAATGCAGCCGCACCTGCCCCGCGCGAGATGCATTCCGGCGCACACGATGCCGCCATATCCCGCAGCACCGCGCACAGCAGTTCCGTCTCCCTCTCCCCGTCTGCATAGGAGAGCAGAAAGAGCACATTGCGCGCGTCCGCGAGTTCGCAGGCGATGTTCCGCCGCCGCAGTTCTGCCGCCGCTGCAAAGCCCGTCATGCCGAGGCCCATGACCTGCACCGTGATCTTGAGCGGATCGAGTGCCGCCATCCCCGGCGCACCCATGTATTCTTCACCGAACGACCAAAGTCCCGGGATCTCATTGATCCGGCGGCGCAGACCGCGTGCGCAGCGAATCGCCGCTGCGAGCCGCTCCCGCCCGTTCTCCGCCATCTGCGCCCGCGCCGCATCGAGCGAGGCGAGCAGGATCTCATTCGGACTTGTCGACTGGAGGAGACCCGACGTTGCGCGAATGCGCTCTGCGGGTACACGGCCGCCGCGCGCGAGCAGCATAGAGGTCTGCGTCAGCGAGCCGAGCAGTTTATGCGTGCTCTCTGCCGACAGGTCCGCCCCCGCCTCCATCGCCGAGGGCGGCAGCTCCTCTGAGAAGGCAAAATGAGCCCCATGCGCCGCGTCCGTGAGGAGGAGCCTGTCATGCGCATGCAGAAAATCCGCAATTTCCCGCAGTTCCCCCGTCACGCCGTAATACGTCGGATGAACGAGGAGTGCGGCGCGTGCCTCGGGATGTTCCTGCACCGCACGCTGCACAGCAGCAAGAGATACCCCCATCGCAATGCCGAGGCGCGTATCGATCTCCGGCTGCAGCCAGACGGGCCGCACACCCGTGAGAATCATCGCACCGACGACAGAGCGGTGCACGTTGCGCGGCACGAGCAGCACATCGCCGGGTGCGAGCGCCGCCGTCAGCATCGTGTGAATCGCGCCCGTCGTCCCATTGATCATGAAGTACGCCGCATCTGCACCGTATGCCTCTGCCGCCAGTTCCTCCGCCGCACGGATGCAGCCTGCCGGCGCATGGAGATCATCGAGTTCCTCCGTCAGCGAGACATCGGCGCGCAGCCCCTCTGCCGTAAAGAAGTGCTGCAGCAGCGGATGTGCTCCGCGCCCGCCCTTGTGTCCCGGCGTGTGGAACGGCGCGATTCCGAGCGCCGCATAACGAAGCACAGCTTCCGCAAGCGGCGCGCTCAATGGTCCTCCATCAGACGGTTCTGCACGCGCAGGTGCACCTTTGTCCCCTTGCCTGGCTCCGACAGGATCTGAACCGACGCGCCGATGATCTTGGCGCGCTCCTCCATGCCGATCACGCCGAAATGGCGTCCGCGCTGGCGCCGCTGCGTCTCCATATCGAGCGCATCGTCCACGGTCTCTGTCTCCGCCGGCATGCGGCCGGGGTCGAATCCCACGCCGTCATCCGCAACCAGCACCGTCAGTGCCTGATCCGTATAGTGCATGCGTATGCGCACCTTATCCGTCTTCGCATGGTGTACGACGTTGTTCAGTGCCTCCTGCACAATGCGGAAGATGGCGATCTCCACGTGCTTCGGCAGCGCATAGTACGCCCCCTCGAGGCTGAACGTCCCGCGCAGCTTTCGGCGCTCGCCGAACAGCTGAATCAGCTGCTCAATCGCCTGCGGGAGTCCGAGGTCATCGAGAGCCATCGGACGCATATCAAAGATGATCTGGCGCACGCTCGTCAGACACCTGCGGATCTCCTCACGGAGCTCTGCAAAAGTCTTTTTCGCCTCCGCGATATCCTGATCCATAAGGCGCTCTGTGATGGTCGTCATAAAGAGGACATTGGCCAGATCCTGCGCCGGACCGTCGTGGATCTCGCGTGAGATGCGGTAGCGCTCCTCCTCCGTCGCCTTGATGATGCGGGCGCCGACAAATTTATCCTTCTGTACGGCCTCGATTTTCCAAATCACGCCGCTCACCTGCGTGCTCAGATAGCTGAGCACCGAGCCGATGGAGAGCGCCATCTGCTCCGCGCGCTCCACCACCGAGAGGAGATAACGCAGGCGGATCTCGAGCTTGTCGCGCTCCGTGCGCATCGCCTGCTCCTTCTCGCGCTCGATCGCGAGATTGATCTGGATGATCGATACCTCCTCATAGGTGGTACGGATCTCATCCTCCGTATACTCGGAGAACCGCCCGCTCACCTCCGCGAGGCGCTGCTTTGCCTTCTGCTCGTCCGCCGCGAGTGCATCCACGCGCTCAATCGTATCGGCGACGTTCTTCTTCAGCTCCGCGAGGCGGTCCCGCGCCTGATCGACCTCGCTGCGGGTCTTCTGATAGATATCGAAAATCTGCGTCTTGTTGTCCTCGATCGTATCGATCGTATTCGTCAGCAGTTTGCGCAGCTGCCCCTCTTCGATGCCCTCTTCAATCTGTTCATCGTTCGGAATGCTGCTTGCCCAACGCCGTCTCTCACCTTTGCGCATCATATCCTCCTAACCCTTTTCCGCCCCCTATTGTACTCCATTTCCCTAGAAAAGTCACGCAGACTTCTCCCTTGCATTTTTCTTAAAAAATCGGTAAAATGACGAAATGGAGAGAAACGCACTAAAACGAAAGCACAGGTGAACTGCATGAGCATATTCTCACGCTTCCTCCCGAAGCGCAAACCGCCCGAGCTCAAGAACAACATCCCGAAGGAGAAAGAAAACATCCGCAAGACGTTCGGTGTCTACTGCAAGAAGAACCACGACGGAAAAAACGGAAAGCTCTGCCCGAGCTGTACGGCGCTCCTCGCCACCGTCTTTACGAAAATGGACCGCTGCCCCTACGGCATCACAAAGCCGATCTGCGACCGCTGCGACCGTCCGTGCTTCGGTCCGAAGGCGACGCAGGAGTTCCTCACGATCATGCGCAGCACACAGGGCGGCATGTTCCTGCGCCACCCCATCATGACGATCAAGCATAAGATCGCGGGCATGGGTGTGGACTACGCAAAGCAGCAGCAAGAGAAAAAGGCCAGCGACAAGGCAAAGGCGAAGGAAAAGGCGGCAAAGGCACGCGCCAAGGAAAAAGAAAAGAAATAAAGAAACTCCCGCAGCTGCGGGAGTTTCTTTATTTATCCTTATGCAAGTTTCTTGATGTAGTCCTTGAGTTCGTCGGCTGCACGCGTCACGCGCGAGAGGTTTGCCGTGATCTCCTGGGTTGAGGCCGCCTGATGCTCGCTGATGGCCCCCGTCGTCTCGATGGACTTGGAAATGTCCTCGACCGCGCGATTCATCTCGTTCAGGGTGACCTGAATACGCTCCGTCGCCTCACGCGACTGCTCTGCGAGTTTGCGCACCTCCTCGGCGACAACGGCAAAGCCGCGTCCCTGTTCGCCGGCGCGCGCCGCCTCGATCGCTGCGTTCAGGCCGAGCAGATTCGTCTGGCCCGCAATATTCGTGATGAAGTCGATGACCTTAATCGTGTCGGCATTGCGCTCCTGCAGGAACTTCGCCTGCTTGACGGACTCCTGTCCCGCACTCGCGAGCTCCATTGCACTCTTTGCTACTTCCTCGATCGCCTCATAGACGGTCTGCGTCGATGTTGCAATCTGCTCAATTGCCGAGAGCAGCCGCTCATGGTCAATCTTCGTCTCTTCTGACATTTTTCTTCCTCCCTGACCCACCGGGTACGATGTTTTCTCATGTATCGTTACTAAGTTCTTATTCAACATACATGAAGAAAACCCTTCCCTTTATTTAAATTTTATCTTTGATAATCCCTTTACTGTTCCGGCATGAGAATGATGTTCACCGGCAGGTTTGATGCCCCGGGCGGCGAATACTCGAACTGCACAGGCTGATCGCTCGAATATGTGCCGAGATCGGCGAGCTCCGTATACTCTGTGAGCAGCAGCAGGCCCTCCTCACGCGCCTGTGCCACCTGTGCGGATTCCGGGCGCGTCTGATCGCCGAAATACGGACGGAGCGACGGTGTCTCCACGAGGCGGTTCTTTGTCCCGCTCGCCGCACGCATGGCGCCTGCATAGACACCTCCGAGCGGACTGAGGAAGTACCGCGTCTGCACGCGCCCCGCCGTCGGTATGTTGATCTGATAGAGGATGCCGTAGTTTCCGTAGTTGACGACCGGCGTACCGTCCGTTGCGTCAATACCGCTGCGGTAGGTATCGTAGACATTGTCCCCGATCGGGAAATAAACGGCCCCGTCGCGCCCCGGATGGTAGATCTTCGGTGCGGTGATGATGCGGTTCATCCCGCGGAACGTCCCGCGCAGCGCAATCTCATCGCGCGGAAGCACGTGGGCCGTACGGAGGAATGCAAACGGGTCGACGTCCGCACCGTACATGATGACGGAGACCCGTACGGGGGCACTCGCATGGAAATCGTAGACCCCGTAAACCAGCTCGCCCGGCGCAAGCACGGTCTCATCCATCGCGGGTACAAGCAGGCGCGGGCGCTCCTTTGCAACGTGAATGCGTTCGTGCATCTCCTGCGTGTCGAAGTAGGCGATCTGCGTCTCCTTGCCGACGTGCAGGTAGTCCATGCTCGGCGTACCTGTCGCCCCGCGCGACACGGAGACAACGGCGAGGTCGGCATCCGTCTCGAAAACGACGGCAACTTTCTTCGGCTGCGCCGTTTCGTTCAGATGGTAGTAGAGGATGCGTGCATCCCCCTCCACCGTATCGCGGTAGAGAATGCCGCTCTCCTTCACATACTCCGGACTGTCGGAGAAGAGCAGCGTGCCGCCCGTATCCTGTGTTTCCACCTCCCAGCGGCGCATCATGCGCGACGTGCCCGGCGAGAATATACGGTTCTGCGGGGGCGCCTCTGCCTTGATGATGCTGGCAACACGGTCGCGGATGTTCACCTGTGCCGTCCCCCTTTCACGCATGATCGTCGTTCCCGCGCTGTGGGGCGCAGCCCCTGCATATCCTGTCACGCAGAGAAGCGCGAGCATCAGCGCTGCTGTGTTCCGAAACATTCCCTTATTCATGTCTCTGTCCTACATTCCCTTCATTTTACAGATCATCCCCGCGCAGCTTTGCCCTCAGCTGCATAAGATTATCCCGCAGGGCCGGCGGGAGTTCCGCCATCCGCACATCCAGCCGCGCGGCAATGTCCGCCTTCATGAGGCGCAAACGGAACTCCGTCCGCCCGAAATGCGGCGGCGGGATGTTGACGCGGTGCAGGAGATACGGATTCGTCTCCGTATTGTTCAGCCCCGCCTCGCCCGTGACCGCCGTCAGATAGTCCTCCTCCGCGAGCATCGCAACGATGCTGTCGTCGTAGGCGCCGTTCGGATAGGAGAAGCTGTAGATGGTCTTCATCCCCTTCCACTCGAGCGTCAGCTTCGAGAGGCGCAGCTCGTCGCGCTGCTGCTCCGGCGTGAGGGTTGTGAGCGGCAGATGATTCGCCGTATGGCTGCCGATCTCCATGCCGCGCTGCTCCAGGTCGAAGAGGTCCTCCCACGTCATATAGCCGGGCTGCCCGATGTCGTTCGTCACCATGTAGAACACCGCCCGCATTCCGCGCTCCTCGAGCATCGGAAGGACTACACGGTGATTGTCCTCATAGCCGTCGTCAAAGGAGAGAATGACCGGCTTCTCCGGCAGCTCCTGCTTGCCCTTGCGGGCTCGTGCATAATCCTGCGGCGTAATGGTCGTATAGCCCGCCTCCCGCAGGTAGTCGAGCTGCGCCGCGAACTCCTCCGGAGGAACGGCATACGGCTCTGCGCCGGGCCGCGGATTCTCCGTCACCATATGGTACTCGAGAATCGGAAATCCTGCGGGCGGCACTGCTGTCATAATCCATACGACAAATGCACACAACAGCAAAGAGGGAAGCGAAAAGCTCCTCCCGAACCGTCGGCCTATTCCTCTGATCAAATCGATACCTCCTCCGCCATCGCACGAATCTTCCGCAGGCGATGGCTCATCCCAGACTTGCTGATGTGGCAGAGTGCGGCGAGCTCCGCCATGCTGGCCTCCGGATGCAGGCGCCGCATCTCGGCCGTCTCGCGCAGATCCTCCGGCAGTGCCGCAAGCATCCCCGCCGCAGCGAGGCGCTCGATCGCCGCGCGCTGTTCGGCCGCCGCATCCACGGCGCGCTGGAGGTTCGCCGTCTCGACGTTGACGAGACGATTTACCTGCGCGCGTACCTCCTTCAGGTTGCGTGCGACCTCGATCTCCTCCGCCGCCTCCTCCGCGCCGATGAGAGAGAGGAAGTCCATGACCGCATCCCCCTCTTTGAGGTAGACAACATAGGTGTCGCGCCGGTCTGTAAGCCCCACGGGGAAATGCAGGCGGCGCAGGAGCGTATGAAGAGCGCGCCCCATCGGCGCGCTCTTTGCCGTGATCTCGAGATGACAGCTTGCCTCGGGCCGGTTGACGCTCCCGCCGCTGAGGAATGCGCCGCGCAGATATGCCGCGCGGCAGCATTTTTTTCGCAGGAGCAGCATATCCGTCCCCGCACGCAGGGCGCCGCCGTCGAGAAAGCCGAGGCGCGTGAGGAGCGGCGTGACGCTCTCGCCCGCAGCGATGTTGACGATGTATGTGCGGCGCCGCAGCTGCGGTCTGCGCTCCATTGCGACCGAGGTCTCGATCGCTCCGTCCATCGTGTGCAGGAGGCGGATCACGCGGCGCGCAACGGCAGCATTGTCTGCGGCAAAGCGCAGACCGAGCCCGTACTCTCCGTCCGTCACCATAGACGCCCCCATGCGCAGGAGCGCAGCGAGCTCTGCAGTCTGGCAGCACTCCCGCTCTTCGTCCGTACGCGAGAGCGCATTCTTTACATCCGATGCAAAGGACGGCATCTCAGTGCACCCGGAAATCGTAGATCATGCGCATGACATTCCGGCTGAGCTTGTCGGGGTCATGCCGCACGGCATCGGACTGATTGATGATGTCCGCCGTGACAAAGCCGATGCCGAGCGCATTGATCCGCTCCTCATCGACCGCAACAGGGTAGATGCCCTGCACCGCATACTTTGCGCGAAGCTTCTCCGTCAGCGGCGCATCGTTGACCAGCATAAAGTCGATGGCCCCGCGTCCCGCATGCTTTATAATCGCCTCTGCGTGCATGGACGCCGTATAGCTGTCGGTCTCGCCGGGCTGGGTCATGACATTGCAGATGTAGATCTTGAGCGCACGGCTCTTGCGGAGCTCCTCCGCAACGCCGCCGACGAGCAGGTTCGGCATAATGCTCGTGTAGAGGCTGCCGGGGCCGAGTATGATGGCGTCCGCCGTGCGGATTGCCTCGAGTGCGGACGGCACCGGCGCAACATCCTGCGGGTGGAGGCGTACACGGCGGATGCGCCCCTGTACCTCTGGGATATGAGACTCCCCCTCGACGATCGTGCCGTCCTCGAGGATCGCATCCAAGCGCACGGACTGCTGCGACGCGGGGAGCACACGGCCCTTGACCGCAAGAACCTTTGAGGACTCCTGCAGTGCAGTCTCCATATCGCCCGTGACCTCCGCCATCGCGGCGAGGAAAAGGTTGCCGAAGCTGTGCCCGGCGAGGTTGCTCTCACCCTCAAAGCGGTGCTGAAAGAGCTTCTCCATCAGCGGCTCGGTATCTGCAAGCGCGACGAGGCAGTTGCGCAGATCGCCAGGCGGAATGATGCCGAGCTCCTCACGCAGGCGCCCCGAGGATCCGCCGTCGTCCGCGACGGTCACAACGGCCGTCACATTGCTCGTCAGCTCCTTGATGCCCCGCAGGAGCACGGAGAGGCCGTGCCCGCCGCCGATCACCGTCACCGACGGACCGCGGCTGAGACGTGTCTTTTCATAGACCAGATCGACGAGACGTGCCGATGTCCCCTCAGGCATCAGCGCCGTGATGACCGAACGGATGACGTGCCGCGTCGCCACCAGCATGAGTACGCTGCCCAGGACAAAGAGGAGCGTGCCCGCAATCGCCGTGAACCCATAGTCATAGCTGCCCTGCCACGTATAGACGAAGCGGAAGATTGCCTCCTCAATCGAATCAATGTATTTGTAGTTGAAGATCAGTGCCGCGCCGAGGCCGACGCAGAGTGTTCCGAGCGCAAATACGAAGAGCCAGCGCTTGAAGCCCATGCCGGGATAAAGCCATTTAATCAGATGCATGGAATCATCCCTCGCTCACGTGTTCCTGCACCTCATTCTTCATGAGGTCGCGGTGCTCCAGACGGGTAACGTAGGCGCCCTTGATGCGGTCATAGAGATGCTTTGCGATAAAGACGCTGCGGTGCATGCCGCCCGTACAGCCGATGGCAATGACGAGTTGGCTCTTGCCCTCCTTCACATAGTTCGGCAGGAGGAAGTCGATGAGCCCGTCCAGATACTGCTCGAACTTCTGCGTTACCTCCCACGACTCGATATAGGAGGCGACCTGCGGCACCGTGCCGCTCCTCTTGCGCAGCGAGTCCACATAGAACGGATTCGGCAGGAAGCGCACGTCAAAGACGAGATCGGCATCGAGCGGAATGCCGTACTTAAAGCCGAACGAGAGAACGGTGACGTTCATCTCCGCATTCCGGCCCGGTGTATCGTAGTGCTGGCGGATGATGTCGCGCAGCTCCGACTTGCGCAGTTTCGAGGTGTTGACGAGCTGAGTGGCGCGCGCACGTACGCCGTCAAGCAGCTGCCGCTCCCGCGTCACGCCCTCCGAGATGCGCGCATCCGGCGCGAGCGGATGCGGGCGCCGCGTCTCCTTGTAGCGGCGGATGATCACGTCCTCGGACGCCTCGATAAAGAGGAGTTCATAGGCGACATCGCCGGCATCCAGCTCATCCAGGACGCGAACGAAGTCATCGAAGAACTCGCGGCTGCGCGTATCCACTACGATTGCCGCACGGCTGATCTGCCCGTGCGTCTCGCGGCAGAGATCAATGAATTTCGGAATAAAGATCGGCGGCAGATTATCCACGCAAAAATAGCCGATGTCTTCCATATAGCGCGCGGCAAGCGACTTTCCGCCGCCTGACAGCCCTGTTACGATGACGGGACGAAAGTTCTCCGCCGGACGTTTTGCTTCGCTCATCAATTTCACCTCACAGCACAAATTTCTCGATTGCAGCGGCAATCCCATTCGCATCGTTGGATGCCGTCACATAACTGGCGCGCTCCTTTGCCGCGGGGAGTCCATTCTCCGGCACAACGGAGAACGCGCCCATCTCCAGCATCTCAAAGTCGTTGTCCGCATCGCCCGCCACCATCACCTCATCGAGGGTGAGCCCCATCGCATCCGCGAGCGCCTGCACGCCCACCGCCTTGCTCACGCCGGGCGGATTGATGTCGAGGCTCGTCCCCGTATTCTGCTGCGGCAGTACGGCATCGCCGAAGCGTTCCTGCACGGCCTTGAGATAGGGAGAGATGCCCTCGTCCAGATTGCGCAGGACGAACTGCGGAACGTTCTCCGTATAGCGCAGATAATTATTTCCTACCTCATTCACAACGAAATTCGCCGTCGTCCGGTAGGCGGCAAAATAATCCTCGCGGTACATCGGCGCATAGATGTCCATGCCTCTGTACCAGTTCACGTACCAGTCCTGCTCATAGCAGAACGTCAGAAACTCCCGCGCGAGCAGAGGGTCGAAATAACGCGCAAAGGCCGGCGCGCCCTCTGCTCTGCCGACGTAGCCGCCGTTGCAGCAGATGACGGGTGCATCCGAGGCGAGCAGCCGGGCAAAATATACCGCCGAGCGCAGCATGCGGCCCGTTGCGATCGTCACGGTCACGCCGCGCGCCATGGCGCGTGCAATGATGTCCTTCGTACGCGTTGTGATCCGCTTGTCCGACGTGAGGAGAGTCCCGTCCAGATCGAGCGCGATGAGTTTGATTGCCATTGTTTCAGCCCCCGGCCATCGGTACGGGGGCATCCGCTCCCATGCCGAGCACATAGCGATAGATGGCCGCTGCAAGGCCGTTCTCCTCGCAGGTCAGCGTCTCATAATCCGTCACATTCTTGATCTCTGGGAACGCATTGCCCATCGCTATGCTCTTGCCCGCTGCACGCAGCATCGCCAGATCATTGTACGCATCGCCGATCGCCATCGTCTCCTCAACCGCCACGCCGAGTTTTGCCGCGAGCGAGGCGAGCGCCGAGGCCTTCGAGATGCCCTTCGGCACAATCTCGATAAGACGGTCTGTCGAGCGCGACACATCGATCTGCGCGCCGAATGCCTCCATAAGCGCATCCGCGCGCTCCGGCGTCACAGCACCCCCCTGTGTCACGAGGAGCAGCTTGCAGTTGCCCGCAGCATGTGCAAACAGGCCGCTCCAGCCGACCGCCTGCCCCGCAAGCTTCTGCGAGTTCTCGTAAAAGCGCGACTCGTCGCATGGCCCAACATAGCGCAGACAGCCGCCGGTGTAGGACTGGATATACCAGCCGCGTTCCTGGCAGAAGGCGATGATGTCATGCGCCAGCCTCTCCTCTATCGTATGCTCCTCATAGACGCGCCCGCTCGGGCTCTTGATGAGCGCACCGTTGTAGGAGATGATCGGCACATCTACGCCGAGCGCCTCGGCGACGGGCAGCGCCGCCTCGAACATGCGCCCTGTCGCGATCGTCACCACGACGCCCGCCTCGACCGCGCGCTGTACGGCAGCGATATTCTCCGCCGAGACCACATTGCCGTCCGGCAGCATCGTCCCGTCCAGATCCGACACGAACAGCTTTACTCCCATATCCGGTCCCTCCTGTTTTCCCATTTCCGCCCGTCAACAGCTGACAAAGGGCTTTCCCCTATGGTATAATAGCCCGAAACGATTTATCGAAAGGAGGCCGGCGATGCTCAGCACATTCCGTCAGCTTGTCATCCTCGTCGCCCTGCTCCTCATCCTCGTCGGCATCTTCGGCCTGTCCTACACCTACCAGATCGACCATCGTACCGCGCGCAGCCTCTCAGCATACGCACGTATCGACTTCCAGGCGTCCTACACCGGCGAGGGCCGCCTCGAAGGCGCAACGCTCTCGCTCTGGGACTATCGCTATGACAAGGCGAAGCTCCTGCCCGACGCAGTGCTCTATACCGACGGCACGGCCTGGGAGATGAAGGCTGCGGTCAAGCATACGCCGCGCCCGGTCCCGGATGCTGAAAGCCCGTATAAGAACGAAAACAAACTCTTCGTCGAACTCCCCCGTGCCGCGCTCCCCGCGCTGCGCAAAGCCGTCAGCATCCGTCTGCGGTTCTACTACGACAACGGGCAGACCATCGATCTCCCGCTGAACGACCTCGACCTCGCATACTGGCAGCGTGAGCTCGGACGCGGCATCTAAATGAGATATGTTGTTATTGTACTTTGATCGCAAACATTCGTCAAGGCAGGGGGTTCCAATGAAGAAAAACGATCTGATCCTCATCGGCGCGCTGCTCCTCCTCTGCGGGGCAGCTGCCGTATTTTTTTTCACGCAGGAGGACAGGGAGATGCGCCGCGCCGTCATCACACAGAACGGGCACGTGCTGTATGACATCCCGCTCACGGGCCACACCGGCACAGAGGACATCCGCATCCGGGATGAACACGGAGAGAATACGATCCGCATCGAGGGGGAGACCATTGCCGTGATCGATGCCGACTGCCCCGACCTCGTCTGTATAAAGACCGGCAAAGCGGCAAAAAAAGGAGACGTGATTGCCTGTCTCCCCCACAAGCTCCTGATCGAAGTGAAATGATATGAGCAGACTTCACCGCATTGCGCGCATCGCCGTACTTACCGCACTCTCCCTTATTTTGTTCATCCTCGAGGGGCTCCTCCCCCTGCCGCTGCCCGTTCCGGGCGCAAAGCTCGGTCTCGCTGCCGCAGCCACCCTCATCGCACTCTGGACACTGCCGGTGCGCGACGCAGGCATCATGCTCCTCCTGCGCATCCTCCTCGCCTCCTTCTTCGGCGGCGGCCCCGCATCCATGCTCTACAGTCTTGCGGGCGGTGCGGCGAGTTTTACAGGAATGGCACTGCTCAAGAAACACACGCAGCTGTCCGTCGTCGGCATCAGTGCCGCCGGCGGCTTCCTCCACAACATGGCGCAGCTTGCTGCCGCCGCTGCCGTCATGGAAACAACGGCGCTCTTCACCTATGCGCCGATCCTCGGCCTCGCCGGCATTCTGACCGGCATTGCGGTCGGCCTGCTCACGCGCTCGGTCTTATCGAAAACTTTACGATAAATATTCTCATTTCCATTTTTCTGTGCTATACTTTTATCAGCAGATTTTCTCTATTTTCTCACGATAAGGAGGATAATCCAAATGGAGTATCGCATTGAACATGATTCCCTCGGCGAGGTCAAGGTGCCCGCTGACAAGTATTGGGCAGCGCAGACGGAGCGCAGCTTTGAGAATTTCCCCATCGGCATTGAGAAGATGCCCGCCGAGATCATCCACGCATTCGGCATTCTGAAGAAATCCGCCGCCATTGCGAACCATAAGCTCGGCAAGCTTGACGAGAAACGCCTCTCCGCGATCAAGGCGGCATGCGATGAGATCATTGCCGGAAGGCTCGCGGAGCATTTCCCGCTCGCGGTCTGGCAGACGGGCAGCGGCACGCAGTCGAACATGAACGTCAACGAGGTCATCGCAAACCGCGGCAACGAGATCGCAGGCGAGAAGATCCTCCACCCAAACGACCACGCCAACATGTCGCAGAGTTCGAACGATACCTTCCCGACAGCGATGCACATTGCGGCCGTCATCGCCATCGAGGACGGTCTCTTCCCGAGCATTGACCTCCTCGCGGATACCTTCCGCCGCCTCATGAGCGAGAACGAGGGCATCGTCAAGACCGGACGCACCCACCTGCAGGACGCCGTCCCCATCTCCTTTGCCCAGGAGATCAGCGGCTGGCTCTCCATGCTCGAACAGTCGAAGAAGCAGCTGCAGGCGGCGCTCCCATTCCTCCACGAGCTTGCGCTCGGCGGCACCGCGGTCGGCACGGGGCTCAATGCACCGAAGGGCTTCGATGTCGCAGTCGCACAGGCGGCAAGCGAGCTGACGGGCAAGGAGTTCGTCACTGCGCCGAACAAATTCCATGCACTCACGAGCAAGGATGCCGTGGTCTTTGCACACGGCGGACTCAAGGGCCTCGCGGCAAATATGATGAAGATCGCAAACGACATCCGCTGGCTCGCTGCAGGTCCGCGCTGCGGTCTCGGCGAGATCACAATCCCCGCAAACGAGCCGGGCAGCTCCATCATGCCGGGCAAGGTCAACCCGACCCAGTGCGAGTCCGTTACGATGGTTGCGGTGCAGGTCATGGGCAACGACGCTGCGATCGGCATCGCCGCCTCGCAGGGCAATTTTGAACTCAACGTGTTCATGCCCGTCATGATCTACGACTTCCTCCAGTCCGCGCGGCTCCTCACCGACTCGATCAAGTCGTTCAACGACCGTTGCGTCACGGGGATCACTGCGAACCGCGAGAAGATGCACGAGAACCTTCACCGCTCTCTCATGCTCGTGACGGCGCTCAACCCGTACATCGGCTATGAGAACGCCGCCAAGACTGCGCACAAGGCATTCGACGAGAACATCAGCCTCAAGGAGGCGTGCGTCGCCCTCGGTTTCCTCACCGCCGAGAAATTCGACGAAGTCTTCCATCCCGAAGAGATGGTGTAAACGCCGCCCTCTCCCATGCGAAAAGGACTGCCTAACGGCAGTCCTTTTTATTGCAAGCAGTCTCTCTTCCCTCGCAAACGGACGAGCAGCGCCCTCTACATCGCCAGGAAATCCGGCTGCAGGACGCGCAGTGTCTTGCGGTCGTAGTCGATGATCCCCTCATCCCGCAGATGGCTCATCTCGCGGCTGAGCGCGCTGCGCTCCACGCCGAGATAACGCGCCAGCTGCGTCTGGTTCATCTCGCGCAGCGTTGTCTCTCCGCCCTCCGCAGAGAGTTCCTGGAGATAGACGCTGAGCTTTGCGCGGATGCTCTTTTGCCCCATGATGCGGATTTTGTGCTGATAGAAGATGCCCTTCTGCGCAATCCGCCGCAGCATGTTCAGCGTGAATCGCCAGAGATGCGGGCTGCTGCAGGAATTTTTCTGATAAAGGCTCCGAAACTGCAGGCGCAGGATCAGCGTGTCGCGGAGGGCCTTCACAAACATGCGGCTCACCGCGAGGTCCGCGCCCTCCATCGTCTCGCCGAAGCTCTTGCCCGCCTCGAAGATACTCATATCGATCTGGTCGGCGTTCTCGTTGAGAAAGGACACCTCAACAGCTCCCGAGAGGATGATGCCCGTCACAATCGGCGCACGCCCCATGCGCATAATACTCTGCCCCGCCGAATAGCTCCTGAGCTCTCCGCCCAGCTCCTGCACGAGCACCGGCAGAGCCTCCGGCGGAACCCCCTCGAACAGATCGTGGTGCAGCAAAAGTTCTGTATATGGAGTCAGCATCTCACGCGTCAGCATGGCCCCTCCCTTCTGTCATTCATGGAGAATAATTCTCTCCCATTATAGATGGAATATTATATTTTGTAAATGCGGCCCGCAGATTTGCTGCAAGATTTTCTCTCCCTGCGGGAAAAAGATGATATAATCATGAGGCAAAGAAACAACTCTCCCAAACGCATCGAAAAGAGCAGGAAGACATATGCGCTGCAAAAGAACACTCCGCCGGACGGGGCTCTTGCTCGCGCCTCTCATGCTCTTTACGGCCGCGGGCTGTGGAGAAGACGCAGACTGCTAATCGTTTTTCCTCTTCTTTTCAGAAAAAGTGCTATAATAGAAACTATACACGAAACAATCTCAACAGAAACGGAGCATATCCCATGCAGAACATATCATATCAAAATCTCATCATCGGATTCGGCAAGGCGGGCAAGACGCTCGCAGGCTTCCTTGCAAAGAAGGGCGAGACCGTCGCCCTCGTTGAGCGCTCAAAGGAACGCTACGGCGGAACCTGCATCAATGTTGCCTGCATCCCGTCGAAGTCCCTTGAGTACAGCGCGCGTCTCTCGGCCGCAGCAGGCGGAGACTTTGCGACAAAGGCGGAGCGGTACCGCGCAGCCATCGCGGAGAAGCGCCGTCTCACGTCCATGCTGCGCGAGAAGAACTATGCGAGGGTAACGGGCACCGGCGCCGTTGTCATCGACAGCGAGGCCTCCTTCATCGACGCGCATACCGTCCGCATCGCCGGTGCAGACGGTGCGCAGACCGTGACCGCAGAACGCATCTTCATCAACACGGGTGCGGTCCCCTTTGTCCCGCCCATTCCGGGCGCAGCAGAGAGCACGCATGTCTATACGAGCGAGACAATGATGGAGCTCGACGAACTTCCGGAGCATCTTGTCATCATCGGCGGCGGCTACATCGGTCTCGAGTTTGCTTCCTACTACGCCAACTTCGGCTCCTCCGTCACCGTCGTGCAGGACGGCGATGCCTTTATCCCGCGCGAGGACGCTGAGATTGCCGCACGCGTCCGCCAGCAGATGGAGGACCGCGGCATCCGCATTCTGACGGGCACGAAAATCCTGCGCATCGGGGACAGCGCCGCAGGGGCGTCCGTCATCACAGAGACGGCGGACGGCGAGAAGGCGCTCGCAGCAAACGCGGTGCTCATCGCCACGGGACGCCGCCCGAACATCGCAGGACTGAATCTTGACGCAGCAGGCGTCGCTGTAACAGAACGCGGCGCAGTTGCGGTCGATGAGCACCTGCGCACGAATGTGCCGCACATATGGGCGATGGGCGACGTCACCGGCGGCATGCAGTTCACATACATCTCACTCGACGATTTCCGCATCGTAAAGGACCAGCTTGCAGGGACATCCGCACGCACAACCGCAAACCGCGGCGCCGTCCCCTACTCCGTTTTTATCGACCCGCCCCTCTCCCGCGTCGGCATGAGCGAGGCGGAGGCACAGCGCGCAGGCTTTGACGTGCGCATCGCACGCCTCGAGACCGCTGCGATTCCGAAGGCGCAGGTCTACAAGAAGCCCGCAGGCCTCCTCAAGGCGATTGTCGACGCAAAGACCGATATCGTCCTCGGCGCGCATTTCTTCTGCCCGGAGTCGCAGGAGATGATCAACCTCATGAAGATGGCGATCGACCACGGCATCACTGCCTCCTCACTCGGTTCCGCTGTTTACACCCATCCGACCATGACCGAAGCCCTCAACGATTTGTTTGCCTGAGATAAAGGAGGACACATTATGACAAACTTCCGCAGAAAAGCGCTGCGCCGCATCGGCCTCATCCTCATGCCACTTGTCCTGTTTGGCGCCGGATACGGGCTGCCGCAGGCGAGCGCCGCAGAGCCGGCTGCGAGCACGCTCCCGTCGGAAGACGGACAGATTCAGCAGATGTCCATGGAGTTCCGCCATCCTGTTGCGGACGGAACCCTCATGCGCATGATCTGCCTGATGGACGCACCGGCCAAGAATGTTTTCCCGGCCGAGGAACTCGCAGCAAAGGGCCTGGATCCCGAGAGTTTCATCACCTGTCTCGGCGAGTTCGTCGGCAAGCAGTGGACAAACGGACGCTATCAGGACATCGCCGAGCGCTATGTCCCGTGGACGCCGGAGCTCGAGGCAAGCTTCCACACGCTCATTGCGGACCGGGATCTCGCCGCCGCGAATGATTTCGGCGCACGCGCAGAGACTGCCGTCGACCCGGCCTACAACATCGTCATCGCCTACAAGAGCGGCCGCAGTCTCCACGTCACCGCCGCGGACAAAACGGCGAGCGGAAACGATGCGGTCATCGAGGAAGCCGTGCTCACATGGGCGGATGATGCATTCGGCACGGTAAAAAAATAATTTTTCAAAGCGAAAAGGCCTGTATCATGAAGCAATTGCTTCATGATACAGGCCTTTTGATCTTTTATGCCTCTTTGCGGTCAAACGGCACCTGCCCGAGCTGGAGATCGGGATTGTTCTCACGGATCCAGCCGAGCGCCCACTCGTTGCTCACGAGGAGGACGGGGTTGCCGTTCCTGTCATGAACGAACATGCCGCGGTCGGCGCCGCGCAGATCGGCGGGCGTAATCGTGCGCCCGTCGGGATATGCGAGCCAGCGCGCCGTCTCGAACGGCTGCATCTGCATCGTGATCTCCGTATTGTACTCGTTCTTGAGTCGGTATTCGAGCACCTCGAACTGGAGCGTACCGACGGTGCCGACAATATAGCTGTCAAGACCCGCGCCGACCTGCTCGAAGAGCTGGATGGCCCCCTCCTGCGTCAGCTGCTCGATGCCCTTGACGAACTGCTTGCGCTTCATCGTATCCTTTGCCGCGACGCGCGCAAAGCGCTCGGGCGGGAATACGGGGAAATCCTCGAACTTGAACTTGTGCGCGGGGTCGCAGAGCGTGTCCCCGATGCCGAATACGCCGGGATCAAACAGCCCCACAATGTCGCCGGGGTACGCCGTGTCGATGATCTGGCGGTCCTGCGCGAGGAACTGCTGCGGCTGCGCCAGCTTGATAAGTTTGCCCGTCGGCGCGTGCCAAACGCTCATATTGCGGTCGAACTTTCCGGAGGAGATGCGGATGAACGCGAGGCGGTCGCGGTGTGCAGGATTCATATTTGCCTGAATCTTGAACACGAAACCCGAGAATTTCTCATCGTCCGGCTCGATCACGCCGTCCGAGGACATGCGCGGTGCCGGCGGCGGCGCAAGGCGGATATACTCCTCAAGGAAGTTCTGCACGCCGAAGTTCGTCATCGCCGAGCCGAAGAACATGGGCGTGAGTTCGCCCGCATCGACTGCCGCACGGTCGAATGCCTCGCCCGCATCACGCAGCAGCTCAATATCGTCAGCGAGCGCTGCAGCAGCCTCCGCACCGACGCGCTCCTTCCACACGGGGTCGTCCATCTCGAACACCTCGGAGACGCGCGTCTCCTGTCCGTGCGTTACGTCCTCGGCAAAGAGCTCAATGCGGTTCTTCTCGCGGTCATAGACGCCGCGGTAGGTGCCGTCCGTACCGATCGGCCAGTTCATCGGATAGGAGCGGATGCCGAGCACGTTCTCCAGTTCGTCCATCAGATCAAGCGGCGCCTTGCCGAAACGGTCCAGCTTGTTGACAAAGGTGAAGATGGGGATGCCGCGCTGGCGGCAGACGCGGAAGAGCTTGCGCGTCTGCGCCTCAACGCCCTTTGCCGCGTCGATGATCATGACGGCGCTGTCCACCGCCATCAGCGTGCGGTAGGTGTCTTCGCTGAAGTCCTGATGCCCGGGCGTATCGAGGATGTTGATCCGATAGCCGTCGTAGTCGAACTGCAGGACGGAGGAGGTGACGGAGATGCCGCGCTGCTTCTCGATCTCCATCCAGTCAGAGACCGCATGGCGCTGCGTCTTGCGCGACTTGATCGAGCCGGCGAGGTGGATCGCACCTCCGTAGAGGAGCAGCTTTTCGGTGAGCGTCGTCTTGCCCGCATCCGGATGTGAGATGATGGCGAATGTGCGCCGCTTCTCAATCGCATGCGCGAGTTCTTCTTTCAGTGCTCCCATGAATCTCCCTTATTTCAGTGTCAATGATACGGGGCAGTGATCGCTCCCGAACACGTCTGCATGAATCTCCGCTGCAGCGATGCGGTTCCGCAGCTCCTCAGAGACGAGGAAGTAGTCGATGCGCCACCCCGCGTTCGTCTCACGCGCATGGCGCAGATAGGACCACCACGTATACGCCCCCGTCTGATCCGGATAAAGGGCGCGGAAGGTATCGACAAAACCGGCCGCCAATAGCTCGCCGAACTTGCCGCGTTCCTCGTCCGTAAAGCCCGCATTGCGGCGGTTGCTCTTCGGGTTCTTGAGGTCAATCTCGGTATGAGCGACGTTGAGGTCACCGCAGACGACAACGGGCTTTTTCGAACGCAGATCGAGCAGGAATGCACGAAACGCATCCTCCCAGACCATGCGGTAATCGAGGCGCTCAAGCGCACTCTTTGAGTTCGGCGTGTAGACGGTGACGAGATACACATCCTCAAACTCCAT
Source organism: uncultured Selenomonas sp. (assembly GCA_963521685.1). Taxonomy (GTDB): domain Bacteria; phylum Bacillota; class Negativicutes; order Selenomonadales; family Selenomonadaceae; genus Centipeda. The sequence continues at coordinate 29,526 of CAUQVG010000015.1, forward strand.
CGTGATCACGCGGCCCTCGTGGTCGTGCTCCTCGATGCCGATTCCACAGCTGACCGAGAGCGGCTTCACGCGCGTGAAGATCGCCGTGCCGGAGTAACCCTTTTTCTCTGCGCTGTAAAAATACTGCTCGTAGCCGGGCAGATCGAGGATCGCCTGCCCCTCCTGCATCTT
>CAUQVG010000016.1:0-27480 GCA_963521685.1 uncultured Selenomonas sp.
CCGCCGACATGTTGTTCTTAACTACCATTGCCATGTGTAAATTCCTCCCTGGTGTGGTTCCGGATTTTCCGGAATTTTAACTGTATTGCGGACATCCGTGCCCGCGCTGTATAATAAGCAAGTGACGCGTCTATCCTGGTTGGCTGCTAGCTAGCCTTCCCTGGCAGCCGCCCCGCTTGCATATTATCATCTTACATAAAGTATATCGTCATGATGAGGACATACTTAAGTATTTGACTGGAAATATTTTACTTTTTTTAGACGCATTTGTCAATAGCGCCGATTGAGGTTGCTCCCAAGGGGATTTGCCCCCGTGAGATCGTAGCTGTGTACGGCTGCATTCTGCCGCCGTGAACGGTTCAGCCACGCGCGTGCCTTATACTGGATCTGCATCTCGAGCGGCCGGATCTCCGCGTCAACCGCTGCCCACTCTGTACCTGCACGGTAGGGGTCCGACGGCAGTTCCCGGAGCATTTCGACGATATGCTCGCGCTGATCGACAAGATCGATGAAGGTTTCAATCTCCTCCTCATCGATGAACTTCATCAGTTCATGTGTAAGGACACGGTATTTTTCCCACAGAGCCTGCGCTGCGGCATATGCTTCATCCGGCATAGACGCCGCTCCCTTCTGCGCCCTGCGCCGCCTTCTCCTCGCGCGCCTTCTTCATCGCCTGCGCCCATGCATCGCGGAGCTCCGTGATGATATCCGTAGCTTCCTGAATAATCGCCGGGTCGCTCTTCATATTCCCCTCGACGAGGCGGTCATAGGCATAATTGTAAAGCGGAAGGAGCTGGTGTGAGATCTCGTAGTCCATATTCAGCGTGACGCGGAACTCAGAGATGATGTTCTGCGCCTTCTGGAGCGAGATGTTCGACGCCTCATAGTTCTTCTCGGCGAGAGCATCAACGCCCTCTTTGATGAACTTGAGACATCCATTGTAGAGCATGAGGGTCAGTGCCTCGGGCGTAGCCGTGAGCACCTGCTGCTTCTTATAAGCCTCAGCAGCACTGTTTACCATATGGAAGTCCCCCTTGCATTACTGCCCGTTAAAGAAATTGAACTGGGTGGACAGGCGCGCAATCGCCTCTTCCATCGCATTGTACTTTTTGTAAAGACTGCTCTCGAATGAAGTCATGAGCTTCTTGAAGTCGCTCATCTGCTTCTCGTAGTTCTGGATCAGCTTGCCCAGCTCACTCATATCCGACTTGTTTGCCGAGACGCCCGCATGGTTTTCCAGGCTCTTGAGGCGGCTCGTGAGCTTGTTGTAAATGCGGGAAGCAACGCCGCTGTTGCCGTAGTCATTGTTCTCATCATCGTAGGAGATGAGGCGGTGAACTGCATCCGGCTCTGCGGAAATGGCTGCCTTGAGCTTATTCTCATCCAGCTGGAGATGTCCCGACTGGTCCTTCGCCGTAATGCCGATGGACGAGAGCGTCGTGTAGCGGCCAGGCGCAGACTGCACGCGGTTGATCACGGCATCGCGCAGGTCGCCGATCAGCGAGCGGACATAACTGTCACGGAAGAGAAGTCCCGATTTTGCCTTCTCGTTCCACTTATCGACCTGATCTTTCGTCATTGCCTCTTCCTGCGACTTCGTGAGAACGCCGTAGTCCTTGTACTTATTCTCACCGTAACGCTTGACGAGGTCATCGAGCAGCGTGTTGTACTCCTCAACGAATTTCTTGACATTCTCAACGAGCTTGTCCTGATCCTGCGCGACATTGATCTGTGCGGGCGTACCTGCCTGCGTCGCTTTCTTAAAGGTATAGGTCACGCCGTTGACCGTCAGGTTATTCTCCTGCAGGTTGTCGTAGGTGCGTCCGTCGATCTTGACTTTCGCATTCGTGCCCTGCGCCTCGAGCGAAGCGGTTGTTCCGCCCGTTGTAAGCGTCAAGGGCGGACTGATGGTCCCGTTGGTGACGGTGCCGAGCTTCAGGTTGTTCAGCAGGGTCGTCGTATGGGCCGCCGAGCTCGAGGTCGTATCGACAGACAGATTGATCTTGTTGCTGTCGCCCGTCTTGCTGTTGACGATGGAGAAGCCGTCCGATACGGAGTCATATCCGGCGCGGATATCAAGTGCGGTCTTTTGGCTGTCCGATCCGGTGTAGCGTGCGTTGTTGATGCGCGTTGCGAGATCGTTGAGCGTAAGGTTCTTCGTAAAGACCTCTTCTGCCGTGAACGTCACTTCTGCGCTGCCCGTTCCGTTCGAGATCTTGAAGCGAAGTGCCGTATCGCCGTCCGCCATGCCCGCAGGCTTTGTTCCGCCGGCAAATGCCACGTCCTTGAGCATGACGCTCGCCGCAGCCCCGGTATTCGCACGGTCAATCTTCTGCCCCGATGCCGTCATGAGGTAGGCATTCGTGGCCGCCTGCGCAACCTCGACGGAATGTCCCATGACGCCCGCGCTTGCATTTGCGGTTGCCGTCACTGCATCCGCATGCGAGCTTGTGGTCGTCATCGGCTTGGTCATGGTGCTCAGGCGATAATCCGACATCCGGCTCTTAAAGGTATTGGCCTTGCTGTATACGTCAGCATAGGCTTCCTTGCGCCACTCGGTCTCAACTTCCTTCTTATAAATACGGTCGTATTTCTTCTGCTGGGAGATCATTCCGACCTTGACAAGCGACTCCACATCGAGACCGGAACCGGAAAGTCCATAGATTCCTCTTGTTGATGACATAATCTTCCTCCTTCTCCCGCCTTAGGCCGTCTTGTCCAGGAAGGCGCCGATCCAGTCGCGCACCTTGATCATGTGCTCGACCATCGATTCGGGCGGCACTTCGCGCAGCACCTCGCCGGTCTTCTTATCGAGCATCCGCACTGACATAAAGTTTACTTCTTTATGATACTGGAACTGCAGATTCACGTTGATGTTGCGCATGATTTCGTTGAGCTGCTCCGTGATGAATTCGGTCTGTTCCTCTGTGAGAGGTTCGTGCAGAACACGCTCCTGCCCCTCAGCGGTCTCCTCTTCCCTTGCAGCTGCGAGGCTCTCGCGCAGTGCCGCATCCGCAGATTCCTGTGGCGCCGCCTCTGATACGGACGGCTGCGGCGCCTCGGCGCCGCCTTTCATGCCGCCGACAGCAACCGCTGCCAGCATAACATCCTGAACACTTCCTACTGCCATAAGGCTTCCCTCCATGTGTCGCGGGAACGCATCCAGCGTTCCCTCTCTGTTCTTCCTTGAGACGTTTAACTAGTTCTTGGGCAATGTGCTGAGATCGAGGTTCGCGGGTGCCGCGGCCCTCTGATTCTCCTCCTGAATTGCCCGGTATATCTCGCCGCGGTAGATCTTGACGCTGCGCGGTGCATCAATCGCGATGCGCACGTTGTCGCCCTGGACCTCCACGATATTCACGACGACATTGTCGCCGATCATAATCTGCTGCCTTGGTTTGCGTGTGAGTACGAGCATTACTGGACCTCCTGATCAGCGGGGAACAGGCGGTGTTTCGTCGTATACGGACTGCGGTCAAGCACGATCTGCTTTGCCTGGCGCGTCTTTGCATTGATAACAATCGGTGCGATGAGGTTCGCCGTGAGATCCCGGATCTCATTTCCCGAGAGTGTGAGAATCGTGTAGATCAGCACTTCCTCGGGCGAGGTCAGGCCGAGCTCCTTTTCCACATCATCATCAATGGTGAACTCGTATTCCGGGAAAAAGATGAGAGGCATCGTCATCAAAAAGGCGAGTTCCGGTGTCTTGACAGACTGGAGGAACACGTAAGGGCTTCCCTCCTCATACGGGATGATGAGGAATTCCCGCTCCTCCTCAAAGGCAGGAATTCCTGCCGCAAAATGAATGACAGCATCCTCTGCCGCCTCGATCTCCCCGAAACGGCTGGTCATAATTTTCTTCATCAAAGACTCCTGTTATGCACGTATATCGTATTTGCCTTCGCTGACCCAGCGGCGAATATCTCCCTTCTGCTGAAGGTAGGTCTCAACCTTGCCGCGGTTGAAATGAGCATGTGCCCGGCTCTCTGTTGTCCATCGGGGCGTTGTGCGCCCGATGGTCGGTTCGCCGACGGCCTCGCCCGTATCGAAGCGGATCTCCGGATCCGGGATCGCTGCTGCAACGAGCTGGCGGTTCTGCTTGGCGATGGCCTTCACATCGTTCCGGACAAACTCGAGCGCCACCTGACGCCCCGGTTTCGGGCCGTCCTCGGCAAGCGCCCACGCCATCTGCGTATGCTTCGACGTTCCCTTTTTCACATCGGCATAGCCCTGCTGTCCGTGCTCGCGGGCAAAATCCGTGTGATTCGTGAAGCCGTAGCTGTGGCGGCTCGGATAAGTGTCGATGGACAGCTTCGGCTGTGTCACGCCCCGGTTGGAGCGCGCCTGCTGCGTCTGCTGTTCATAGCGCGGCTGCTGAATGCTGGTGTCCAGCGTATTCCTCTGCGTCCGTATCCCGATCATGGGGAGCGTATGACGCACATTGAGATAGAGCATGGGCATAAAGGGCGTCCTTTCCCGTTATGATAATGCCTTCATAAAATCTTACCGCAGATAATCCACGAGCGAGAGCGGCAGGATGCGCGCTCCCATCGAGAGGGACATGCTCATGACCGTCTGCTGCTGCATCATCTTCGTTGCGAGTGCTGCCACATCGGTCGCAGAGACATCCGTAATATCGCGGGTGATATTCTCCGCGTGATCCGTGAGAATACTCGTCATATCTGTGTAAAGGCCGCTGCGCGCCCCCGTCTCCGTATGGGCCTGCAGTGTGACCTGGTTGGCGACGTCCGCGAGGGTGACGCCGTCCGAGCTGAGCCAGCGCGGATCGGCGGACTTCGTCTTGGCGTAGACCGTCAGCATGTTGTTGACCATCGCCGTGCCCGAAGGCTCGTTGCCCGAGTTCGCATCGTCAAAGATGTCGCGGCCGAAGATGTCCTGTCCCGTCTTGTTCACGGTGTCCGCCGTCGGCTCAGTCGAGCCGTTCTGCTTGACCATCGAGATGTAGCGCATGTCGCCGCTGTAGGTGACGATCTGCTGCTGCACGGTGGAGAACTTCATCGTCACGCCGCCCACGGTGTCGGTCCATGCCGCACCTGCCGCCGTGATTTCCCCCGTGTTCTGGAAGTTGTTTTTAATGAAGTTCGCGCCCGTCGCGATGTTGCCGACGCGGTCGGCCGCCGATACGGTCGTGCGTCCGCTCGCGATCACATCCTTATAGCCTTCCTGCACGAACTCCTTCGTGTAGACATCGCCCGTCAACGTGTTGAGATAGTAGGTATTGCCGTCGCTGCCGTCGAGGGAAAGCATCTGGTGCAGGAAGTTCGCACTCTGATTGTTGCTCGCATCGTTGAAGAATGCGGCCTGACGATCATCGAGGGTCTTGGAAAGACCGCGCGTGCGCAGATTTGCCTCATCCGACATCGTAAAGGGCTGCTTGAGATCCGCCTGTCCGGCGAAAATGTAACGGTCCCCCAGCTGCGTATTGCCGAGAGAGACAATCTGCTGAATGCCTGCCTTCATCTCTCGCGCAATCGCCGGCCAGTCGCCGCTCTTCTCATCCTTGTCGTCGTTCGCTCCCTGAATGGTCTTTGCCTTAAAGGTCTTCTGGATGTCCTCCATGCCGGAGAGGGCGGTCTGCGTGGATGCCATCCACGAGATGCCGGCCTTGACGCTGCCCTGATAGCGGTCATTCTCTCCCTCGGAGACATTGTAGCGCAGGTAGCGCGCATAGTCCACAGAGTTGTCCGAAGGGCGGTGCAGCTTGCTGCCGTCTCCCTGCTCCATGAGTTTCGTCTTGGTATAGTCCAGTTCATTCAGGTCTTTCTGGTAACGCCGAACCATGTAGTTACTGCTGATGCGTATCATAGGTCACCTCTTACCTTCCGACCACGCCGGTGCTGTTGATCAGGCGGTCCAGCATCTCATCCATCGACGTGAGCACACGCGAGCATGCACCGTAGCCTGTCTGGAACTTAAGCATGTTCGTCAGTTCCTCGTTCCAGTCCACGCCCGAGGTGGACTGGCGCCACTGCTCGATCTGCGTCATGAGATCGTCCTGCTGCTTGAGCTTCTTGTCTATATTCTCGGCATTCGAACCAAGACGGCTCATGATATTATTATAGTACTGATTGATCGAAACCGTACTGATCGGGCGCTCCGTTCCAAGCGGGTTCTTTGCGCCCGACGGATTTGTCGCGGCATCGTACTGCTCAATGTTGAACAGCTTGCTCAGCTCCACGGCATTCGTGCCGTCACCGGTGCCGTTTACATCGGCAGCAGCATAGCTGTATCCCATGCCGCCCGGCGCCATGGTCGCATTGTCAATCTTGCGCGCAGCAACGAGATTCTGTCCGCCCGGCGCCATCAGGTCATCGCTGACCTGGAGTGCGTTGATGATCTGCATCGAGCGCATCTCGTGAATATCTGCGGCGTTGGACGTATCAACGGTCGTGACCGTCGTAGTCCCGGCCGCCGTCGCACGCGTAACGTGCTGTCCCGTCGCCGTCAGCCAGCGGTCGCCCGTGAGCGGATCCACATGCCATGTATAGCGCTCGCCGCTGTATGTGCTGCCGGTGGCCTTGCTCTTAAAATTATTCCGCCCGAAGAAATTCATCCACGAGGTTGCCTCTGTATCAATTCCCGCGCCGAGTTTATGCACATCGTTGAAGGTCGTGAGGAGGGTTGCCGAAATATCCGCAAGGTTGTCGATATAGCCCTTGTCCTGCACAATCGTATCCTGCAGTGCCTTCAATATGCCTGCCTGCGGGACATAGCCGAGGCCGCCCGCCTCCTTGATGCGGAGGGTATAGTCCGAAATGCCGTACCGATCGTTCGTGATCGGCTCGCTCATCTCCAATGTGAGGCGGTTGTCGCGCTGAACGAGCGTCATGCCGTTCGAGACGACGGTATACTGCCCGTTCGCCTCCTCATAGACGTTGATGTTTGTGATCTCCGAGAGCTTATCCACGAGGAGATCACGCTGGTCACGGAGGTCGTTCGCCTTGCCGCCGTTCGTCTCAGCGAGCATGATGTTCTTGTTGAGACGGGCAATCTCATCGGTAATGCTGTTGAGTTTGCCCACCTGCGTGCGCATCTCTTCATACTGCGCGGCAATCTGGTCCTGCAGCTGACGTGCTCCCGTCTTGATGCGGTCGACGAGGTTGTTGCCCTTCGTCAGCACTGCCGTACGGGATGCCGCATCACTCGCATAGTCGGAGAGATTGACCCACGCAGAGTAGAACTGCTGCATCGCGTTCAGAATCCCCGTCTTCTTGGAGTCGTTAAAGACGCTCTCGACCTTGTCGTAATTCGTCTTATATGTCTGATAGAGGCTCTGCGCCGAGTTCTCCGACCAGTACTGCTTGTCTGCATAGATATTGCGGGCGCGGTTCAGCGCAACAACATCCACGCCGCCGCCGACATAGACCCCGCCGTAGAGAGAGGGCCGCTCCTGATAGTTCGTTGCCGCAGAGTCCACGCGCTGGCGCGAGTACCCCTCCGTCGAGGCGTTTGTAATATTATGTCCGGTGGTATCAAGCGAGAGCTGATTGTTCTGAATCCCCCGCACCATCGTATTGAGTCCGGCAAACGTTGACCGCATAGATCCTTCACTCTTTCCCTTTATACATCCGCATCAAACATGGCGATTTCGCGCCGCACGCCGGCACCCGGCCCCGCAACGGGCTGCGAACGCCCGTAGGTATCTTCCGCCGCCGTGCCGGAGATGACATTGAGCTGATAGCTGATAAAATCTGCACTCTGCTGGAGGAGATTTCCGCAGGCGGCTGTCAGCTCACGCAGTTCCGCGTGCCGCAGCGCCGCTGCCTGCAGGACGCGGCCTGCCGCCATGCGCTCGCGCAGATTCGGCTCGCGGTCAATGATGTCCGCAAGAGTCGCGCACTGCACGCTCTCGAGGAGCTCCGCCTGCCGGCGCATCAGCGCGCGCACCTCTGAGAGGCTGCGTTCCGCCTCTGCCGTAGGCTCCGCCATGCCGGCACCGGACGCGCTCTGCTGGAGCGTCTCCTTGAGCACAGAAAAGCGAAGCGCCGCCTCATCAGCGGCGGCCAGCTGTGCCTTTAGGAGCACAAGCGCCTCACGGGTCTCATTCGTCATTGCCCTTCACGCCTTATAGTCCAAATTTTTCTTCAGATGCCGCACCTGCTCGCTGCCGCCGCTCCCGTATACCGGGTCGACCACAGTGCCGCCGATTCTGCCAAGCTGGCGGTTGATGGCAAGCAGCGCCCCCTCAATGAGGAGTGCATTCGCCTCGCTGAGCTCCTTCGTTTCCTTCACGATGCGGCTCAGGCGCAGACTTGCATCCAGCACGGAGCGGTAGTCTTCCTCGCTCGGGGCGAGCAGCGCAAGCTCCTCCATCGTCGTCTCAGCGGTTACGCCGGGCGTCTCCTGCGCAATCCGCGCAAGCTGGGAGATACGCTGCTTCTCAAGCTGCTCGACCGCACGCGCGAGGAAGCCCTCCTCTGCGGTCAGCTTCTCGAGCGCTTCCATATCGAGCGCGACAAGAACCTTGCGCTTGCGCTGCTGCACCGCACGGATCTTCTCATACTGTGCATGCAGTTCACCGAGCGTTGCCGCGAACGTGTTCCACATAGGCGCAGCCTTTGTCAGTAGCGCATCGCAAGCATCTTCGCCGCGATGTCCGTCGATGCAGGTTCCTGTACGCGCGCCGCAAGCGCCTCCACGCGCTCCGTGCGCACATCATCCATGCCCCGCAGCTTTTGGAGTATATCGCCGAAGCTCTGTGCCTCACCCGAGAGTTCGAGTGCATCCGGCTGCTGGACGCTGCCCGCTGCATTCGCGCGGCGTGCGCCGGCTGCCTGGCTGCCTGCATAGAGACGGCTGACCGCTGAGATTGTATGATTGCTGATCAACATATCCTTCACCACCTATTATTCTTGGAAACACCGGAGAAAGCATCCGCTGTTCTCTGTGTCTCCCGCTTCTCCGAAAAAGGGTCGGAGTCCTTTCACATTCTTTATCGGAAAAAAAAGAGGCGTACTTAAGAAGTTTTTCCTAAGTACGCCTCTTTTGCTCTTATTTGTTGCCGAGCGTAACGTAGCCGCGGCGTCCGGAGCCGGCATCATCGCCGCCCGAGCGCGCAGAGGAGGGTCCCTTCTTTGCGGCGGCGGCTGCCGTCAGCTCGTCGCGCATCTCCTTCTGGCACTTGTCGCAGTACTGGCCCTTCTGAATGGGCTCCCCGCATCTCTCGCAGGGGAAGTTGAGATCGACATCACTCGAGACAAACCGTCCCTCGCGAATCATGCGGCGGATCACCGGTTCCTGTACGCCGGTTGCCTCAACGATCTCGGGAATCTGGCTCTTCGGATGATCGCGCACGTACTCGACGATCTGCTTTTCCCACTGCTCTTCCTTCTCGCGGCAATCGACGCAGATGCGGGCATTGTTGATCGAGATGAATACCTTCCCGCAGCTTGAGCAGTTCTTCATTTTTCCTGCCATCAGCAAAACTCTCCTCTCAAATAGCGGATCGGCATTCGAAAGAGCCGCCGTGCACACAGACGCGCAGGGGACTCCCTATTGATCCAAGACTATCTTCATTTATTTTCATCCGTATTTTACAACAGGACGAGAGAAAAATCAATACTGCCGAACGATATTCCGATGTCCGTCAGCGAATCGCCCGGTGTGCAAAGATCCCGCTCTCCGGTGCGAGTACGCGGCAGCTGTTCAGCACCACGCCGAGCGTTGCCGTGTTGTGAATTGCCGCTGCCGCGAGCGGGCTGATCGCCCCAAGTGCGCCGAGCAGCATCGCCGAAGAGTTGATGAGCAGGGTCGCCTTAAAGTTCTGATGCACGAGGTGCATGGTCCGCTGTCCGAGACGCAGTGCCTCCACAAGACGAGCGGGATCCTCCGAGTGAATCGTCACCGCCGAGGACTCCGCCGCAATGTCCGTCTGCCGCCCGCCGAGCGAGACGCCCACATCTGCAAACGCAAGCGCCGGCGCATCGTTGATGCCGTCACCGACCATCATGACCGTCCCGCGCTGCTTGAGCTGATTGACATAACGCGACTTATCCTCGGGCAGAATCTCCGCGTGATAGGAGTCCACATCCATTGCACGCGCCACCTCCGCAGCGACCGCCTTCGCATCGCCCGTGAGCATGACAATCTCGTCCACGCCGCAGCGGCGCATCTGGTTCAGCGTCTTCTTCATCTTCGGCCGGACGGGATCCTCGATGCCGATGATACCGATGAGCTTTTTATCGCGCGCGACGTAAAGGAGGTTCTTGCCCCGCACGGCAGTGCTGAGGTCCTCCTCGTCCGCAACGCCGTTCTCCTGCAGAAAGCGGCGGCTGCCGACGCGGACCGTACCGCCCGCAAAGCCCTCGAAGTCCGGCACCTCGGCCAACATGCCGCGCGCCACGACCGTCTCGGACGAGCGGTGCTGCGGAGCCTTCCACGCATGCTCCTCTACATATTTTTGAATCGCGACCGCGAGCGGATGCACGGAGTGCTCCTCTGCCGACGCCGCGAGCAGGATGACTTCCTTCTCCTCCACGCCTGCCGCCGTGCGGATGAACGTGATCTCCGGCACGCCGACCGTCAGCGTCCCCGTCTTGTCCAGCACAACCGTATCCGTGCGGGCCAGCGCCTCGATGTAGTTGCCCCCCTTGACGAGGATGCCGCGCTTGGCCGCAGCTGCAATCGATGCCGACATCGCCGTCGCCGTCGAGAGCTTCAGCCCGCAGGAGAAATCGATAAAGAGCAGGTTCAGTACCCGTCCCCAGTCGCGCGTTGCCCCGTAGACAATCGCTGCGCCGAGGAAGGACACGGGCACGAGGTAGTTGGCCATCTGATCGGCGAAGTTCTGCACGGGCGCGCGGCGCGTCTGCGCCTCCTCGACGAGATGGACAATGTGCGCGAGCGAGGTATCGCCGCCCACCTTCTCCACCGCAACGACAAGCTCGCCCGCCTCAACCACACTGCCTGCATAGACGGGTGCACCCTCGCTCTTCATCGCAGGCGCGGATTCGCCCGTGATGGATGCCTGTGTCACCGCCGCATCGCCGCGCAGGACGCGCCCGTCGATGACAATCTTTTCCCCCGCGTGCACGGCAATCGTGTCGCCGGGGCGGACCTCCTCCACGGGCACCTTTCGCTCAACCTCGCCGTCCGGCGTCTCTTCGACAAGCCAGACATCGCGCTGGCCGAGCGAAAGCAGCCCCGAAATATGCGTGCGTGCCTTCTCCGCCGCGTAGCTTGTCAGCATCTCCGCACCGTTGCTGAGTGCGAGGAGCATGAGGCTCGACTCGGGTTTTCCCGCGAGCACCGAGGCAACGACGGCCGTCGTTGTCAGCGTATCCGCGTTCGGCTGACGGTCCTGAATCAGACCGCCGATCCCCGTCTTGATAAAGTTGCGCGCGATGCCGAGCACAAGCAGGGAGCGCAGAATCTTCACCGAGGCAAAGACCTCCGGCGCACCGCGCCGCAGGAGCTCCATCGCCGCAAATCCCGCAAGCGAGATCACGGCATCGCGGCGGAATTCCGCCATCTGCTCCGTCGGCGTTTCCGCCTTCTCCGCCGCATCGCGTACGGCACGCTCTGCTGCAGCACGGATGCGCTCTGCGGGAAGCGGCCCCTCATGCCAGAGATCGGCACATCCCTCGCGGACGGACGCCGCCGTCACGGCAGGGAAGTGCCGCAGGCGTGCCGCCAGGCGCAGTGCGTCTGCACGCGGCAGCTGCGCTGCGAGGCGCACCCGCGTATGCAAAAACTTTGTCATACCTTCCATCCCCGCATCAGCGTCAATGCCCACCAGAGCATCTGCGAGCCTGACGGGGTATTGTCCGAGAGCAGCATCTGGCGAATCCCGCGCAGGACAAAGACCGCGGCAACAGCCGACGTAAGGTCAAGCGCCCCGCCCGTATGCTGCTGAATCCATCCGCTGAAGTCATTCACAGACCGCCGTATGCTCTGTGCGAGCGTCGCGGGCGGCCGCACCGTCCGTCCCTCTGCAAAGATCGCCTCAAGCCCCTTCGCAAGGACGATGATATGTGCCTCATCCTCCGGCGGATAGACGAGGAGGATGCTGCCCGATACGGCATTTGCGCGTACCTCTGTCACGAACGGGAGACGTACGAGACACTCCTCGATGACCTCGGCAAATTCTGCCGTCAGGTACGGCGTCCGATAGCGGCGGCGTCCCGGCGATGCATGCACCGCAGTAAACGGCGGCTCTGTCGGATCACTCACGCGCAGGGACGCAGATGCCGGAGCATCGGCCTCAGATGCCGAAGACGGCAGGAGGCCTCCCATGCCGCCCGTACGTCCCCCGAAGAGACCGGACGGCAGGAATCCCGCTGCCCCGCCCGAAGAACTGCCCGGCATCGCCGGAAATCCGGTCAGCAGCCCGCCCTGCATGGAGCGGCCGCGGCCGCGCATCCCCTGCGATGCAAACGGGTCTGCAGAGCCTGCGCTGAGCGTCTGCCGCAGCATATTCGCAATGGACGCCCCCAGCATCAGCCCAGAGACATAATTCATGATGCCCGCCTCCTCGCATGCGTGCGCATATACTCCTCCGCACGCCGCAGCTCCGCATTCGCGCGCAGGCGCTCCGGCTCATAGGTGATGAGGATCGAGCCCGTCGTGATGTTCGTGTCCACGTGATCGATCTCGTCGAGAACACCGAGATGTGCGTGCACCTGCTTCTCGAGCACAGGGTTGTTCACCAGCTGCCTGCTGTACAGGCGCACGCGTCCCGGCATATAGGATGCAACATCCATCGAGCGGAGGTACACCTCCAGCGCCGACTGCGGAATTGCATTCTTAACTGCATCAAAAATATTCATAGGAAGCCCTCTTCATTTTCCATGAAAGAAACACTGATCCGAATCATATGATCAGCGATTCCTTTTCTAAAAAAGGGCTGTGCGCGAACATGCGCAGCAGCCCTCAGTCCCGGATCTCTTACTGCTCTGCTGCAGACTGCGCTGCAATCAGATCCTCGAGCTCCTCCTTCTGACGCTGAAGCTCAGCCAGCGACAGTTCCGCCTGCCCGGCCTCCAGCGCAGCCATCTGCTGCGAGCGCTCCTGCATGAAGCGGTAGCCGAATACACCTGCCACCGCACCGACCGCAAGGCCAATCCAAAAATCTGTCTTCGAGAACATGATGGTTCCTCCTTTGTCATATCGTCCCCATGGGGACACCTTCGCTCCTTGGCGCTTTGCCTCACCACTGAGTGAACGTCTCGTCGAAATCCCGCCCGGAGGTCTCTGTACAAAGAAAGGCCGCCCATATGGCAGCCTTGATGGATTTCTCCGTAAGACGATGACAATTCCTGCGCCGTGAGAACCTCGGCTGCTGCCGCAGTCCTCTCTGGAATCATCTCGTTGTTCTCAGTATAGTTGAGAATAACCGGCATGTCAATAGTTCCGACGTAATCAGGAATAAGTATTGACATCATACTCATATAAATATCATTATCAACGTATATGATAATTTTGATCATTCCCACATGCTACGAAAGGTAAACCCCCATGAAGATACATCCGCAGCGTTTTGCACGATTCCTCGCCGTCTGCTTCTCCATCTCCGCGCTTTTCTATCTCCTCTTTCACCTGCCGGCCGGTGAGGACGGCGATCCGCCAACCTACAAGGCAGAGATTCTCAGTGTGCAGGAGATTGAGGGCGGCGTCACCGCCTTTGCGCCGGGCAGCGCGCAGTACGAGGTGAAGATCCGAATTGACTCCGGTCCAGATGAGGGAACAGAGGCATCCCTCACGCATCAGACGATGAACAATCCCGCCTTTGACATCCACCCGAGCGAGGGCGAGAACATCATCGTACGCAGCGAAAGCGGCAGCTACGCCATCGTCGACTACGACCGCCTGCCCGCGATGCTCTTCCTCTTGATCGGGTTCGGCGCACTCCTCATCATCTTCGGCGGCGTCACAGGAGCGAAGGCGCTCCTCGTCCTCTTGTTTGCCGTCGTCCTCATTGCCAAGGGGCTCATCGCCTTCATCCTCTTCTCCCCTTCGCACATCCTGCTCTGGACCTTTCTCATCGGATCCGCCATCACACTCGCCACCCAGCTTGTCATCAACGGGTGCAGCGTAAAGTCTGCAGGTGCCATCATCGGCACCATCGGCGGCATCTTCGTCGCCGGCATCCTCGCCGTCCTCGCCATCCACTTTACCTACCTCACAGGCGTTGCCGAGGAGCAGGCAGGCATGCTCAAGGTGCTCTACCTGCAGGACGTCGATTTCCGCGAGCTCCTCTTCTCCGGCATCGTGCTCGGCGCGCTCGGCGCCGTCATGGATGTCGCCGTCTCCATCGCCTCCGCCCAGCATGAGATGAAGGCCCTCGCGCCGAATACAAAGTTCCGCACGCTCGTCGCCTCCGGCATGAACGTCGGGCGGGATGTCATGGGCACCATGGCGAATACCCTTGTCCTCGCCTACATCGGCGGCGCACTGCCGCTCATCCTCCTCATCTCCGCGCAGCCCGACATTTCCCTCCTGCACGTCATGAACCTCAACATGATCGCAACTGAGGTCGTCCGCTCCCTCGTCGGCAGCATCGGTCTCCTCTGCGCCATCCCCATCACCGCCTACGTCACTGCATTCCTCATCTGCCTGCCTCCAAGCAAAAAGAAAAAAGGCAGAGAAAAATCCTCCGCCTCGCTTGATGACAAATTAAGCCTGTTGAAACAATGAAATCTGTTCTTCCGAAAGGGCGCGCATATCTGCGCCCTTTTCCCATGCCTTGGCCCATGCGGAAGTATGTGCAACGGCCTCTCTGATGTGCCAGCGCGGGCGCCATCCAAGCACACTCTTGATCTTAGCGCAGTCCAGCTTCAGAAAGTGCGCCTCATGCGGGCCGTCATCCGCGTGTGTCTCCCAGCGCGCATCCGCCCCCCATGCCTTGCAGAACAGATCAGCAAGCTCTCCCGTCGTCACACAATCTGCATCGTCAGGGCCGACGTTCCAGGCACCAACGAGGGAGGCATCCCCGGCCTGGCGCTCCGCCAGCATCAAATAGGCCGAGAGGGGTTCGAGCACATGCTGGTAGGGACGTGTCGCATGCGGATTGCGGATTTCGATTGTCCGCCCCTCCGATGCGGCACGGATGCAGTCCGGGATAACACGGTCGGGCGCAAAGTCACCGCCGCCGATCACATTTCCGGCGCGCGCTGTTGAGACGCGCACACCGCCGTCGCCGAAGAAACTCTGTCGATAGCTGTATACGGCAAGTTCTGCACAGCTCTTGCTCGCCGAATACGGATCATAGCCCATCAGAGGCTCGTTTTCGCGGTAGCCCCACGTCCACTCCTTGTTCTCATAGACCTTGTCCGTCGTCACAATAAGAACGGAATGCGCTGCTGTGCTCCTGCGCACGCATTCGAGCAGGTTGACCGTGCCCATCACATTCGCCGCAAAAGTCTCTGCGGGCTGACGGTAACTCTCGCGCACAATCGGCTGCGCCGCCAGGTGAAAAACGATCTCCGGCCGGGCCTCTCCGAATGCACGCTGCAGGGCATCAATATCCCGCACATCTCCGCGCACATCACGCAGCTCATGCAAAATGCCGAGGCGCTCAAGCGCCTCAGCTCCGCCCGCAGTCGGTGAATCCAGCGCATATCCCGTCACCTCTGCACCCGCACGCAGGAGAAGAAGAGACAGCCACATCCCCTTAAATCCTGTGTGCCCTGTGAGGAAAACACGCTTCCCTTTATAAAAGCTCAGCTCATTCATACGGTTGATCCCCTGCTTTCCTTTCCCTCTGCGGTGTATGCGATGCACGCCCGATCCCCTGCAAAACGGCACTGCTGAACTTCGCGCGCGGCGAATGTACCGGCACATAGTCCACAATGCGTTTTTCCGTGCACGCCATATGCCCACCGCGCAGAGTCAACAGCAGCAAACGCTCCGCTGTCATAATGCCGCGGCCCTGCATATGTCTCAATGAATCGCCTTTTTCTTAAACCGTCCGCCCACGATGTCGTGCACGGCGTTGATGGTGACAAAGGCGTTCTCATCTTTATCGAGGACAATCTCCTTGAGCTTGTCGATCTCGAGGCGTGTGACGACGCAGTAGAGGACCTCCTTCGCCTCGCCCGTATAGCCGCCCGCGCCGTGCAGGAGGGTCACGCCGCGCCCGAGCCGCTCGTTCAGTGCAGCCGTCATCTCCTCATGTTCGTTTGTGACGATCATGACGGCATACGACTCGTCGAGACCCTTCAGCACAACATCGATCATTTTGGCGATGACGAAGTAGGCAAACAGCGAGTACATCGCCTTGTCCCATCCGTAGAGGAGGCCCGCCGAGGAGAGGATGAAGAGGTTGATGAACATAACAACCTCACCGACGGAGAACTGCGTCCGTGCATCGAGAATGATGGCGACAATCTCCGTCCCGTCGAAGCATCCGCCCGTACGCATGACGATGCCGACTCCAAGACCCGTCACCACACCGCCGAAGATCGCGGCGAGGAAGGGGTCATTCGTCACCTGGGAGACGTTGTGCAGCAGACTCGACCAGATCGAGAGCATGATGATCGCGAACACCGTAGAGAGCGCAAAGTTCTTGCCGATCTGCTTGTACCCCATGTAGACGAACGGGATGTTGTAGAGCACGAGAAAAACGCCGAGCCCCATGCCCGTGATCGTCTGCGACATGATCGAGAGGCCGACCACGCCGCCGTCAATGACGTTGTTCGGGATGAGGAAGAGCTCGAGCCCCGCAGCGGTGATGAGTGCACCGAGAACGAGCCACAGGCATTTCTTGAGATAAAAAAGAGGCCCCTTGGGATGGGGCGGTTTCTTCGTCTTCACCGCCGCAGGCGTGCCCCCCTCAGCCGCTGTCTCAACGTGCGGTTCCGCTGCCGTAACTGTTCCCGTCATATATACTCCCCTGTTCCTATGCAGATTCCTGTTTATTTATTATAAAGGAAAGAAAAAGTGATGGCAAGTCTGTCCGCAGAGGCGCGGATTTCTTGACTTTGCCGGCTGCAGCATATATGATGGGTTCAATGGGAACCGTATACTGTGGGATACTTGAAAGGGAGGGATCATTGCATGATCTACACGGTCACCTTCAACCCGTCGATCGACTACATCGTCCGGTTGGAGAAGTTCACGGCGGGCGAGATCAACCGCGTGAACTACGAGCAGATCCTGCCGGGGGGCAAGGGCATCAACGTCTCCATCGTGCTGAAAAATCTCGGGCACGAGTCGACGGCCCTGGGCTTTCTCGCGGGCTTTACAGGAACGGCGATGCAGGAGCAGCTGCGTTCGTTCGGCGTCGCGGATGACTTTGTCCGCCTCGACGAGGGATTCTCGCGCATCAACGTGAAGATCAAGGCGAAGACCGAGACCGAGATCAACGGACAGGGCCCCGCCATCACCGCAGAGGCGCAGCGCGCACTCTTTGAAAAACTCGATCGGCTGCGCCGCGGCGACACGCTCGTCCTTGCCGGCTCGATCCCAAACACACTGCCCGACGACATCTATGAGCGCATCATGGAGCACCTCGACGGCCGCGGCATCCGCATCGTCGTTGACGCGACGAAGAACCTTCTCCGGCGCGTGCTGAAATACCGCCCCTTCCTCATCAAACCGAACAATCATGAACTGGGCGAGATGTTCGGCGTCACGCTGAAGACGGACGACGAGATTGTCTACCACGCGAAAAAACTGCAGGAGGAGGGCGCGACAAACGTGCTCATCTCGATGGCAGGCGACGGTGCAATTCTCCTCACGTCCGAGGGTGTATTCTACCGCTCCGCCGCACCGAAGGGAACCCTCGTCAACTCCGTGGGCGCGGGCGATTCGATGGTCGCGGGCTTCCTCGCGGGCTTCATGGAGTCAGACGGCAGCTTCGAGCACGCCTTCTACATGGGCGTTGCCGCCGGTTCCGCCTCCGCGTTCTCACCGAACCTCGCCACGCGCGCGGAGACACTCGCGCTCCTCGAAACGATTGTATAATTTGAAAAAAGGAGGTTTTTCCCCTTGCATATCAACGATCTTTTGAAGCCCGAGAGCATTGCCCTCGGCATTTCTGCTCCCGCCTCGAAGGAAGAGGCCATCCGCCTCCTCGCAGATTATATGGAAAAGGGAGGCAATCTGAGCGATAAAGAGCAGTACGTCAAGGATGTGCTCATCCGCGAGGAGAGCGGCACAACGGGCCTCGGCGACGGCATTGCAACGCCGCACGCCAAGAGCGACGGCGTGCAGGCGGCAGGCCTGGCTGCCATGACCGTCCCGAACGGGATGGACTTTGCCGCGATGGACGGCAATCCGAGCCGCCTCTTCTTCATGATCGCCGCCCCCAACGGTGCGAATGACGAGCATCTCGCCATTCTCTCGAAGCTTGCCACGATGATCATGGACCCCGACTTCAAGGAGGCACTCATCGCCGCCAAGACCGTCGAGGAGTTCCGCCGGCTCATCGATGACAAGGAGAACGACCGCTTCGTCGCGCCGGGTGCAGACGCCGCAGCCGAGGAGGCGCAGCCCGCCGCCGGCCATATCCAGATCCTCGCCGTCACCGCCTGCCCCACGGGCATCGCGCACACCTTCATGGCCGCCGAGAGCATCGAACAGCACGCGAAGAAGCGCGGCCTCTCGGTCAAAGTCGAGACGAACGGCTCGGCGGGCGTAAAGAATGTCCTCACAGCGGAGGAAATTGCCGCCGCCGACGGCATCATCGTCGCCGCGGACAAGAACGTCCCGATGGCGCGTTTTGACGGCCGCCGCGTCGTCATCACGAAGGTTGCGGACGGCATCAACAAGGCGGACGAGCTCATCGACCGCGCCCTCTCCGGCACAGCCCCCGTCTACCGCACAAGCGGCGCAGATGCGGCAGAGAGCGCCGATACAGAGGCAGACGAGAGCCTCGCACGCCAGATCTACAAGCACCTCATGAACGGCGTCTCGCACATGCTTCCGTTCGTTGTCGGCGGCGGCATTCTCATCGCGCTCGCCTTCCTCTTCGATGACTTTACGATCGACCCATCGAAGTTCGGTTCGAACACGCCGCTTGCTCAGTTCTTCATGCAGGTCGGCGGCGCATCGTTCGGCTTTATGCTCCCCGTTCTCGCAGGATTCATCGGCATGTCCATCGCCGACCGGCCGGGCCTTGCCGTCGGCTTCGTCGGCGGGGCGCTCGCAGGCGCAACGGGCACCGGCTTCCTCGGAGCGCTCCTCGCAGGGTTCGTCTCAGGCTATGCCGTCAATGCCCTCAAGAAGGTCTTCGCCGGACTCCCGGCATCGCTCGACGGCATCAAGCCCATCCTGCTCTATCCGTTCTTCGGCATCCTCATCATGGGCTTTATCTCGCTCTTCATCATCGCGCCGCCGGTCTCCGCCATCAACACATGGATGGTCTCAACCCTCGGCGGCATGGATCCCTCGGCGCGCATCCTCATGGGCATCATCGTCGGCGGCATGATGGCGATCGACATGGGCGGCCCGATCAACAAGGCGGCATACGTCACGGGCACGGGACTCCTCGCCTCGGGCGAGTATCATGTGATGGCCGCGGTCATGGCAGGAGGCATGGTTCCGCCTCTTGCGATCGCACTCGCGACCACGTTCTTCAAGAACCGCTTCACTGAGAGCCAGCGCAAAGCAGGCATCACGAACTACGTCATGGGCCTCTCCTTCATCACCGAGGGCGCAATCCCGTTCGCGGCCGCGGATCCCGTCCGCGTCATCCCCTCGATGGTCGTCGGCTCCGCGCTTGCAGGCGCGCTCACGATGCTCTTTGACTGCACCCTGCGCGCACCGCACGGCGGCATCTTCGTCGTCCCGACCATCGGCAATCCGCTCATGTACCTCGTGAGCATCTTCGCCGGCGCGATTGTCGGCGCACTCCTCCTCTCCCTGCTCAAGAAGCCGATAAAGGAATAACAGCACAAAAGAATCCCGCTGCGCCAGATGAACCGGCACAGCGGGATTTTTGCGTCCGTATTTTAGAACAATTCGCCCTCGGCAATGCGTCCGAGCAGTTCCTTCGACGGGATGAAGAAGAGCTGCCCCTTCTCCGCCGTCGAGTACTCGAGCAGACGATCGTCCTGCGTGAACATATTGTTGATCATTGTGCGCGTTACATCCCAGTGGCGCGCATAGCCGATGAAGTAGGTGCCGCGGACGCCCTCGCCCGGATTTGCGAAGACGACGTTCATGCGTACGATCTTATGCTCCTCGCCGCCGCGGTTGTCCTGCGAGATGATGTTGTGCGCGCGCGGATCCTTCTCCTCGTCGGAGAGTTCGAGATCGCTGTACTTCCTGCGTCCGATGTATTTCTCCTGCACCTCGGTCGGCAGCGCCCGCCATGCGTCGAGATCGTGTACATATTTCTGCGCGAACGCATAGGAGCCGTTGATGAAGTCGGGATCCTCCGCGCCGATGATCGCCCACTCCTTTGCCTCCTCGCCGATGGGGTTCTCCGTGCCGTCGATAAAATCGATGATCGCGCGCCCCTCATGGTAGTGGAAGCCGTGCGTCTCATCCACCACGTCCACAATTGGACGCAGGAAGCCCATGATCTGATCGATGACGAGATAGGTTGTCGCCGCCTGCGCTGCGCGGACATGGAGGAAGAGGTCGGCGGGCGTTGCGGGCGCCGTATGATGCGCTCCCTTCACGCCCTGAAAGTCCTCAAGCTCCTTCGGCTTCTTTGCCTTCGGAAAAAGATACTCCCACGCACGGTTGCTGAAGCCCAGCGTGAGCTTCACGGTCTCCGGCGCAACGCGGATATTCATCGACCTCTGAATCGCACCGATGCGGTCCGCCATATCGGCGATGATCTCCTTCTCCTGCTCGAAATTCTCACGTTTGAGGGAAAGCATCACAAAGATGACGCTCTCCCCCGCATCCTTGAACACATCCTGTGCAAAACTTGCATTGACCTCCATCAGATTCTCCTTTCATTTCATACACAGTAATACAGCATTATCTATTTTACTTCATTTTTGTCAAGAACACAGGAAAACCGCCGATTTTTCTCGGCGGTCCGATGTTGTTGATTACTATACCTTGAATCGCCCGACCAGAGCATCGAGCTGCGCAGCGAGCCCCTTCAGATGCTCTGCCGTCGCAGCAAAGGCATCCAGAGAGGCGGTCTGCTGCTCAATCGCAGCGGCCGAATCCTGCGACGCCCCTGCAATCTCCTGCGCTGCATGCGCCGTCTGTTCGGCCGATGCGGACGCCATCTGTACACAGGCGCGCACGGCTTCGATGGAGGCAAGGAGTGCGCTGCGGTTGATCTCATCCGTCTGCACCAGTGCCTGCATCTCCGTCATATGTGCTGAAATCCCCGCGACACTGGCAGCGAGCAGCTGTATCTCCTCGTTCAGTTCGTTCGTATGACCCGCGAGATTCGTTATGGCAACAGCATTGTACTCCACAGCCTTGCTGTTCTCAAGACTTGCCTGCCAGAGCGTATCCGAGAGGCCGGATACCTCCGTCGAGCATTCCTGTGCCCGCGTCATGATATACTGCAGATCGCTGACAAATCGGTTGAACGAATGCACGATCCGCCCGATTTCATCATAGCGTTCCGCGTTGAGCCGCTGGCGCAAGTCCCCCTCCTTGCCCGCCGCCTCGCGGAAGGATCTCGTAAGCATCGCAAGGGGGATCAAAACCTGCTTGATAATCAGGAGGGAGGAGGTGACAA
This sequence comes from uncultured Selenomonas sp., assembly GCA_963521685.1. GTDB lineage: Bacteria > Bacillota > Negativicutes > Selenomonadales > Selenomonadaceae > Centipeda. Next base: position 21,620 of record CAUQVG010000016.1, read on the forward strand.
AAATGACCAGCGCAAGGACGATCACGACGATCTCGATCTTCTTCGACATGGCGATCTTGGCCCGGCTGGCGTCGTCATATGCCATGACGAGCCGATCCACCTCGTCCACATAGGAGGCTACTGTCTCCGCAACCTTGGCGTTGGCCGCATATTTCGCATCGGGACCCACGGCATCTGCTGCCGCGCGTATATCAGAGGCGTATTCCTCCCAGCGGGGGCGCACCGCCTTAAGCTGGGCGCGGACGCCCTCATCCGATGCGGAGACGAGGTGAAGCTCCTCATCCCCCTTCTCCAGCCCCGTGAGAATGTGCTCATATTCATCCATGTACTGCTGCATCATCCGGCGGATCTCTGCCGCCTCGGCTCCATCTGCAGGAACCAGACGGGCCGACAGCCAGGCAAGCTGATACGCACGCATGCGCAGGGAGCCGGATGCATTCACTGCAGGCGAATCCCCGTCGAGCTGTTCAAAGGTAACAAAATTCAATCCCACAAGGCCGATGATAAAGAGGAAGAGGGCAACAAGAGTAGCGCGCAGCTTGTTTTGGATGGTCATGTTGTCCCTCTCGTTCCAATAGATAATTTCATCGATGGAAATTATACCATAGAAACAGCGTATCGCAATACTTTCTTCATAATGTTGGCATAAGTATAACGAACTCTATAGTTATTTTAATGTGTTTCCCGCATCTACACCTTGAACTTTCCAACCAGCCCATCCAGCTTCGCCGAGAGTGTGGACAGCTGCTCCGCAGCATTGACGACCTGCTCCAGGCTCGCGCTCTGCTCCTCGATGGCAGCGGCTGACTCCTGGGAGAGGCCCGCGATCTGTTTCGCTGCTGCCGCAACACTGCCCGAGGTGCCTGCAACGCTCTGCGCGCCTGCCGATGCCGTCTGATTCAGACGCACGATCTCGGCGGCTGCCGTGCGGCTCTCCTCGGAGCTTTCGGCGATGGCGTTCAGCGAGGCACGTACCGCACCGACCGCCTCCGTAATCTTCTCCAGTTCGCTGACCAGCTCCTGATTGGCCTCGCGCGTATCATGCACCTGCTGACGGATGCCGGTCATCTTCTCCGTGACATCGTCTGCCGCGAGGCTCGAGCTCTCGGCGAGCTTGCGCACCTCCTCCGCGACGACGGCAAATCCGCGCCCGCTCTCGCCCGCACGCGCCGCCTCGATCGCGGCGTTGAGAGCGAGCAGGTTGGTCTGCCCCGAGATCCCCTTGATGAGGTCGATGATCTGGTTGATGTCCTCTGCGTACTGCGTCAGTGTCTGCACCTTTCGGTCCATCGTCATGACGATCTCGCGCAGGACGTCGGTCTGCGCCGCAACGCGTGCCGCACCGTCCCGTCCATCCGCCGCCTTTGCCTCGGAGTCTGCTGAGAGGCCTGCGGAGCGTTCGGCAGAGGTGAGCATCTGCTCCATATGCGACGCGATCTGCGTCACATTATCTGCGAGCGCCTGCATATCGCCGTTCTGCTCGTTTGCCTGTCCCGCAACCTCAGTAACGGAACCGGCGACATGTTCGACCGCCTGACTGCTCTCGCCGCTCGCATGCGAGAGGCTTGCAGAGAGACGCGCGACCTCTGCGGCGCTTTCCTGCGCGCCGCGCATGATCGTGCGCAGTTTTCCGGTGAAGGTGTTGAAATGAAGGACAATGCGCCCGATTTCATCATCGCGCTCCGCATGGAGCTGTTTTGTCAGATCGCCCTCGCCTTCGGCAATATCTTGAAACGAGTCCGTCAGCGCTGCCAGCGGACGCAGGATCTGCGTGAGAATCAGCCAGAGGGCGCCTCCCACCACAAGGAGAGCTATGAGGATCACGCCGAGCTGGATATTCTTGGATATTTCGATCTTGGCCTGTCCGGCGGCATCATAGGCGGCGACCAGCTTGTTGACCTCCGCCACAAAGGGCGCGACCGCGCCCGCCACCTTCACCTCTGCGGCGCGGCGTGCCTCCTCGTCCTGGCTTTCGGCAACGGTGCGCACATCGCTGCGGTACGCCTCCCACAGCGGCTTCACAACGCCAAGCTGGCGCCGTACGGCCTCATCCGTGGGGGCAGCCAGGCCCATCGACTCATTGCCCTGCTCCAGTCCCGCAAGAATCCGATCATAGTCCGCAAGATCCTTCTCCATTGCACTGCGCTGCGTCTGCGCCTCGGCCTCATCTGCCGACACGAGCCGTGCCGCTCTCCACGAGAGCTGATATGCGCGCATCCGAAGCGATCCGGATGCGTTCACCGCAGGCGAGTCTCCCTTGAGCTCGTTGAAGGTGAAGAAATTCAGCCCGACCAATCCCACGATGAATACGAATAACAGGATCAGAATCGCCTGTAATTTAGTTCGTATGCTCATGCTATCTTCCTCTTTCCCTTTGACGCCGCCCAAGCCCCTCATCGTATGGAGACGTGAGAGGACATCTCTGTGCGGCATTTCTATAATGTTTCCTCATATTTGTTAATTATAGCATAAAATATACCGCTGCAAAACAAAAATAACCTTAAAACTAAAAAAGACCGCCGACACGATGATGCCGATGGTCTTTTTGATATCTCAGAGCTGAACGAGTTCACGCAGACGTTCAAAGTCGATGTAGGTCTCAGTCTCCGGATGGCGCTTCAGATAGCCCTGATGAGTCTCATCCGCCGCCTGGAAGGAGGTCAGCCGCTCCATGGTCGCGTGCATGACGCGCCGTGCATCCGGCCTGCTGTTCGGATCGTTGAGCGTCAGATGCTCGCCGGTTGCAGGACAGCGCCCCTTCCCCGCGAGGAAGGTGAGGTAGAGCTGAATCTGCGGTTCATCCTCGGCGCTCTCGTAAAATACGCCCGCGCGGCACATGGCCCCGCGCACATAGCCCTGTCCGTCGATGCTGTACGGCGTGACAACGGCGAAGTGGAGGTCCAGCAGCTGCGAGATGTCGATCTTCTTCGGATCATAGACGATCTCGACACCCATGCGTCCTCCGGACGCGCCGCTCAGGACATCGTCGTGCGCAGCGTTCGGCGCCGCGTTGATATAACCCGTACGGACGCTCGCGATGCCGCGCCGTCCGGCGAACACCTCCTCGAGCTCGTACATATCCGCACCCGAGAGACAGATACGTTTCGTCATAGGATCACCTCCTCAATTCGTAAAGAGGTCCACCTGCCGTCCTGCCGCCTGTCGCACGTCAAACACGCTGAGGAGTTCGGCGACCGCCTGTGTCGGCGAGATGCTGCCTGAGAGGACGGCCTCCTTTACATCGGGCATGCGCCCGCGCACAATGGCATCATCGAAGAAGAGATTGTGCAGGTGCTCGTCAATCATGCTGTTCATCCAGTCAAGCAGCTGCCTGTCGCGGCGTTTTTTCCAAACGCCGCTCTCCGTGGTCTTCTCGCGGAAGATGCGGATGACCTCCCAGAGTTCGGCAAGGCCTGTTTTCTCGATCGCGGAGGCGAGGTAGGCATGCGTCTCCCAGCCCGGCGTCGCGGGGCGGATGAATTCGAGCATGCGCTCGTACTGACCGCGTGCGACCTTGGCCTTGATCAGGTTGTCGCCGTCCGCCTTGTTGATGACGATGGCATCGCCAAGCTCCATGATTCCCTTCTTGATGCCCTGGAGTTCATCGCCCGCGCCGGTCAACACGACAAGCAGGAAGAAGTCGACCATCGAGCGTACGGTCGTCTCGGACTGTCCGACGCCGACCGTCTCAATGATGATGACATCGTAGCCTGCCGCCTCGCAGAGCAGCATGGTCTCGCGGCTCTTGCGCGCAACACCGCCGAGCGTCCCTCCCGCCGGCGAGGGACGGATAAATGCCTCGGGGCGGCGCGAGAGCGTGCCCATACGCGTCTTGTCGCCGAGGATGGAGCCCTTCGTTACGGAGCTGGTCGGGTCAACGGTGAGGACGGCGACACGATGTCCCGCATCGCAGAGCATATTGCCGAACGCCTCGATCATCGTGGACTTACCCGCACCCGGGACACCTGTAAAGCCGATGCGCAGCGCCTTGCCCGTCCGCGGCAGGAGCCGCTGGAGCACGCGCTGAGCGAGTTTGAAGTGGCGGCTGCTGTTGCTCTCGATAAGCGTAATCGCACGCGAGAGCGTCATGCGGTCGCCGCGCTCAACCCCTGCAACGTAGTCGTCCTCAGAGAGGACGAGTTTGCGCCGCGGCATCCCCTGTCCGTTCAGGAACTTCGGGTTGATATTGCCAACGGTCAGGTCCTTGATTCCCTCGATGCCGCCCATAACACTCGTCGTGAATTTGCAGTCGGCATCCTCAGGGACCCAGTCCGGCCGCTCTACGGTATATTTTTCGCTCATGATTCCTCCTTTCGTATGGCAAAACGCCGCCCTCGTGTTTGAGGGCGGCGCCATAGGGGAGCACGGATGAATTGAATCCGCTCAGATTGGTGTAGATTTTTTGTCCTGTCAAGAAGACAAACCGGACGCATAGCAGTTCTATGCGGAGGATTTGGCGACGATGGCAGGGCGAAAAAGATGCACTTAGATGAGAGTGGATGATTTCGTCCGTGTTCCCCTGTATCAGCCTGCGGCTTCTTCCTTCGCCCGCTCGATGAGAAGGGTCAGGAGTTTGATGCCCGCCTCGGGGATGTTCGTACCCGGTGCGAAGATCGCCACCGCACCATGCTCGTAGAGGTTGTCATAGTCCTGCACGGGGATAACGCCGCCGATGCAGACCATGATATCGTCGCGGCCGAGCGCCTTGAGCTCATCGACCAGCTGCGGCAGGAGCGTGTTGTGTCCTGCAGCGAGGGAACTGAAGCCGACCATGTGCACGTCGTTGTCGACGGCATCCTGCGCGGTCTCGGCAGGGGTCTGGAAGAGCGGTCCCACGTCGACGTCCCAGCCCATGTCGGCGAAGGAGGACGCGATGACCTTCTGTCCGCGGTCGTGTCCGTCCTGTCCCATCTTCGCAACGAAGATACGAGGACGGCGTCCCGTGAGCTCCTCGAACTCGTCCGCCATCTCGCGGGCGCGGTCGAGCTCCGTCTTGTCCGTGAACTCGGAGGAATAGACACCGGAAATGGTGTGGATAACCGCCTGGAAACGGCCGGAGACCTTCTCCACGGCGTCGGAGATCTCGCCGAGCGAAGCGCGGGCGCGGGCAGCGTCGACGGCGGCCTCGAGGAGGTTGCCGTTGTCGCGGCTCTCCGCCGCCTTCGTGATGCCCTCGAGGCAGCGGCGCACATCGTCCGGATTGCGCTCTGCGCGCAGTTTCTCGAGACGCTCGACCTGTGCCTGACGCACGGCCGTGTTGTCGATCGCGAGGATCTGGAGGGGGTCCTCCTTCTCGAGACGGTACTTGTTCACGCCGACGATGCTCTCGATGCCGGAGTCGATCTGTGCCTGGCGGCGTGCAGCCGCCTCCTCGATACGCATCTTCGGGAGACCCGTCGAGATGGCCTTCGCCATGCCGCCGAGGGCCTCAACCTCCTGGATATGCGCCCAAGCGCGGCGGATGATCTCGTTCGTGAGAGCCTCGACGTAGTAGGAGCCGCCCCACGGATCGATGATCTTGCAGACGCTGGTCTCATCCTGGATGTAGAGCTGCGTGTTGCGCGCAATGCGTGCCGAGAAGTCCGTCGGCAGTGCGATCGCCTCGTCGAGTGCGTTCGTATGGAGCGACTGGGTATGCCCGAGGGCTGCACCCATTGCCTCCATCGCCGTGCGCGCGATGTTGTTGAACGGATCCTGCGCCGTGAGCGACCAGCCGGACGTCTGGCTGTGCGTGCGCAGCGCCATCGACTTGTCGTTCTTTGCGTCGAAGGACTTGACAATCTTCGCCCAGAGGACGCGCGCTGCGCGCATCTTTGCGATCTCCATGAAGTAGTTCTTGCCGATTGCCCAGAAGAACGAGA
>CAUQVG010000017.1:0-27086 GCA_963521685.1 uncultured Selenomonas sp.
CAGGCATGATACTTAGTCCGGAAATGGCGGTTTATATGTATTACAATCCGGAGGCAGTCCGTACAGAAACGGGTCATACAATGAACTGGCGAGGAAAAGCCTTTAAGGACGAATATTATGCGCGACACAATCAACAGACGATTGGAACAGCGGAGATCAAGAAACAGTACGTATTCGTCCAGGACACATGGCAGGTGAATGACCGTACCCTCCTCTCGCCGATCTTACGCGTGGACAACAGCAATCTTTTCGGCACGCATATGACGATCAATATCGGCATGACCCACAACATTGGCGGCAAATCGAATCGTCGTTTTAAGGCGAATGTCGGCACGGGCTATACCGAGCCGGGCATGGGCGAGCTGTACTACAACTGGGAGATGTATGCGGGCGCGCCGGTCGGAGAGTATCGCGCACGTCTCGGTCGCTACTGGGTCGGTAATCCTGAACTAAAGCCCGAGAAGTCTGTGAACTTTGATATCGGGCTTGAGGGCGAGAGCAAGGGAGGCAAGGACAGCTTCCGCATCGATGCCTTCCACAACCGTATTCGGAACTATATGACGACGTACTTCACAGGCTATCTGATGGATTTTCATCCCGAGTTGAAGTCAGATGGTACTCGATTGTTCTTCCCTCCCGATATGATCTACAGCTTTAAGAACATCGGACGGGCGGAGATCACGGGACTCGAGGCGGAGTACAACCACCGCTTTGACCGCCACTGGTCAACGAAGCTCGGCTATACCTATCTTCATGCCATCAACAAGAGCGACCCGACGATGCCCGACCGTCTGCTTGACCGTCCGCAGCACAAGATCGACCTCGGCATCACCTATGAGAATGCGGGCTGGCGCGCAACGCTCTGGGGGAACTACTACCTCAATATGCTCGACAGCAACAGCATCGCGAACAACGGGAACTATATCGATGATGTGGACAATAAATGGCAGATGAACTTCCATGTCGGCGGTACGCAGACCTACGAGAAGAAGTCATTTGGTATCTGGAACTTCATCCTGCAAAAGGATCTCGGCAAGGACTCGAGTGCCTATATCGGTGTAGACAACATCCTGAACCATCGCGATGACGACCGTGCATTCCAAGAGCGGATGTACCGGCTCGGGGTCAATCTGAAATTCGGCCCCGATGCAAATACCGTGCCGATGAGTGCAGAGGAGCGTGCGGTGCGTACGGAGGCGAATCATGCCGCTCTGGAAAAGAGAGCACGTTTTATCATCCCGCCGTTTGACATGGAGAAGGAAATTGGCACGCGTGTGATTGGCGACTATCGCTGGCGATGGAACTCCTTCACGGGCAAGGAGAAACCGGCGAATGCACGCACCACGGCAACCTCAACCATCGGCAGTGCGTATAAGAACTACCTCGAGAAGGCGGAGCACGGATTCGAGCAGCGCCTGCGCGCGGGTGTGGATGCAAGGCTTGACGAGAATACGAACATCACCGTCCTTGGCAGTCTCGGGAGTACAGCGGGGATTGACACGGAGACGGATGCAGCGCAGTCGAAGGGGCTGAACCATGCACGCCTCGACACGGCGGACGTAACGCGCCATGCGAAGGAGTGGGATTTCTCCCTCGGGCGGCTGACAGAACCCCTCGGCATCACGGGCTACTACTTCGGCAAGGAGTACGATGGCGGGCGTGCTGTCTGGACGGGCGCCCATACGCAGGTGCGTCTCGGCTACGGCGACTTCCGCCATTCGACGGGCATTGCGGACTCGGCGTATACCCATGCAGTGACGGAGACGTTCTATCGTGCGCCGACCGTGGATGAGTTTATTAAGACGCCCGGAATGGATGCGACGAACCCGCTCAGCTTCTATGAACAGATGCAAAATGCGACGACACAGGCAGAGCAGCAAGCCATTGTAAAGCGTATGTTCAACATTGTGAAGCAGGCGTATCCCAATGTGCAAATGAAAAGTGACAGTCATATCAACGGATTGGTGCAAAGAACAACAACTTGGGTTCCTCTTACACGCTATGATAGAGATGCAGGAGTAAATGATGATACGGCGTATCAGCCACAGATTGAAACCAGCTCATTTGACACTGCAGCACTGGATTATCCGACCTATAAGGCATATCTGCAAGCGTGGTTTCAGAAAGAGGTTGAGCAGTACGGTACGGAGGACGGTGTTGCTACGAATCAGCTTCGAGGAACTTTGAACAAGCAAATACGTAAGATTTATGAATTTGAGGTAGATGATCGTTTTTACGATCCAGTAACAACTCCCGACCAGTTCCGGCAAAACTGGTATACTGCTCTTGAGAACTGGATCAACGCTTTGCCTGACGACTACACAGGAATTGATGATCCTGATTATCTGGGAGAAGCGGGGAAGGCAAATCCCAGTGTTACCAATCTTGTCGATATGTATTGGAAGGCAGTTCGGTACACATTGGAGGAAGCAGTCGAAGATGGCACCGATCTGCCGCGTGTCGGACTTGGCAATGTGGTTGGCAAGATTATCAAGACGACAGGCACCGTCCTCGAGCGCGATCGTATTCCAGCGATCAAGCAGGCAGCTTATATGCAGGTGCGCCACGAGGTTACGCCGAATATCGGCGTTGCGGCGTTCTATCTGCGCTCGCTCGGTGGCAATACGCATACCTTCCGCGCGGCGAACGGCACAGGGAACGATGTCGATACGTTCAACACGCTCGCGAATGTCGTCGGGGTCGGTGCGCGCTATCGGCTCACGAAGAATGCTGCGCTCTCCTTTGACTATGGTGCGAACTTCACGGACTTTGGACGCTATATGAACGGGCACACGCGCTATGAGCACGCGTCGGGCACGTCGGACTTCGCCATCAAGGGGCGTGAGCGCGGCAATACGCCGACGTTCTGGGTCATGCGCCTCGATGTCGGGCAGGCGGATATGGATGTCGCGGGCAGTTGGAACGCCTTCATCGACTACAAGCGTTTCGAGCACGGCTCGTTCTTCGGCGGCAACGGGACAGAGTCTCTGCCCGATCGCTACCTCGACGGCATCAAGAGCTTTACCATCGGTGCGGGGTATGTCCCCGTGCAGAATCTCATGGTCGAGGCGTTCTACACGTTCGGTGCGAAGGGCATCAATGCGCGTGATACGCTCTATGGACCGGAGAAGTTCCGCCTCGGTGACTATGCGCGCATGCAGGTGACATACCGGTTCTAATCCCTATTGATTTTACAGGAAGATATTAATAAAATAGGAGGCGTCTGAGTTACAGGCACCCAACGTCCTTTGCCGCTACTGTCGCGACGGGGGGCCCGCTTGCGGTGGAAGGGGCGCCTTGAACAATGCAAAGGGACTATTGTATGGAGAGAGCATCTCCTGCAACAGTCCTTCTTTTTGTGAAAAGGAATCTCAATTATTTGTTTTGTTTATAGAACGTGTCTGGGGTTATTGACTTTTTATATGAAAGCACCTACAATGATGAAAATATGAATCCCGACTATTTTTGTAAGGATTAAACTGAAAATTGCTTTTAAGGAGAGTTTACTATGGCAGATGTATTGCTGCAAATAAAGGATCTTCATGCGGGTGTGGAAGGCAAGGAGATTCTCAATGGACTTGATCTCACGATCCGCAAGGGGGAGGTACATGTCATCCTCGGACCGAACGGCTCGGGCAAGTCTACGCTGATGAATGTGATTATGGGACACCCGAAGTATGAAATGACAGGCGGACAGCTTTTTTTTGAGGGGGAGGATATTGGCGAGATGCGCGCATTTGAGCGGGCGCGCCTGGGCCTTTTCCTTGCGTTTCAGACACCGGAGGAGATTCCCGGCATTACGGTAGAAAACATGATTCGCACGTCACGTCAGATGATGACGGGAGAAAAGGTTAAGCTTCTTCCGTTTCGCAAGGAACTCAATGCGATGATGGCAGAGCTTCGGATTGATCCAAGCTATGCACAGCGCTATCTGAATGTCGGCTTCTCGGGCGGTGAGAAGAAGCGCAGCGAGGTGCTCCAGCTGTTGATGCTTCAGCCGAAGCTGGCGCTGCTGGATGAGACGGATTCAGGCTTGGATGTGGATGCCGTACAGATTGTGTCCGAGGGGGTCGCAAAGTTCCATACGGCGGACAACGCCTGCCTCATCATTACTCATAATGCAAAGATTCTCGACAAGCTGAAGGTGGACTATGTTCACGTTGTTGCACAGGGGAGGATCGTTCGAGAGGGTGGTGCGGAGCTTGTTCAGCAGATCAATGAGGAGGGCTTCTCCAATATTCTTGCTGAACATGGAAATGCGGGGTGATGGAAATGGAGGACTTCACACCAAGGAAAAAGACACAGGTTGCCGACATTGAACGGACGATCTATGATATAACGAATGAGGATCGCTCTGCCTATAAGTCGCAGTCGGGCCTGACAGAGGAGATCATTCGCGACATTTCGGCACGCAAGAACGACCCGGAATGGATGCTGGAATTCCGTCTGAAGTCGCTGGATGTTTACCATGCGACACCGATGCCGTCATGGGGGCCTGATCTCTCCGCACTTAATATGGATGAGATCGTGACCTATGTGCGCCCGGATGCAAAGATGGTCGGGGACTGGAATGAGGTGCCCGAGGACATTAAGGATACGTTCGACCGTCTGGGGATCCCTGAGGCGGAGAAAACTTCATTGGCGGGGGTTGGCGCGCAGTATGACTCCGAGGTGGTTTACCACTCAATACAGGAGTCTCTTGTGGAGCAGGGGGTTGTCTACACGGATATGGAGACAGCGCTGCAGGAGTACGGCGACATTGTTCAGCAGTATTTCATGACCCTTGTACCGCCCAAAGCGCATAAGTTTGCTGCACTGCACGGTGCGGTTTGGTCCGGCGGCTCATTTGTCTACGTGCCCGAAGGCATCCATGTGGAAATCCCTCTCCAGTCCTATTTCCGCCTCAATGCGGCGGGAGCAGGGCAGTTTGAGCATACTCTGATCATTGTAGAAAAAGGGGCTCGTCTGCATTTTATCGAGGGTTGTTCTGCACCGAAATATAACGTTACAAATCTCCATGCGGGCTGCGTCGAACTCTTTGTTAAGGAGGGGGCGCGTTTGCGCTACTCGACGATCGAAAACTGGTCGCGTAATATGATGAACCTCAACACGAAGCGCGTCAAGGTGGAGAAGGATGGTGCGATCGAATGGGTCTCCGGCTCGTTCGGCTCACATGTGTCGATGCTCTATCCGACGAGTATTCTGTATGGAGAGAATGCAACGTGCGAATTTACAGGGGTTACGTTTGCCTCCAAAGGGCAGGAGCTGGATACCGGTGCGACGGTGATCTTTGATGCACCGAATACGTCGGCGAATATCAGCACGCGGTCGATCTCAAAGTCGGGCGGTGTCGCAATTTACCGCAGTGGAGTCAAGGTGACCCCCCGTGCGATCGGTGCAAAGTGTTCGGTTAACTGTGAGTCGCTGATGCTGGACTCGGAATCGCGGAGTGATACGTTGCCTGTGATGGATGTGGCGTGTGATGCAGTGGACATTGGACATGAGGCGAAGATCGGACGCATCAGCGATGAGGCGATCTTCTATCTGATGAGCCGCGGAATTGATGAGGAAGAGGCGCGGGCGATGATTGTCCGTGGCTTTGTTGAGCCGATTGCAAAGGAACTCCCGCTGGAATATGCGGTCGAGATGAATAATTTGGTCAATATTGAGCTGGAAGGAACAATGGGGTGATGGCAATGCAGAATGTATTCAGCCGTATCCCCATGCCGACATGGCGCTGGCTCGGGGTTAATGATCTCCCCGTGCCCGAGGGGCTTGCGGGGACCAGAGAAGAAATCAGGCTCTCTGCTGCTGCGGGGGAACATGCGCATCATGTTGTAGAGCTGCGCGAAAACGGTGCACAGGAAATCTATGTGGATGTAGCGGAGGGGGCAGAACTCTCGCTCACCTATATTCAGTGTGCGCCGACGGATGCCCCGGCGGCGAGCCGCATCCATGCGAATGTGGCACGTGGGGGGCTCTTCTCCTGCACGCTGATCGAGGCTGGGGCTCAGCATACCGTCTCAGAGCTCCGTGTAACGCTTGTAGGCGACGAGGCTCGTGCGGATGTCTGGGGCCTGTACTTTGGCGATGATGCGCGGAAGATTGACCTCAATTATATGATTCGCCAGGAGGGGCGCTATACGGATGCCAACATGCAGGTTCGCGGGGTACTGCTTGACCGCAGTATCAAGACATTCCGCGGAACTCTGGACTTTGTACAAGGGGCACGCGGCTCGGTTGGCAAGGAGGATGAGGAGGTCACGATTCTCTCGCCGCATGCGCGCAACCGCAGCGTTCCGCTCATGCTCTCCCATGAGGGCGATGTGGACGGGCATCACGCCGTCAGCATCGGACGCATGGATGAGGACAAGCTTTTCTATCTCATGAGCCGGGGACTTGACGAACGTGCAGCGCGGCAGCTGATTGTTGAGGCATCCTTTGCGCCGGTGCTGGCACGCATTGAAAATGAAGAGCTGCGTGCTGAGATCGGCAGCTACCTTGAGAGGAGACTTGAGGGTGGAGCAGAAAAGTAATGAGTATCTGCAGGATTTTCCGATCCTGCAGACGAAGATGAACGGTCGTCCCATCGTCTATCTTGACAACGGTGCTACGACACAGAAGCCGGAGGCCGTCATCAAGGCGGTTGCCGACTACTGCACCTACTGTAATGCAAATCCCCATCGTGGGGCGTATGAGCTTTCAGTGAAGGCGACGGACATCTACGAGACGGCACGCGTGCGGACGCAGAAGTTTATCGGAGCGGAGCGCCCGGAGGAGATTATCTTTACGAAGAATGCGACAGAGGCGCTGAATCTTGTCGCATACAGCTATGGGCGCGAAAATATCCGTGAGGGTGATGAGATTGTTATTACGGTCTCGGAACACCACAGCAATATTGTGCCGTGGCAGTACGTCGCGAAGACGCGTCATGCTGCGCTGAAGTATATCTATCTCGAGGAGGATGGGAACCTCTCGGCAGAGGATATTGCATCGAAAATCACGGAGCGGACCAAGATCGTTGCTGTGACCCATGTGTCGAATGTGCTCGGTCTCGTAAACGATGTGCGCGCGATTGCCGAACGTGCCCATGCTGTTGGGGCTGTTGTTGTTGTGGACGGCTCGCAGAGCGTACCGCATATCAAGGTGGATGTCCAGGAGATGGATGCGGACTTTTTTGCCTTCTCCGGGCATAAGATGCTCTCCCCCATGGGCATCGGTGTACTCTATGGAAAGTATGACATCCTCGATGCCATGCACCCGTTTCTCTTTGGCGGTGATATGATCGAGTATGTGGATGAACAGTACACGACCTATGCGGAGCTGCCGGCAAAGTTTGAGGCGGGGACGCAGAATGTCAGCGGAGCGTCAGGCCTCATTGCTGCGATTGATTACCTCGAGAAGGTCGGCTTTGACCGCATCGAAGATATTGAGCGCGATCTTCTTTCGTACGCATTGCCGAAGCTGCGTGAACTCCCTTTTGTAGAACTGTATGGCTGCGATTCGGGGCGCGATAATAAGACAGGCATCATCACATTCAATGTGAAGGACATTCATCCGCATGATGTCGCTTCCATTCTTGACAGCTATGGTGTCGCTATCCGTGCCGGGCATCACTGTGCCCAGCCGCTGATGCGCTATCTCGGGCAGAATGCGACCTGCCGTGCGAGTTTCTATCTTTACAACACACATGAGGATGTCGACCAATTCATCGACGCTCTGAAAAAGGTACGGGGGGTGCTGGGGTATGGCGACTGAGGGAATGGCGCTCGGCGATCTCTATACGGAGGTCATCGGGGAGCACAGTCGATCGCCTGAGAACAAAGGTGCCCTCACATCTGCGACGGTGCGTGAGCGGGGGCACAACCCCAGCTGCGGTGATGAGATTACACTTGAACTCGAGATTGCGGATGGGATCATCAAAGACGGGGCCTTTACCGGCATCGGCTGTGCGATCTCGCAGGCAAGTACGGACATCATGATCGATCTCATGCGCGGCAAGACGGTGGAGGAGGCGCAGCGCCTTTCTCAGCTCTTCACCGCAATGATCAAACGAGAGGTTACGGATGATGCACTGCTTGAGGAACTGGATGAGGCAGTTGCACTGAAGAACATTTCAAATATGCCTGCACGTGTGAAATGCGCCGTACTGGCATGGCATACGCTTGAGGATGTCCTGAAAGAAGGACAAACGTCATAATCGAAGGGCTGTTTTGGGAAGTTTTTCGCTTCTCAGAGCGGTCCTTTCGCATTTTTCCTTGTATGAATACTAGCTTTTTTGATGATGTGCATGTATAATAAATAAGTATTGTAAAATTGAAACAATAGAAAAGGTGGGAATTCGATGCGGATGACAACGGCAATGAAAGGCATAGCTCTTGGCATCGCAGTGCTCGGACTCGGCACGATGGCGGGCTGCGGCGGCAATCAAAAAGCAACGGGTGAGAAGTCGTATAAGATCGGCATTGTTCAGCTGGTGGAGCACAACGCTCTTGATGCTGCGAATCGCGGTTTTGTCGACGGACTGAAGGCACGCGGCTACGAGGAGGGGAAGAACCTCACGATCGACCGCCAGAACGCACAGGCAGACCAGTCGAATCTCCAGAATATCTCCCAGCGCTTTGTCAGCGATAAGGTCGACCTGATCTGTGCGATTGCAACACCGGCCGCACAGTCTGTCGCAAATGCGACGAAGGATATTCCCATTGTTGGTACGGCAATCACGGACTATGTGAGTGCGAAACTTGCGCAGACAAATGAGAAGCCGGGTGCGAATATTACGGGCACGAGCGATCTGAATCCGATCAAGGAGCAGATCGATCTGCTCATCAAACTCTATCCGAACGCAAAGACCATCGGCACGATTTACTCCTCCAGCGAGGTCAATTCAGAAATCCAGATCAAGGCGATGACGGAGTACGCTGAGTCAAAGGGGCTGAAGGTGCGTGCAGCAACGGTCTCGACGGTCAATGATATTCAGCAGGCTGCACAGAGTCTCGTTGGCGAGGTGGATGTATTCTATGAGCCGACGGATAACGTCATCTCCTCCTCGATTCCGACGCTCGTGAGCGTAACGGATGCGGCGGGCAAGGCGGTTATCTGTGCAGAGCCCTTCATGGTAACGGGCGGATGCCTCGCGACCTACGGTATCGACTACTACAATCTCGGTGTCCAGACCGGCGATATGGCGGCAGATATTCTCGAGGGGAAGAAAAAGCCGGCGGATATGCCGATCGAGACAGCTCGTGATTTGACGCTTGTCATCAGCAAGGGTAATGCGGCAAAGTTGGGACTTACCATTCCGGAGGACGTGCTAAAAGATGCAACACTGGTGGAATAATGGCTGAACTAGAAAAGGTGGGAATTCGATGCAGATGACTAAACTCGCAAAATGTGTCGCGCTTGGCATCGCTGCCCTAGGAATTCTCGCGGCAGCAGGATGCGGTGGGCAGCAGGCAGAGAAGGGCGACAAAACATATAAAATAGGCATTGTTCAGCTTGTCGAGCACAGTGCGCTCGACGATGCGAACCGCGGATTTGTGGATGGACTTAAGGCGCGCGGCTACGAGGAGGGGAAGAACCTCTCGATTGACCGTCAGAATGCGCAGGCAGATCAATCAAATCTCCAGAACATTGTCCAGCGCTTTATCAGCGACAAAGTAGACCTCATCTGCGCGATCGCGACGCCGGCGGTGCAGTCTGCAGCGAATGCGACGAAGGAGATTCCGATTGTCGGAACGGCAGTAACGGACTATGTCGGCGCAAAGGTTGTAAAGTCGGACGATGCGCCGGGCGGAAACGTCACGGGCACGAGCGACATGAGCCCCATTGCCGATCAGATCGATCTCCTCATGAAGCTTTATCCGAACGCAAAGACTATCGGTACGATATACACGTCCAGCGAGATCAACTCGGAGATTCAGGTCAAGGCGATGACGGAGTACGCGCAGTCGAAGGGCCTGACGGTGCGCACGGCAACAATTTCGAGCGTCAATGACATCCAGCAGGCGGCGCAGAGCCTCGTCAATGAAGTAGATGTGTTCTATGAGCCGACGGATAATGTCATTGCATCAGCAATGCCGACGCTCACGAGTATTACAGATGCGGCGGGAAAAGGTGTGATCTGCGCCTTTGAAGGCGGCGTCACAGCAGGTGCTCTCGCGACCAAGGGTGTTGACTACTATAAACTCGGTGTCCAGACGGGCAACATGGCGGCGGACATCCTCGAGGGGAAGGCGAAGCCTGCCGATATGAAGATTGAGACGGCACGTGATCTCATGGTCGTTATCAACAAGAAAAACGCGGAGAAAATCGGACTGACAATTCCGGACGATGTAATGAATGGCGCAACAATTGTGCCGTAAGTATGATGAACACAACGGAGCGGGCACGCATCGTGTCCGCTTTTTTTCGGATTTATAGGGAGTGACGTTATGGATCTCGTCATTGCGACAGCGGCACAGGGTGTTCTTTGGGGCCTCTACGCGCTTGGTGTCTATCTGACGTATCGTGTTTTGGACATTGCCGATCTGACAGTGGAGGGCAGCTTCCCTCTGGGAGCTGCTGTTGCGGCGTCGATGCTTGTGGCTGGCTATACTCCGCTGACGGCAATCTTTGCTGCGTGTGCGGCGGGCTGTGTCTCCGGTGTCGTTACAGGTTTTTTCTGTACAAAGCTTAAGATCCCTGCATTGCTGGCAGGGATCCTCACGATGATAGGTCTTTACTCCATCAATCTGCGTGTCATGGGCAAGGCAAATCTGCCGCTCCTTCAGCAGGAGACTCTTTTCACTGAGTGGAACATCTGGGGACTGGATACCGCGGCAAATATCCTCCTGATCGGTTCGGTTGTCGTTGTGTTTGCCATTTTGCTGACGTATTGGTTCTTTGGCACCGAGCTTGGCATGGCGATTCGTGCGACGGGGGCAAACCCGCATATGATCCGGGCCAACGGAGTCAATACGGATGTAATGATTGTTCTCGGGCTTCTGCTCTCAAATGGTCTTGTAGCAATCTGCGGCGCGCTTGTCGCGCAGAGCAACGGCTTCTCCGATGTCGGCATGGGGACAGGAACGATTGTCATCGGTCTTGCATCGGTCATCATTGGCGAGGTGCTGTTCGGTACGCGCAGCTTTAAGAACTGGCTGATTTCCGTTGTTCTTGGCTCTATTGTCTATCGTGCAGTTATCGCAATCGTTCTCCAGCTCGGAATGCCGCCGAACGATCTCAAGCTCTTTACGGCGATCCTCGTGGCCATTGCGCTCTCTCTGCCTCTCATCCAGACAAAGTACAATGCGATGAAGAAGGGGGCAGAGTGATGCTGCACGTAGAGGACATTAAAAAAACGTTCAACCCGGGAACGATTACGGAAAAGAAGGCGCTCTGCGGCATCACGCTTCATCTCAAGCCCGGTGATTTTGTCACTGTCATTGGCGGCAACGGCGCAGGGAAGTCCACGCTGATGAATGCAATTGCAGGTGCGATTTCTGTTGATACCGGAAAAATCTCCATTGCGGGAGAGGACATTACGAAATGGCCGGAGCACCGCCGTGCGAAGTTCATCGGACGTGTTTTTCAAGATCCTATGATGGGGACGGCAGCACGCATGATGATTGAGGAAAATCTTGCCATTGCTGCACGCCGCGGACAGACACCTACGCTGTGCTGGGGGTCGACGAGCGAGATGCGTGATGTATTCCGTGAGAAGCTGGCACGGTTGAAACTTGGGCTGGAGGATCGCCTTTCCTCGCGTGTGGGGCTTCTCTCGGGCGGACAGCGGCAGGCGCTGACGCTCCTCATGGCAACACTGGTGAAGCCAAACCTGCTTCTCTTGGATGAGCATACCGCGGCGCTCGATCCGAAGACGGCGGCAAAGGTGCTTGAACTCACGGAGCAAATTGTCACAGAGGATCAGTTGACTACGCTTATGATCACGCACAACATGAAGGATGCTCTCCGTTATGGAAACCGCCTCATCATGCTGCATGAGGGGCGCATTCTTTTCGATGTGCCGCAGGAAGAAAAGAAGGGACTGACAACGCGTGATCTCCTCTCAATGTTTGAGCAGGCCGCGGGCAGTGAACTTACTAATGATAGTCTACTTTTAAGCTAACAAAGTTCTAACGCGCTTCACAAGACGCTTTAAAGGCGCACCGTTATATTATTCATGAAAGCAAGAGAACATAGGAATGCAGAAATGCTTTCGTACTCTCTGACTTTCGGTGCGTATTCTGCGGCCTTCCCTTCCGCGGAATTCACATACATTCCCTACATTTCTTTCTCTCTATCGAAAATACGCCTCCCGCTGCCCGGCGGGAGGCGTATTTTCTTGTGCAATCCTGCTGTTTTGGATTCACAGCAGAGGATGCATTGTAGGGGCTGCATTGCAGGAGCTGGATGCTGCCTCTCTCTGCAGTACTGAGTGAGATGCGGCGCTGTTGAGGTTATGGAGGCGGTCTACATGCTTTTTCTATCACATCTCGAAAGCTCCTCTCTCATGCAGAGGCGATGCTCACGCGGGAAGCTGCACCAATTGACAGTCCCATGCCTTCGTGATAAAATACGCATGCTGAGAGAATGCGGAGGCATTTTCTGCATGCGGATGTGGCGGAACTGGCAGACGCGCTGGACTTAGGATCCAGTGCCGCAAGGCGTATGGGTTCGACCCCCTTCATCCGCACCATCTTGATACATCTTTTTTCTTCTCGCTGTGTCAATAAATCCTCCGTATAGCTCCTCTATGCGTTCGGTTTATTTCCTTGCGAGGACAAAAATCTGCACCAGCCTGGACGTTGGTGCAGCGATATACCCGACTGTTTTGCAGTCGGCTTTTTTTCTATGGAGGAGTGCGTATCTATGTCTGTTATTGCTGCCTATGCCGTGCCGCATCCGCCGCTCATTATTCCCGCAATCGGAATGGGGCGGGAGAAGACGATTGCGGCAACCGTCCGCGCCTACCATGAAACAATGCGCGCAGCTGGGGAGCTGCGCCCTGACACAGTCGTTATCATCAGTCCTCACGCGACGGCATACGATGATTTCTTTCACATCTCACCGGGCGCGGGAACGGAGGGAAATTTTGCCGCATTCGGACATCCGGAGATATCCGTCGGCATTCAGTACGATGAGGAATTTGTGCGCGTACTGTCCGCTGTGACAGAGGAGAATGATGTGCCTGCGGGGACGCTTGGAGAGAAAAACTCGGTGCTCGACCATGGCACAATGATCCCGCTGTTCTTTCTGAGTGAATATCTTGGGGATACTCCGACTAAATTTGTCCGCATCGGTATTTCGGGGCTGCCTGCGCATACACATGCACTGCTTGGGCAGTCGATTGCAGCGGCAGCAGAACGTCTCGGACGCCGTGTCATCTGCATTGCAAGCGGCGATCTCTCGCATCGGCTCGCAGAGGATGGGGCGAATGGATTTGCACCCGAGGGAGCAGAGTTCGATGCTCTGTGTACATCGTTTATGAAAACCGGGGATTTTCTGTCACTTTTGCAGATTCCGGGCAGCTTTGCCGAGACGGCGGGGCATTGCGGACTGAACGGGCTGTGGGTGCTCGCGGGGGCCCTTGACTGTGCAGCGTTGGATGCAAACCTGCACAGCTATGAGGGCCCGTTTGGTGTGGGCTATGCCGTTGCCTCCTTTAGCGTGACGGGGCGGGACGAGGAACACGACTATGCGGCGCAGCTTGTGCGCGCAGAAGATGCGGCAATTGCCGAACTGCGCGCAGCTGAGCATGACTATGTGCGACTCGCACGTGAGAGCATTGAACACCATGTACGAACACATACGTATCTTCCTCTGCCTGAGGAGCTTCCGGCGGGTCTGGAGACCCGTGCGGGGGCATTCGTCTCCATCAAGAAATATGGCAGACTGCGCGGCTGCATTGGGACCTTTGTGCCGATGCGCAGATGCCTTGCTGAAGAGATTCTCTATAACGCAATTTCTGCGGCCTTGCATGACAGTCGTTTTGAACCAATCGAGGAAAATGAATTGAATCGTCTCGTATACAGCGTAGATGTATTATCGGCCCCGGAACCGATTTCCTCAGCGGCAGATCTCGATCCGAAGCGCTATGGGGTGATTGTCAAGAGTTTAAGGGATGCGCGGCAAGGGCTCCTCCTGCCTGATCTTCCCGGTATTGACACTGTGGAGCAGCAAATTGCAATTGCTCGGGAGAAGGCTTATATTCAGCCGAAGGAACAAGTTTCGCTCGCGCGTTTTACCGTCATTCGTTATTGCTGACACACGACTCTTGCTTCTATACATATATTCAGATTGACGGTTTAAAAACTTCATGCTATTATGTGATAAAAATTTCATATGGTCGGATTAGGTGTCTTTAGACTTAATAGGGAATTTGGTACAAGCCAAAGCGGTCACGCCACTGTAACAGGAAGCGACTTTGCAGAAGAACGTGCGCGTTCTTAGTCACTGAGAGATATCTCTTGGGAAGGCGCGAAGAAGCTGTGCACTGGAGCCAGGAGAACTGCCTAGTCAACAATCGCCGATTGACCTGCGAGTGACGGGGATGGAGATTCTGCCAAATATTGGAGCTCATATTGTGTATGCTGCGGCATGCACGTTGTTTTTGTGCAGATGTTTGTCATGATAAAGCCCTTTTTCTTCAGGTGAGGAAAGGGGGTTTTTGTATGGAGCGACAGCGGGAAATTGATTTTTCCTTTTGGAACGACAGGTGGAAGCAAAACTATATTGAGCGAGAGCAGCGAATCCGTGCAAATCCTCTGATTGATTACTGGGACAAACGTGCGCGGGATTTTTCCCTCATGCGCAAGAGCAATGATTATGATTTTGGGCGGAATGTCTATGGCGCGCTGTGCGGAGTTCTCCGTCCGGATGCGACGATGCTCGACATTGGTGCGGGGCCCGGATCGTTTACCATTCCATTTGCACAGAAGATCAAATTTGTAACAGCGATTGAACCCTCGAAGGGGATGGCAGCTGCCCTAAAAGAAAATGCCAAAGAGGCGGGGGTAGATAATTTCATCATCATTGAGGAACTCTTGGAGAATCTGCCGCAGGCTCCTTCCCCCGGCTTTCAATTTGATCTGGTTGCGATTTCTCTTGTCTTGTGGATGTTTCCGGATGTATGGCCGCGCATTGTACAGATGGAGCGCTATGCCAAGGGCTGCTGTGCCATTGTGGCGGGCATTCCGGATTGGAAAAACCCAGGAGTTGCAGGAAATACCGATGTCGATGAGTTTCAGACTCTTTACAATATGCTCATTTCAAAGGGGCGCTTCCCGCATGTCAGCATTATTGACTATCGATGCGAACGCAGTATTGCCGATGAAATCGCGTGCAGAAAACTCATGTACGAGCAGTATGAGAGTGCTCTGAATCCGGAGGCAGAAGAGAAGATTCGAAGGGAGGTGACGGCAGGAGAAAAAGATGGGATGTGTTTGATCGCATCCAGATCAGCTGTGATCTGGTGGGATCCGCGAGAGGTTGTTTCTAGAGCATAAGGAAAGAGGTGTATTCATGTTTCAGACAAAGAGGCGTATGGCTGCCGTTGTTACGGCGCTTCTTCTGATGGTCAGCATGATTTTCACGGCCTGCGGCGGCGGGGGAGATGTGAAAAAGGATGCGGCGAACGACAAGCCTATTGAGATCACGGATGTAACAGGACAGAAGGTCACGCTCAAAAAGCCGGCAGAGCGCGTTGTTGTGCAGTGGAGTGCTTCAGGCGGCGCGTTTCTGACGATGGCAGCGCTGACGGGCAAGGATGTTGCCAACCTCATTGTTGGCATTGATCCGTATTTGAGTAAATACCGTGTCGATATGTGGAATCACTTCAAAGCGGATCTCCCGGAACTCGAAAAGATTCCTCTCATCGGCTCTGTGAATGATAAAACATTCGACACGGAAAAGGTGATCTCACTGAATCCGGATGTCATCTTTATCCCGTTGAACATGAAAGAGCAGTACGAATCCGATGTGAAGCCGAAGATCGATGCGGCCGGAATACCGACCATCTACATCGACTATCATGCGGAGAAGCTCGAAAATCACCAGCGTTCCATCGAGGCCATCGGCAAGGCGCTGGGCAAAGAGGAGCGTGCGGAAGAACTCAAACAGTTTTACACAGAGCGTGTGACCAAAGTCATCGACCGCGTCAATAAGCTCAACAAGCCGAAACCGACGGTCTATATTGAGACAGGCAACGAGGGGCCGGAAGGATTTGGCTTTGCGTACAGCAGTAAAGTTGCATGGGGGGCACTGGCAACGGTATGCGGTGCCGATCTCATCACCAAGGATGTCGTTGAGTCGGCGGGGCCTGTCAATCCTGAATTCATCCTGGAGAAGGACCCCGACATCATTATGATCATGGGCTCCTACTGGCCGAAGAAGGCGACTTCCATGCGCCTCGGATTTGAAACAAACGAAGAGAATTCCCAGCAGCTTTTGAAGGCGTTTACGGAGCGCGATGGCTGGGGTCAGCTGAAAGCGGTCAAGAACAAGCAGTTCTATTCGGCACACCATGGTCTGCCGCGTGAGGTCTATGACTGCGCTGTGTTTGAGTACCTGGCAAAAACGTTTTATCCCGAGGAGTTCGCAGACGTTGATCCGGAGGGCACGCTCAAGGAATTCTACGAAAAATTCCTTCCGTTCTCGTATGGCGGAACGTGGTTCATGCGCTTGAAGTAGGGAAGGATTTGGAATAGTGGAAGATATGGCGGAGCATTTTGACTATAAGAAGCATAGTTACCGCAGAATCACCTTTATTTTTCTTGGGTTGCTCATTTGTGCAGTGAGCTTTATGACCGACGTGATTGTAGGTCCAGCCTCGCTCACACCGCATGATGTGTGGTTGGCGGTAATACAGTCTCCCGAGGCCTCAAAAAGCGCAAATGTTATTGTCTGGTCGATTCGTCTTCCGACGGCTGTCATGGCATTGCTGGTCGGCGCTTCTCTGGGAATTGCGGGAGCTGGAATGCAGACGATTCTTGACAACCCGCTTTCCAGCCCCTATACCCTCGGTATATCGGCAGGTGCAGGATTTGGCGCTTCTCTGGCGGTTGTGGTTGGCCTGGGCTCGTTGGAGCTGTTGGGGGAGTTTATGGTGCCCTTCGGTGCCTTTGTATTCGCATGTCTGACGAGTTTCTTCATATACTCCATCAATAAGATCAAAAACTTTTCTTCTGAGACCATGATCCTTGCCGGAATCGGCATGATGTTCCTGTTCCAGGCGCTTCAGTCTTTGATGCAGTATATGGCAACGCCCGAGGCTCTCCAGAACATTGTGTTTTGGACAATGGGCAGTCTTACAAAAGCAAACTGGACGAATATTTCCATTGTTTTTGTTGTACTGCTTCTGATTCTTCCGCTCATGATGCGCGAATCGTGGCGTCTGACTGCACTCAAACTGGGGGATGAAAAAGCATCCGGCTTGGGGGTTAATGTCGAGCGTCTGAGGGTAAAGATTTTTCTGTTCATATCAATCATTACCGCTGTCGCTGTTTCTTTCGTGGGAACGATCGGATTTATCGGCATCGTCGGGCCGCATATTGCACGGATGCTGGTCGGTGAGGATCAGCGCTATTTTTTGCCGCTCTCCGCGGTGTGCGGGATGGTGATCTTGTCGCTGGCATCCATTGGCAGCAAGATGCTGATCCCGGGCGCGATGTTCCCCATTGGTATTGTGACGGCAATCATCGGAGTTCCCTTTTTCTTCTCTTTGGTGTTGACTAGGAAAAGGAGCTATTTCAAATGATTGAAGTTCATAATCTGACCTTTGGATATTCCTCCGACTCCCAGAAGAATATATTGCGGGGGGTCGACTTTGCCGCTCAGACCGGCAAGCTGACTGCTGTGATTGGGACAAATGGGGCCGGGAAATCAACGCTCCTGAAAACGATCATAGGAATTCTGCCCGGCAGAGGGGATATCCAGATCAACGGCAAGGCGACTGCGGCATATACGTCTGAGGAGCTCAGCAGTACGGTGAGTTACCTGTCGCAGGACAACGACTGCAAAATCAACCTAAGTGTCTTTGAGGTCGTCATGCTGGGGCGCATGGGATCCATGTCGTTCCGCGTCAAAGAGGAAGATATTCGAGCGACGGAGGACGTGCTGAAGCGCCTGAATATGCAGGAACTTGCTTCGCGCAGCATCATGGCTCTGAGCGGAGGTCAGCGCCAGCTTGTATTCATCGCGCAGACGCTGGTCAAGGAGCCTTCGGTATTGCTGCTCGATGAGCCCACCAGTGCGCTGGATCTGCATAAGCAGTTTAAGTTGTTGACTTTGCTGAAAAGATTGACGCAGGAGAACCAATTCACGACGCTGCTCACACTGCATCATCTCGATTTGGCCGCAAAATTTGCCGATGAGATTATTGTGCTGAAGAATGGGGAAGTGTATGCGCAGGGAGTGCCGCAGGAGATTTTTACGGAACGTATGATGGAAGCGGTATATCGTGTCAAGACAAAAGTTTATGTTGATGAACACGATGTGCCGCATGTGATTCCGCTCGAGGCGATACCCTAATTACAAGGCAATCAATGTGGGGATGCAGCAAAAAGCCCCCCGACTATGGAATACTCCATGGTCGGGGGGCTTGGCGTTTATCAGCAGTTTTTTACTGTGCTGCTGCCGTCTCACCGATGGCTTCGTTGAGCGCGGCGATAAGCGAGTCAATATCGATGCCGTGTGCCATTGCGCCCTGTTCGATGTTCTCGAAATGCGATGCGGCGCAGCCGAGGCAGCCCATTCCGGCGTTCATCAGAACCTCAACCGTATCGGGATAGGTCTGAACGATCTCGACGATACTCATATCTTTTGTAATTGCCATGATAGACCTCCTATATCGTAAAAGAAAATAGACGAAAAAAGGGAGAATCCCTTGATTGTCCTAAATTATAGCACAAGATTTAAAAAATGGAAGTATCATTTGCAACACTTGCATGTATGTTCATAAGAAAGACTATTAAAGGATCACAGAAATTTTCTCTGCAGTTCTCTGAAAAGCCCACAGTGATTGACCTCTCTGCAATTTTCTGTTATAAATAACGAGTGCAACAACGTAAAGAACATGAACATGACTTCGGTCTGTGAAAGAGGGAATATTTGTGAGCAATCTTGAGGTTGGAATTGTCGGGCTGCCGAATGTGGGCAAGAGCACACTATTCAATGCAATTACAAAGGCGGGGGCGGAGGCAGCGAACTATCCGTTCTGCACAATCGAACCGAATGTTGGTGTCGTGGCTGTTCCGGACCCGCGGCTCAAGGTGCTGACCGATCTCTATCATTCGAAAAAGACAACGCCTGCGAGCGTTCGGTTTGTGGATATTGCAGGACTTGTGAAGGGGGCCTCCAAGGGGGAGGGACTTGGCAATAAATTCCTCGAACACATTCGCCAGGTGGATGCCGTAGCCCATGTTGTCCGCTGCTTTGAGAGCACGGATATTACACATGTGGAGGGGGCAGTTGCCCCGCTGCGTGATATTGAGATCATCGAGACAGAGCTTTGCCTTGCCGATCTCGAGGCGGTGGAAAAGCGTATGGCGAAGGTGACGAAGCTGCTGAAATCCGGCAGCAAGGAGGCAAAGGCGGAGCATGCGGTGCTCGAGCGCCTGAAGTCTGCGCTGGATGAGGGGAGGCCGGCGCGTGAAGCTGAACTCTCGGACGAGGAGCAGGCAATGCTGCGCGACCTGAACCTCCTCACGCGCAAACCGATCCTCTACATTGCCAATGTCGGCGAAGATGAGGCGGCTGCGGCAGACACTGAGAATCCGCATGTGCAGACGGTTAAGGAGTACGCGGCACGTACGGGGGCTGAGGTGGTGACGGTCTCAGCGCGCCTTGAGGAGGAAATCGCAGAACTCGATGCCGAGGAGGCAGCGGTATTCCTTGAGGACTTGGGGCTCTCCGAGAGCGGCCTGGATCGTCTCATCCACGGCGCATTCTCTCTGCTCGGACTTCAGACTTTCCTGACGGCAGGCGAGGATGAGTGCCGTGCGTGGACGATTACGCGCGGGACGACCGCACCGAAAGCAGCCGGGAAGATTCATACCGATTTTGAGCGCGGCTTCATCCGTGCGGAGATTGTGAACTATGACGACCTAGTTGCACTCGGCAGTGTTGCAGCCGCGCGTGACAAGGGGCTTGTCCGCCTGGAGGGCAAGGATTACGTTATGCGTGACGGAGATGTTGTGAATTTTCGCTTCAACGTGTAAGGGGCTGCAAGATTTTGCCCAACCTCTGGACAAGCGGCGTGTTTTGCGTTACAATTCATTCGGCAAATTTTTGAGAGGAAGTGAAGAGCATGGACGATACACCTTTGCAGACCGACCCTCACATATGTATCCCGTCCTCTCTTCGTTTCGGCATTCTGTGCTGACAGGGGAGGGCGGCCGGAAAGGAGCGCCATCCCTTGCTGCAAATCTACAAATCCATGGAGTCCGGCCCCCTGCAGGAGCTCTCGCTGAAGACGCTCACAAAGGGCGCATGGATCAATATTGTCAATCCGACACCTTACGAGCTGAAGGTCGTCAGTACACTCACAGAGGTTGACCCCGACTTTCTGCGCTCCGCGCTCGACGATGAGGAGCGTTCACATACGGATGTTGAGGATGACTCGGTCATGATCCTGACAAATGTGCCGGTCTATCGGGGGGAGGACAGCTACGACACACTCCCGCTCGCGATTATTCTCACGGATGAACATCTCATCACAGTCTGCCTCGAGGAGACGCCTGTGATGGCAGAGTTCAACGAACGTACGGCGAACCTCTTCCGCACGTACAAGCGGACGCGGTTCCTCTTTCAGATTCTCTACAAGTCGGATGTGTTTTATCTGCGTTATCTGCGCCAGATCAGCAAACTCTCCGAGGAGATCGAGGATCGTCTGCGTCACGATATGAAAAACAGCGAGATACTGCGCCTTCTGCAGCTGCAGAAGGGCCTCACGTATTTTAATGCGGCGCTGCGCTCGAACGGTGCGGTTCTCGATCGTCTTATGCGTCTGCGTACGAATACCTCGGTGCATCATATCTTCAAGATGTACGAGGAAGATGAGGATCTCCTTGAGGATGTCATCATTGAGAACAAGCAGGCGCGTGAGATGGTTGAGATGTACAGCAAGATTCTCGCACGTCTCGCCGATACCTTTTCCTCGATCGTATCGAACAATTTGAACCTCGTAATGCGTTTCCTTACTGCGATCACAATTATCCTTGCCATTCCGACCGTAATTTCGAGCTTTTTCGGTATGAATGTGCCTGTCCCTTATGAGGGCGATCCGATGGGCTTTGTGCGTGTGGTTATCATTGCGGTCTGTGTTTCGTCGGTCGTCGTCTATATGCTCTGGCGGAGGGATATGTTTTGATACAAGAGGCCCAGCTGGAGCGAGGAATTATCTTCGGCGACCGCCATACCGGCGAGTATGTGTATATGCCTGGCAGTGAGGTCGGCGCAGATCGCCCCGTCTACGTGTATGAGCAGGAAAACGAGCGGCGCGACATTGATCTCGCAGAGGCACTGCATCTTATCCGTGTACGCGATCTGCGCCCCACGGAACATCCTCTTTTAGGACAGATGAGCTGCTGACAGCGGCTCTTTTTTTATAGCTTTACCCATGAATCATAAAAAATGGGAAAATATGGTCTTTTTTATTTCTGAGCAAGCCTATCTTGTTTACAAGGAACTTTTTCCGTTGTATAATAAATGGATAGTATAGAAAGGCGTCCCCATCATAGATATTCTTTTCGACTCCTATTCTTACGAAAAGAGAGGGATCGGCGCTATACTTCTGTGGTTATATTTTAACATTTATGGAAGTGCTTTCGCATTTCTTTCGAGAGGAGAGCAGTTATATGGCAAAGAAAATGAAGACAATGGACGGCAATACCGCCGCCGGCTATATTTCTTACGCATTTACCGATGTTGCGGCGATCTATCCGATTACGCCGTCATCGCCGATGGCAGAACATGTTGACAGTCTTGCGGCAAAGGGCACGAAGAATCTGTTCGGGCAGCAAGTACGTCTGATTGAGATGCAGTCTGAGGCTGGTGCCGCAGGTGCCGTTCACGGCTCGCTGCAGGCAGGGGCCCTGACAACAACCTATACGGCTTCGCAGGGGCTCCTGCTGATGATCCCGAATATGTACAAGATTGCGGGTGAACTCCTGCCGGGTGTGTTCCATGTAAGTGCGCGTGCGATCGCAGCTTCCTCGCTGAACATCTTCGGAGATCATCAAGATGTCATGGCGGCACGCCAGACGGGTGTTGCGATGCTCGCGGAGTCGAGCGTGCAGGAGGTCATGGATCTTGCTGCTGTAGCCCATCTCGTGGCAATCAAGGGGCGTATACCGTTCATTAACTTCTTCGACGGCTTCCGCACCTCGCATGAGATCCAGAAGATCGAGGTTGTGGAGTATGACGATCTCGCAAAACTTCTTGACTGGAATGCCGTTGAGGAGTTCCGCCGCCGTGCACTCAATCCGGATCACCCGGTAGTGCGCGGCTCGGCTCAGAATCCGGACATCTACTTCCAGGGCCGCGAGGCTGTCAACCGCTACTACGATGCAATTCCTGAACTCGTTGAGGAAGCAATGGCGCAGATGGCAAAGATCACCGGGCGTGTGCATCATCTCTTTGACTATTACGGTGCACCGGATGCCGAACGTATCATCATTGCGATGGGATCAATCTGCCAGACGGCGCAGGAGGTTGCGGAGTATCTCAATGCACAGGGCGAAAAGGTTGGTGTTCTTTCCGTTCATCTCTATCGTCCGTTCTCGGTTGAACACTTCTTCAAACATCTCCCGAAGACGGTGCAGAAGGTTGCCGTTCTCGATCGTACGAAGGAGCCGGGATCCCTTGGTGAGCCACTCTATCTCGATGTCAAGGCGGCGTATTACAGTTCCGGAATGAACCCTGTCATTGTCGGCGGCCGATACGGTCTCGGCGGTAAGGACATCACGCCGGATCAGGTCTTTGCTGTCTATGAGGAGCTCAAGAAGGACGATCCGATCCACGGCTTTACGATCGGTATCGAGGACGATGTGACCAACCGCAGTCTTGCGCCGATCCACGGGGATGTCAACCTCACGAAAGAGGGAACGACTGCCTGCAAGTTCTGGGGGCTTGGTTCGGACGGCACAGTTGGTGCGAACAAGAGCGCGATCAAGATCATCGGTGACAAGACGGATATGTACGCGCAGGCGTATTTCGCCTATGACTCGAAGAAGTCCGGCGGCATTACGATGAGTCATCTGCGCTTCGGCAAGGCACCGATCATGAGCCCGTACCTCATCAATAAGGCAGACTTTATCTCCTGTTCGCAGCAGTCCTATGTCACCCAGTATGATCTTCTCGCGGGACTCAAGAAGGGCGGCAAGTTCCTGCTCAATACGGTCTGGACCGATGAGCAGCTGAACACGCATCTGCCCGCATCGATGAAGCGCTATATTGCAGAGAACGAAATTGAGTTCTATACGGTCAATGCTGTTCAGATTGCACGTGAACTCGGTCTCGGCGGCCGCTTTAACATGGTTATGCAGTCCGGGTTCTTCAAGCTTGCCAACATCATTCCGCTCGACGACGCGGTGAAGTATCTCAAGGATGCCGTTCAGACGTCCTATGGAAGCAAGGGCGAGAAGGTTGTCAATATGAACAACGGGGCAATCGATCAGGGCATTGCGGCTCTGCATCGCGTTGCTGTGCCTGCTGACTGGAAGGACGCTGTGGATGAGGCGCCTGCCGTGAATGAAAATACACCGGAATTTATCACGAAGGTCCAGAACATCATGAACCGCCAGGAGGGAGATAAACTTAAGATCTCCGATGTCCTGAGCATGGAGGATGGGACATTCCCTCTCGGCGGTACAGCGTTCGAGAAGCGCGGCACGGCCATTTCTGTTCCTGTATGGCGTCCGGAGAAGTGTATTCAGTGCAACCAGTGTTCCTTTGTCTGTCCGCATGCATCCATTCGCCCGGTTCTCACGACCGATGAGGAACTTGCGGCAGCTCCCGAGGGATTCCAGTCAGTGAAGTCGCGCCCGGCAAAGGGAATGAATTTCACCATAGCCGTTTCAACGCTTGACTGCCTCGGCTGCGGCAACTGTGCGCAGGTCTGCCCGGGCAAGGCCCTTGATATGACGCTGCTGGATGATAAGCTTCGTGATGCGCAGAAGTACTTTGACTACGGTGTGGATACGAAGAAGGTTTCCATTAAGAATACCCCGATGAAGAAGAATACGGTCATCGGCTCGCAGTTCGAGACGCCGCTGCTTGAGTTCTCCGGCGCATGCGCCGGCTGCGGCGAGACCCCGTATGCGAAACTTGTTACGCAGCTCTTCGGTGATCGTATGATGATCGCGAATGCAACGGGCTGTTCCTCTATCTGGGGGGCGAGTGCTCCGGCGATTCCCTATACGAAGAATGCAGCAGGATACGGCCCCGCATGGGCGAACTCTCTGTTCGAGGACAATGCGGAATACGGCCTTGGTATGCTGCTCGGCACTAAGGCTGTACGCGAGGCGATCGCCTCGGCTGTGACGCAGGCCATTGAGGAGAAGAAGGGATCTCCCGAACTTCAGGCGGCGATGCAACTCTGGCTGGAGAAGCGTGACAGCGGCGAGGGAACGCGCGACCGCGCGGATTTGCTTCGCGAGCTGCTTGAGAAAGAAAAGGGAGATGACGAACTCCTTTGCCGTATCTACAACGATCACGACTATTTTGTCAAGCGGTCGCAGTGGATTTTTGGCGGCGATGGATGGGCATACGACATCGGTTACGGAGGTGTCGACCATGTGCTTGCCTCCGGCGAGGATGTCAACATCATGGTCTTTGACACCGAGGTCTATTCGAATACGGGAGGACAGGCATCGAAGTCGACTCCTGCGGCGGCAATCGCAGAGTTTGCGGCAACAGGCAAGAAGACGAAGAAAAAGGATCTCGGTATGATGGCGATGTCCTACGGCTATGTCTATGTTGCTCAGGTGGATATGGGTGCCGATCAAAATCAGGTACTCAAAGCGATCAGCGAGGCAGAGGCATATCCGGGACCGTCCCTCATCATTGCCTACTCGCCGTGCATTAACCATGGCATTCGCAAGGGCATGGGCTGTGCTCAGCTCGAGGGCAAGCTTGCGGTCGAGTGCGGTTATTGGGCAAATTACCGCTACAACCCGCAGCTTGTTGAGACGGACAAGAATCCGTTCACGCTCGACTCCAAGGAACCGGACTTCTCGAAGTTCCAGGACTTCCTTCTTGGCGAGAACCGTTATATCAGCCTCAAGACCAACTTCCCGGAGGCTGCGGAAGCACTCTTTGAAAAGACGCAGAAAGATGCGGAGACGCGCTACAACAACTATAAGAAACTTGCAGGAAAAGCGTAAGCTTCTGTGAGATGCAGACTGCGGTGAACCTCGGTTCACCGCAGTTTTCATATGAAAAGCTTCTGAAAAGAATCCTTCAGGGGCTTTTCAGCGTCTTATCCTATAATTTCTAACAACAACGAAAGTTTATAAAACGAATGTGTTTTCAGCAAAGGAGATGTAGATTATGTTTAGGTTTGGAAAGCAGATTGCGGGCATTGCTCTTGGCATCAGCCTCCTTGGCGCCGGGACTGCGCAGGCGGCTGTTTCGAGGGACGCCCTTGTTGTCGGAGGTATCGAGTACGGTGCGTCGGAAAGCTATGTGCGCAGTGTGTACGGTGCACCGCGTGAGGTTGAGACAAAGTATAATCCCTTCTACGCAGGCGGACAGGCAACAGAGTGGGAATACGGCAATGATTTTGACATCACCTTCGTAGACGGCGCTGTGCGTCAGGTTGAGATTGGTGCACGCAACGGCATTCAGACCAAAGCCAACATTGCGGTCGGTACGGATGTGAATGCATTGATCGCTGCTTATGGGCAGCCGGATGCCATCCGCGGTGACCACTACATCTATTTTGTGGACGGGGATCGGACGATTGGCTTTAACTTCGAGGTTGAGAACAATCGTGTCGATGAGATCAAGATGGGCGTGCTGTACTGAGTGATCGTTCGTCTGCCGGCATAGGATTTTGGGGGAGAGACAACCGTTGAACATTCGTATGGGGGCTGCCTGCGTCGGAATTGCAGTGGCTGCCGGTATTGCTGCGAACTTTGCTGCAGAGGCATTCTGGGGTGCGGATACAGCACCGGTGCGTGCCGATGATGGGAAAAAAATTACGATTGCACGGGACTCTGTAGAGCAGACTCTTTCAGCAGATGATGCGGCTAAGCGTGCCGCGGAGGCGCGTCGCCAACATCGTGCGGAAGAGCAAAATTCGGCGGCACGTATTGCACGTGAAGAATTGCTGCTTGGTGATATTTCCTATGGGGCCCAGGAGGAGGCCGTGCGTGCGCGCTATGGTGCTCCGTTTGAGACGGAGTCAGAGCGCTCGATGCGGTATGCGGGCAAAGAGGTTGTTGAATACGAGTATGCGGACGGACTTTCCCTCGACTTCGTCGATGGACTTGTACGTTTGGTCAAAGTGTCCGAGCGCAGCACGCTCTCTTCCGGCAAGGGGGTTCGCATCGGCACTCCTGTTGAGGAGCTGCGCCGTGTTTATGGCGAGCCAAGCATGGTCTATGGAGAGGATTATATTTACTTTTCCGAAGACGATCCGACGGTTGGCTTCGCCTTTGAGGTCGAGCATGGCCGCGTAGAAGAGATTAAAATGGGCGATCTGGGTCTCTGACCATTGCCTTCCGGGAGAAATACCCGTATTTTACATATTTTGTGCCGCCTCGCGATATACAATACTCGAATGATTGTTTTATGAAAATTGTATTCAATGATTGACATGGATTATAGCAATAGAGTATAATATCCTTGCATCATTTTTCGGTGCCAAATTACTCCGCGCGTGGAGGGAGGGGAAATGCATGGCAAATGAAATCAAGGTCGGCAAAAATGAGTCGATCGACAGTGCTCTCCGCCGCTTTAAGCGTATGTCACAGAAGGCCGGCACTCTTGCCGAAGTTCGCAAGCGTGAACATTACGAGAAACCGAGCGTTCGCCGCAAAAAGAAATCTGAGGCAGCGCGTAAACGCAAATACAGGGGCTGATTGCAAAAGGCATCCGTGGAC
>CAUQVG010000018.1:0-25337 GCA_963521685.1 uncultured Selenomonas sp.
ACGGAGGATGTGGACATCCGCACCTACCGCGTCATCTACGATGCGCTGAACGATGTGAAGGATGCCATGAGCGGCATGCTCAAGCCGAAGTACAAGGAGGTCATTCAGGGGCGCGTCGAGATTCGCCAAGTCATGCGCTTCTCGAAAGCACTCGTTGCAGGTTCCTATGTCCTCGAGGGCAAGATTCACAACAACTCGAAGATCCGCATCCTGCGTGACAATGTCGAACTCTTCGATGGGGAGATCGACTCTCTGCGCCGCTTCAAGGATGAGGTGAAGGAGGTCGCTGCCGGCTACGAGTGCGGCATCTCCATCGTCGACTTCCGCGATTTCCAGGAGGGCGACATCATCGAGGCCTATACGATGGAGGAGATTGAGACCTCCATTGCAGAGGCAAATAAGGCTGCGGAAGAAAAACGCGAGGCGCAGGCGGCCGCAGCGGCGGCTGCTGCGGCAGAAGAAAAAGAAAACGCCGAATAAGAGATTTTGAATCGGTGCAGTCCTTTGTCCGCCGGGCAGAGGGCTGTGCCAATTTGTTATAGAGAGCTGAGAGGAGGCGCGCCTTGGCAAAGGTTCGCGTTGAAAAGCTTCAGGAACTTATGAAGCAGGAAATCAGTGACATTATTTTTAACGAATTGAAGGACCCGCGCATCGGCTTCGTGACGGTGACCTCCGTCGCATGCACGGAGGATCTGCGCGAGGCGAAGATCTATGTCAGCGTCATGGGCGATGAGAAGAAGGCGCGCGACACGCTGAACGGTCTCACCAGCTCGCTCGGCTTTGTGCGCCGCGAGGTCGGCAAGAGGATTCGCCTGCGGTTCACGCCGGAGATCAGCTTTGCGCTCGATACCTCGCTCAATTACAGCGACCATATTCAGCGCCTGCTGAACGAGATCCACGAGGACCGGCCGATGGGAGAAAAGGGGGAAGAGGGATGAAGATTACGCTTGATGAGGCGGCAAAGCTGCTGAAGGATGCACAGACCATCATCCTCACATCGCACATCCGTCCGGACGGCGACGCTGTCGGTTCGACGCTTGGGCTGATGCACTACCTCCGATCGCTGGGCAAGGATGTGCGCGTGCTCATTGACGATGAGATCCCGCGCATCTTCAATGTCCTCCCCGGCGTGGAGACAATCGAGCGTCCCGCGGAGGGGATGCGCTATACGGCCGATCTGCTTGTTGTCTGCGATGTCGAGCTGAAGCGCACGGGGGCCGTCGTACCGTCTGTGGATGCGGTGCACGTGCTGAATATCGATCATCATGTGACAAACGACGAGGAGGCCGAGTGCCTCTATCTGAATCCGGACTATGCCGCGACCTGTGAGATCATGCACGATCTCATACGCACGATGGGCGGCAGCTTTGACCTCGATACTGCGACCTGTCTCTATACGGGGCTTGCAACGGATACGGGATTCTTCCGCTTCTCCAACACGAAGGCGCATACGATGCGCGCGGCAGCAGATTTCCTGGAAATCGGCGTCAAGCAGAGCAAGATTGCGATCGCAATGGAGATGAAGTCCTACGAAGAGATGATGGCGCAGGTCAAGGCGATTCGCGGCCTCGAGATGTTCTATGAGGGCAAGGTTGCGGCGGTATTCATCGACGAGGAAAAGGCGAAGGAAGTCACGACGACGGAGGGCCTGCTCGACACGCTGCGCGTGATTGAGGGGACGCAGATCGTCTTCTTTATGAAATGGCTGGAGAAGGATACCTACCGCGTCAGCATGCGCTCGAAGGGAGCGAATGTCTCGCGCATTGCGCAGGGATTTGGCGGCGGCGGACATATCCGCGCAGCGGGCTGCACGCTCCACGGTCCCTTTGATGAGGCGCGGCAAAAGATCCTCGCTGCGATTGGGGAGGAGCTGAACCGCTGACGTGGACGGGTTCATCAATGTACTGAAACCTACGGGGCTTTCGTCGCACGATGTCATTGACATTGTGCGGCATATTTTTAAGCAGAAACGCGTCGGACATGCAGGTACGCTCGATCCCGCAGCGGCGGGCATCCTGCCCGTTGCGCTCGGGCGCGCCGCGCGTCTCGTGGAGTATATGGAGGGGGCGGACAAGTCCTACCGCGCGGAGATTGCGTTCGGCTATGCGACGGACACGGGAGATGTGTACGGTGAGGTCACAGCGAGTGTTCCGCGTCCTGTGCTCCCCTCGGAGGAGGATCTGCGCGGCGTGCTCAGGCGCTTTGCCGGGCAGATCCTGCAGACACCGCCCGCGTATTCTGCGGTCAAGATCAGCGGGCAGCGCGCCTATGACCTGGCACGGCAGGGGACAGAGGTGGAGATGAGGGCGCGCATGGTCACGATCCATCGGCTGGAACTGGTTGATGTGGATGCAGAACGCGCACGGATTCTCATCGATGCGGACTGCGCGAAGGGGACGTATATCCGCTCTCTCTGTATGGACATCGGCGCGGCGCTGGGAGTTCCCGCGACGATGCGATTCCTCCTGCGCACGCGCGTCGGCGGCTTTTCCCTTGCGGACTCCTACACGCTTGAAGAACTGGCCGCGGCCGGGGAGGCGGCTCTGCGTGCACCGGATACAGCGCTCGACCTGCCGATGTATGAGCTTGATCCGCAGCGCGTGAAGGCTTTTTACAGCGGTCTCTCGACTTCGGAACGGCGAGTTGCTCTCGCCGAGGGCCTCTATCGTGTCTTTGCCGGAGGCATCTTTCTCGGCATCGGGCGGTATGATGCCGCAGCACAGGAGATGTACCCCGCGAAGACGTTTCCGCCGGTATGAATGAAATTGAAGCTTCTCTCGCTTTGGCGGGGGGAGCTTTTTTATTGCCGTCTGTTTTGCGAAAACGACGCGCTGTGCTATAATGAAATCCATTGTATGAAGGAGGAAAATATACATGAAAATAGATGAAATCGTCCACGGTTTCCGCCTCATCCGTTCGGAGGAGGTCAAGGAAGCGGAGGGGACGGCGTATACATTTGTTCACGAAAAGACGGGCGCACGTCTCTTTTTTCTCGAAACGGCGGATGACAACAAGGTCTTTTCGATCAGCTTCCGCACACCGCCCGTCGATGATACGGGTGTGGCGCATATCGTGGAGCATTCCGTGCTCTGCGGCTCACGCAAGTACCCGCTGAAGGAGCCGTTCGTCGAACTCGTAAAGGGCTCGCTGAATACCTTCCTCAACGCGATGACGTTTCCGGACAAGACGATGTATCCCGTCGCCAGCCGCAACGCGCGCGACTTTCAGAATCTGATGGATGTCTATCTCGACGCCGTATTCTATCCGGCGATGCGCACGAATCCGCAGGTGCTCATGCAGGAGGGCTGGCACTACGAGCTGGACGATGCAGATGCGCCGCTCCGGTACAGCGGCGTCGTCTATAACGAGATGAAAGGCGCGCTTTCGGCGCCTGATGATTTACTCGGCAGCCGCATCATGGCGGCGCTCTATCCGGACACAACTTATGGATATGAGTCGGGCGGCGATCCCGAAGCGATCCCCAATCTCACCCAGGAGATGTTCCTCGACTTCCATGCGCGGTATTATCACCCGTCAAACAGCTACATCTATCTCTACGGTGATCTTGACATTGAGGAGAAGCTTGCCTATCTCGACAGTGCGTATCTCTCTCATTTTGACCGGATTCCCGTGCCCTCGCGCATCGATCGTCAGCAGCCGTTTGCGGGGCTGATCAAAAAGGAACATTTCTATCCGATCGGAGCAGAGGAGCCACTCGAGGAGAATTCCTTCCTCTCGCTGAACTGGGTGATCGGCGATACGTCTGATATGAAGCGTATCATGGCGCTCCAGATTCTCGATCACGCGCTCCTGCGGATGCAGGGAGCGCCGCTCCGTCAGGCGCTCATCGATGCGGGACTTGGGCGCGATGTTGACTCCAACTTTGAGAGCGACATCCTCCAGCCGTTCTTCAGCATTGTTGTCAGCAAGTCGGAGACGTCGCGCGCGGATGAATTCGTACGCATTGTAAAGAATACGCTGACGCAGCTTGTGGACGGCGACCTCGATCACACACTCGTACAGGCCTCGCTCAATACGCTCGAGTTCCGTCTGCGCGAATCGGACTTCGGCTCCTCGCCGAAAGGGCTCATCTACGGCATTCGTATGATGAAGACGTGGCTCTATGACGGTGCCCCTGAAGACTACCTGCGTTACGAGGACGTGTTGGCCGCACTTAAAGAAGGACTGAAGGACGGCTATTTCGAACAGCTGATTCGCACATCCTTCCTCGAAAATCCGCACGAGGCGCTCGTAACGCTCGCACCGAGCCGAACGCTCGGACAGGAGCGCGAGGCTGGGCAGGCAAAGATCCTGGCGGAGAAGAAGGCGGCGATGAGCGCGGCGGAGATCGCGGAGATCATGCATTCCTGTGCGCAGCTCAAGGCTGCTCAGGAGGAGCCGGATATGGAGGCAGCGCTTGCATCCATCCCCATTCTCTCGCGCTCGGATATTCGCAAGGATGCGGAGCGCCTGCCGCTCGAGGTGCGCGATCTTGCGGGGACGAAACTGCTTTATTCTGATCTCGAGACGAACGGCATTGTCTATCTGAATTTTTACTTCCCAATGGCGGCGGTTGCGCAGAAGGACCTGCCCTATGCCTATCTCCTTGCAGAGATCCTCGGCTCGGTCGATACGGCGCAGCACAGCTATGCGGAGCTTGCGAAGCTGCGCAGCCTCTATACGGGCGGCATCGGGGCGGACATCGTCGCCTATACACGCGCGGGTGAGCCAGACTCGCTCCTGCCGCGTTTTAAGCTGCGTGCAAAGGTGCTGAAGGAGAATCTGCCGCGTCTCTTTGATCTCCTTGCCGAGATGATCACCGAGAGCGATTTCTCCGGGGCAAAGCGCATCCGCGAGCTCATCGACGAGGAAAAGACGGGGATGGAACTCTCCCTGCAGCGTGCGGCAAACCAGGTTGTTGCCTCGCGCATTGCGGCGTATCTGACGGCGTCGGGACGCTATGCCGAGACCGGCGGGCTGCCGTTCCATGAGTTCCTCGCGTCGTTCAAGAACGACTTTTCTGCGCGGCATGCGGAGATGCAGGAAGCGTTTGCCCGTATTCTGCCGCAGATCTTCAACCGGAATGATCTGATGGTCAGCGTCACGGCGCCTGCCGCTGACTGCGATGAGATTGCGGCAGGGCTGGCGGAGTTCCGGAAGCAGCTCTCGGCAGAGACGTTCCCAGCGGCTCCGTACACATGGGAGATTGCTGCGCGCAACGAGGGGCTTACGACGCAGAGCCGCGTGCAGTATGTGGCGAAGGGCGCGAACTTCATCAAGCTCGGCTACAACTATACAGGCGTCCTGCGCGTGCTTGAGACGCTGCTCCGCTATGATTACTTCTGGACGCGCATCCGCGTGCAGGGCGGTGCCTACGGCGCAATGACGCAGTTCAACCGCAACGGGTTCATGATATTCTCCTCCTACCGCGATCCGAATCTCGCAGAGACGTTTGCTGTTCTCGATGAAACGGCGGACTATGTGCGGACATTCGATGTGTCGGACCGCGAGATGGACAAGTTCATCATCGGAACAATGAGCGGCGTGGATACGCCGCTGACCCCGCAGATGAAGGGGGATACTGCGGCGACGTTCTACCTGCGCGGCATCACATGGGAGGATCGCCAGCGTGCACGCGAGGAGATCCTTGCAGCGCGTCAGGAGGATGTCCGTGCGCTTGCTCCGCTCGTCGAGGCTGCCATGCGTGCCGACGTGCGCTGCGTACTCGGCGGCGAGGAAAAAATTCGGGCGAATGCCGCGCTCTTTGGAGAGGTGCGCCCCGCACTTCGTACCTGACACGCATCCGATAAAAATTTTGACTTTTCATGTCGTGCGTGGGATAATAGGAACAGATGAATTTGAAGGGGGAGCTTGCCATGAAAAAGCTTGTTTTCCGTGGCGCAGGCGTTGCTGTCATTACGCCGTTTACCGAAACAGGAATCAATTATCCGGAACTTGGACGCATCATTGAGGACCAGATTGCGGGCGGGACCGATGCCATCATCATCACGGGCACAACGGGAGAGTCTGCGACGATGACGGATGCGGAGCACCGCGGGGCGATTCGCTTTGCTGTGGAGCAGGTAAAGGGGCGTATTCCCGTTGTTGCGGGCACAGGCTCGAATGAGACCTCCTATGCGATTGAACTCTCGAAGTATGCGGAGGAGGTCGGGGCAGATGCGCTTCTCCTTGTCACGCCGTATTACAACAAATGTACGCAGAACGGTCTCATTGCGCACTATAGAGCAATTGCGGACAGCGTCAATATCCCCTCGATCCTCTATAATGTCCCCTCGCGCACGGGCGTCAACATCAAGACCGAGACCTATGTGCAGCTTGCAAAGCATCCGCGCATCGTCGCGGTCAAGGAGGCGAGCGGCGATCTCTCGGCGATCCTGCGCCTGCGTGCGGCTGTCGGCGATGAGCTCGCGGTCTACTCGGGCAACGATGATCAGATCGTGCCCATCCTCTCGCTCGGCGGGCAGGGCGTGATCTCTGTGCTCTCAAATATCGCGCCGCAGCTCACACATGATATCTGCCGGAACTATTTCGACGGCAATGCCGCAGAGGCAGCGCGCCTGCAGATCGCATGCACCGATCTCGTCGATGCGCTCTTTTGCGAGGTGAATCCGATCCCGGTCAAGACGGCCATGCGCCGCCTCGGCTACGATGCGGGCCCCCTGCGCATGCCGCTCTCCGAGATGGAGCCTGCGAATGCGGCGAAGCTGGATGCAGCTCTGCGTGCGCACAATCTTATCTGAATAAAACATTTGACAGACGCCCTCATTTCATGTAAAATGTGCAAAACATATGAAATGGGGGTTGTTTAGTATGAATTTGAAAAGATGCCTTTTGGGGCTGACTATTTTTGCCGTTGCAGTGTTTGGTCTTGCGGGCTGCGGTACAGGGGAGAAGACAGCATCAAATGTTTGGCGCGTCGGAACGGATGCAAGTTATGCGCCGTTTGGGTTTCAGGATGAGAAGTCGCATGAGTATGTCGGCTTCGACATCGACATCATCCGCGCGATTGCAGAGACGCAGGGGCATGAGGTTGCAATCAAGAACCTCAATTTTGACGGGCTGATTCCTGCGCTTCAGACGGGGGATCTCGATATTGCCATCTCGGATATGACGATCAATGAGGAGCGAGCCAAGACCGTGGATTTCACGGATTCCTACTACAAGGCCGGGCTGAGCATGGTCGTCCGCGCAGATGAGACGCGCATCAACAGCTTTGATGACCTGAAGGGCCTGCGTGTCGGCGTGACGATCGGTTCGACGGGCGCAGAGGCTGCACGCGGCATTCCAAATGCCGATTTGCACGAGTTCAGCACGATCTCAGATGCCTTTCTCGATCTCTACAACGGCGGTGTTGATGCAGTTGTGAATGATACGCCTGTCGATGAGTACTATGTTGAGAACAAAGGCAAGGGCATTGCAAAGGTTGTGCCTGCGCAGATCAACCAGGAGGACCTCGGCATTGCAGTCAAG
The DNA here is from genome assembly GCA_963521685.1 of uncultured Selenomonas sp. Lineage (GTDB taxonomy): Bacteria > Bacillota > Negativicutes > Selenomonadales > Selenomonadaceae > Centipeda. Next base: position 7,492 of record CAUQVG010000018.1, read on the forward strand.
AAGGGCAATGCGGAACTGCTCGGCCAGCTCAATGCAGGGCTGAAGACGATCAAGGAGAACGGAAAATACGCGGAGATCTACCGCAAGTGGTTCGGAAAGGAGCCGCCGGCGAAATGACCGCACTGGGACAAAAGGCACATGGAGGAGGGACCGGATTGAACGTCATTGAAGAGCGTCTTGCCGTGCGGGACGTGATTGTGCTCGACGGCGCGTTTGCGACGGAACTCGAGGCGCGCGGCTTTTCGGTGAATGACGCTCTCTGGTCGGCGAAGGCTCTCTTTGAGCGGCCCGATCTTGTGCGCGAGGTTCACCTGGACTATCTGCGCGTCGGTGCCGATGTGGTGACGAGTGCGAGTTATCAGGCGACCGTGGAGGGATTTCAAAAACGTGGGTTCAGCGCAGAGGAAGCCGCGGCACTCCTGCAGAGGTCCGTGCACCTGGCGCAGGAGGCACGCGATCTGTATCTTGCGGAGTACGGGGCAGGCGGAAGTGCACCGCTCGTGGCGGCATCGGTCGGCCCGTACGGGGCATATCTTGCTGACGGGTCCGAGTATCGGGGAAACTATGGCATCGACGAGGATGCGCTGACCGCGTTTCATACGGAGCGTCTCGCGATTCTTGCTGCAGCGCACCCCGACCTGCTCGCCTGCGAGACCCTGCCGTGTCTTGTCGAGGCACGCGCTGTTGTGCGTGCGCTGCGCGAAAAGGAGATTCGAATCCCTGCGTGGTTTTCGTTCTCCTGCCGCGATGCGGCACACATCAGCGACGGCACGCCGATTGCGGCGTGTGCGCGCTGGCTGGACAGCGTTCCGGAGGCTGCGGCGGTCGGACTGAACTGCACGGCACCGCAGCATGTTGAGGAACTCATCCGCGCGATCCGCCGGGAGACGGAGAAGCCGATTGTCATCTACCCGAACTCCGGGGAGAGTTACGACGCATCGGATAAGACGTGGCACGGCGCAGCAGAGAATTTTGCCGCGGCAGCCCGCCGATGGCGCGCTGCAGGTGCCCGCATCATTGGCGGATGCTGCCGGACGGGACCGCGGGATATTGCCGCGATTGCGGCATGGGCCAAGAAAAAAGCAGAGTGAGGTAGTAAATATGGCGGATGCACAGACAGAGATTGACCTCGCGCGTGCAGAGCACGCAATGCGCGAATTTCTGGCGGCGGTCGGGCTTGATCTCACGGCGCAGGGCATGAAGGATACTCCCGCGCGTGCCGCGGAACTCTATGCGGAACTCTTTTCAGGGCTGCGCTCTGATCCGCAGAAACTCTGGACGAATGCGATGACGGAGGAGACGGACGGGCTCGTTGCCGTGCGGACGATTCCGTTCCATTCGGTATGCGAGCATCATCTGCTTCCCTTTTTCGGTACGGCACATATTGTCTATCGCCCGCACGCAGGACGCGTGGCGGGCTTTGGCATTTTCACGCAGCTGGTCGATCTCATGGCGCGCCGCCCGCAGCTGCAGGAGCGCCTGACGGAGGATATTGCGCGCGAGATTGAACGGGGGCTTGATGCCGAGGGCGTGCTCGTTGTGCTCGATGCGCGCCAGCTTTGCATGACGATGCGCGGGGAGCGCGCGCACGGCACACGGACAACGACCTCAGCATGTCGGGGCATTTTCCGTGAAGATAAAGCAAAGGAACTTCAGGCATGGCAGATGTTAGGAGAATGGGACAGTGCAGAGAACATATCGATTCCGTGACGGAAAGGAACTGACGATCGGCGGGCGGACGCTTGTCATGGGCATTCTGAATGTGACGCCGGACTCGTTTTCGGACGGCGGGAAGTGGAACACACGGGACCGTGCACTCCGCCATATGGAGGAGATGGTGCAGGACGGCGCCGACATCATCGATGTCGGTGCGGAGTCCAGCCGCCCTGGATTCGTTCCGATGGGCGCACGCGAGGAGATCGAACGGCTCATGCCCTTTCTCGAGAGTGTGCTGGCGGAGTGTCCCGTACCGGTTTCTGTCGATACGTTCAAGGCGGAGACGGCGCGTGCGGCGCTCTATGCGGGCGCGCATCTGCTGAATGACATCTGGGGCCTGCAGTATGCGGAGGAGCCGGGAGAGATGGCGCGCGCGGCGGCAGAGGCGGATGTGCCCGTTGTTGTGATGCACAACCAGAACGGGACGGCATACAGCGAGGATATCATCGCATCGATGCGGGAGTTCTTTGCGCGTTCGCTTGTACTTGCCGATGAGGCCGGGCTTGCACGGGAGAACATCATCCTCGATCCCGGGATCGGTTTCGGCAAGACAGCGGAGCAGAATATGCATGTCCTTCGGCGGATGGATGAGCTGATCTCCTTTGACGGCACGGAATATCCCATCCTCCTTGGGGCAAGCCGCAAGAGTTTTATCGGTGCGGCGCTTGATCTGCCGGTCGAGGAACGCATGGAGGCAACGGGGGCAGCATGTGTCCTGGGCATCACGCGCGGAGCCTCCATTGTGCGCGTGCACGATGTGAAGCCGATTGCACGTATGTGCCGCATGACGGACGCGATATTGGGAGCATGATATGGACAAGATTTTTCTGCGCGGCATGACCTTTGCGGCAGCGCACGGCGTGCTGCCGCACGAGAAAGAGATGCGCCAGCGCTTCGTCGTGGATGCGGAGCTGCTGCTCGATTTGCACGCAGCAGGACTGCACGATGATCTTGCAGAAACGGTGAACTATGCCGAGGTCTATGAAATTGTGCGCAGGACGATTGAGGGCGCGCCGAAGAATCTGATTGAGTCGCTTGCCGAGGACATTGCAGAGCAGGTGCTGAGTTCTTTTCCGATGATTCGGGGGACCAGCATCACCGTTCATAAACCGGAGGCACCGATTCCGGGCATCTTCTCGGATGTCGGCGTATGCATCACGCGGGAGCGGAAAGCGCCGTGAAACAGACGGCATATATCGGCCTCGGGGCAAATCTCGGCGCGCGCGGAGAGACAATGCGTGCGGCGCTGCGGGCTCTGGCAGAGCTTTCATTCGTTCAAATCGACCGTGTGTCGTCGTTTTATGAAACACCGCCATGGGGAAAGACCGATCAGCCGCCCTTTCTCAATGCTGCGGCGTGTGTTTCCTTTGCCGGTGCGCCGTACTCCCTGCTCGGGGAGATGCAGCGCATCGAGCGGGAGCTCGGCCGCGTGCGGCGCGAACACTGGGGGGCGCGGACGATCGATCTCGACCTCCTGTACGTTGATGGAGTGACGACCTCGGACGATGTGCTGACCTTGCCGCATCCCTATCTGACGGAGCGCGCGTTCGTACTTGTCCCGCTTGCGGAGATTGCGCCTGGTCTGATCGTGCGTGGGCGGGCGGTATCTGCATGGCTGCAGCATGCGGATGCGTCAGGCATTGTGCGTGCGCCGGAGCTCTCTGTGCCGTATCCGCTGAACCTCATCGCCGCCTGTGACGCGGCGGGCGGAATCGGGCGCGGCGGTCAGCTGCTCGTCCGCTGCCCCGAGGACATGGCGTATTTCCGCAGACAGACGATGGGCGGAATCGTTGTCATGGGGCGGAGGACAATGGAGAGCCTGCCGGAGCAGCGGCCACTCGAGGGACGGGAGAATATTGTTCTGTCGCGAACGCTTGAACGGGCAGACGGATTTCATGTTGTGCAGGAGATTTCGGAACTATGGACGCTGCTCGGGCGCCTCGCATTTGACGAACCTCGTCCGATCTTTGTCATCGGCGGCGAGGAATGTTATCACCTCCTTCTGCCATATGTCTGGCGTGCTCATGTGACACGACTGCCCGGCAGATATGAGGCAGATGTTTTTTTGCCGCCCCTGGACGGCTTTGTCCGGACGGAAAGCTGCACCGGAAAAGACTGTGTTTTTGAAACATACGAGAGAGTTTAGCATGGCAAAGGAAATTTTTAAAAATGACTGGCAGGAACTCCTTGCAGATGAGATGGCGCAGCCGTACTATCGGGAACTGCGCCAATTCCTCATCGCAGAGTACCGCACGAAGCGCATCTATCCGGATATGTTTGCAATCTTCAATGCGCTTCACTACACGAGTTTTGCAGATACAAAAGTCGTCATACTTGGACAGGATCCCTATCACGGCGACGGTCAGGCGCATGGACTCTCATTTTCCGTGCAGGCCGGCATCGAACCGCCGCCGTCACTGCTGAACATTTACAAGGAACTGCAGGACGATCTCGGGATCGCGCCGCCGGGACACGGCTGCCTCATCCCCTGGGCGCAGCAAGGCGTGCTGCTCCTCAACACCGTGCTTACCGTGCGCGCCCATGCGGCAGCCTCTCATCAGGGACATGGCTGGGAGCGGTTCACCGATCATATCATTCAGCTGCTCGGCGCACGCGAGCGGCCGCTTGCCTTTATCCTTTGGGGCAGTCCTGCGCGGCGCAAGCGCAGCCTCATCAGGAATCCACGTCATCTCATTGTCGAATCGCCGCATCCGAGCCCGCTCTCGGCGCATCGCGGTTTCTTCGGCAGCCGTCCATTCTCGCGTGTCAATTCCTTTCTCACGGCGGCAGGTGAGACGCCAATCGAGTGGCAGCTGCCGCCGGAGAGCGAGATCGAAGCGTAGTATTGAGACCCTCGGAAAGGAGAAACATCATGAAACTATCATCCCTGCGCAGCATCTGTGCCCTCGGACTGCTCGCCTGTCTCGGCGGCTGCGGCACGCCTGCCGCGACATCTGCGGAGATGCCGCATGAGATCGTACAGAAGAACGTGCCGACAGACGGGCAGAAGGAGATCTATCTTGCGGGCGGCTGCTTTTGGGGGACAGAGCTTTATGTGAGCCTCGTAAACGGCGTTGTTTCGGCAGAGAGCGGCTATGCAAACGGCCGCACATCGCACCCCTCATACCGTGAGGTGTGCAGCGGGAGCGGTCATGCAGAGACGGTGCACATTGTCTACGATCCGCACATTGTAGATCTTGACAGCCTTCTGACCGCTTTTTATGACTCCATTGATCCGACAGCGAAGGACCGCCAGGGCAACGACATCGGACCTCAGTACCGCTCCGGCATCTACTATGCGGCGCACGCGGACGGTAGTGAGAATCCGGATGCGGCAGTGATCCGCGCATCGCTGGATGCCCTTCAGAAACAGATCGGCAAGCCTCTTGCGATCGAGACGGGTCCGATTGTGAACTTCTACCGTGCGGAGGAGGAGCATCAGGAGTATCTTGAGAAGAACCCGAACGGTTACTGCCACATCTCGCCTGCCCTCATCGCGCAGATGCGGGAGAAGCGTGCAGCCGCACAGAATGCTGCGCCGCAGGCGAAACGCAGCTTTGCAAAGCCCTCCGATGCTGAACTCAAGGCACGCCTGACTGAGATGCAGTACGCTGTCACGCAGGAGAAGGCGACCGAACGCCCCTTCCTCAACGAGTATGACCATGAATTTCGTGAGGGCATCTACTGTGATATTACCACGGGGGAACCGCTCTTCATCTCTGCGGACAAGTATGACTCCGGCTGCGGCTGGCCGGCGTTCTCCCGGCCGATCGACGATGCATTGATCGCAGAGCATGAAGACCGTTCGTATGGTATGATCCGTACGGAGGTTACCGCAGCGGGCAGCGGTGCCCATCTCGGGCATGTGTTCAATGATGGTCCGGCGGAGAGCGGCGGACTGCGCTATTGTATCAACAGTGCCTCTCTGCGGTTCATCCCGAAAGAGGACATGGAGAAAGAGGGGTATAGGGACTATCTCTATCTGCTGGAACAGTAGATCATAAAAATTCTAATATAATAGAAATGCTCTGAAAATATTCACTTAATATATTGACAAGCAGCTCATTCGATGTTATCTTTATCGAAGTCTTTGAAAAACTTTATAGCAATTGGATCAGGTACGAATGTTTAATAGAAAATCCGGTAAAAGAGAGTGATTTCTAAAAAGCCGGAGCGGTCACGCCACTGTATCAGCGAGTGAGCCTGCATGGAAATGCCGCCGCATTTCCGAGAACGTCACTGGGGGTATCCCTGGGAAGGCGCAGGCGCGCGATGAACTGGAGCCAGGAGAACTGCCTGATTGACGATCGCCGTTTGACCTGCGAGTGATAGGGATGGGGATTTAGATCCTTTGATTGTGTGTGAATGGGCCCTTTTCTGCTGCTGCGGGAAGGGGCTTTTCGTTTTCTGTTATGACGTAAAGTTTTCAAAATAATGTGCAGTGCGGGGAGAGCACTGCAGAAGAAAGGTGACAAAGGATCATGAAGAGAGAGAAGAAGTGGACATTGGCAGTGCTTGCGGCATTTGCCGGGGCGAGCTTTGTCGGGACGGCATATGCCGCAGAGCAGGCCGCGGAGACGGATGCACACGCACTCGGCGATACGGTTGTGACGGCACAGCGCCGAGCGAAGCGTGATCTTGATACACCTGCAACAACAACAATCATCACGGCGAAGGAAATCGAAAAGGCGGGCTACCGCAACGTATATGAGGCCATCGACCAGCAGATCGGCTCAACGAGCACATCTTACGGCGAGGCGGGGCAGGATTTTGGCCTTGCGGCAGGGCGTATTACGCTGCGCGGCTATGACCGCGGCACGCTTGTTATGGTGAACGGTGTGCCGATGAATCTCAAGAACTATCCGAGCACGGAAAACATTCCGGCGAATATGGTCGAGCGCATTGAGATTGTTAAGGGCGCGGCGTCAACGCTTTACGGTGCTGAGGCGATGGGCGGCGTTGTGAACATCATTTTGAAAAAACCGACAGCACAGGAATCTGAATTCAAACTCAGCCAGACCGTTGGAAATTATTTTAAAAAAAGCGAGGCAACCTATGCGGGGGATCGAATCATTGTTGATGTGAGCCGCGAGTGGTCGAAGGATTTGCCGCACTCCAACGGATTTGGCATCAATAAGATTTCATATGTCGATTGGTGGGTAGGCAAGGGAAAGAAGAGCCGCGTGGGCATCATTGCACAGCTGACGGATGAACTGTCCTTCAACTACAACTATATGGAGGGGGACATTACACGCGGCGGGATTCGCTATAAGAAAAACGGCGCCGGCACAGCCCTTGTCCCTGAGGGAGCGAAGTATAACTACCGCTATAATGACTTCCGCCATACAGTCAGTCTCGTTTATCAGGGCAAGGAGAACGGAGTTCACGCGGTCCTTGGCTACAACTACCGCAAGGTGGATGGATACAACAATCTCACGCACAGGCCACAGGACAGCAACGCAATAATGGACGGTCAGATCTTCGATGTACAGAAGAATTGGAAGTTTGGAAAAGACTCCATGGTGCTTGGGTATTCCTATAAGCGCGAGGCAATTGATCTGTCTGAGAAAAAACGGTCAGCGGTACGTACGGGGAACTCCCTCTATGCGTCTTACAGCAAGCAGTTTACGCCGAAGTTCAACGTTACGCTTGGTCTGCGCGGAGAATTTATCAACGATCCTGAGGAGGATCAGCGAGTCTTTGTGCCGCAGTTCCAGACAGAATATAAATTTGATCGCAATACAGCATGGTACATCAACATCGGCAAGGCATTCCAGATGCCGACTGTGGATGACAGCTTCCGCTATACCAATTTCAATCCGAACGGACTGAAACCCGAGAGCGGTTGGACGTATGAGACAGGCGTTAAAATCCGCCGCGGAAATGATACATGGAAAGCCGCCGTCTATCATATGAATATGAAGAATAAAATCGGCTGGCGGTACGATGCAGGGACAGATACGCATTATGCGGTCAATACGGGACAGTTCCGCAACACGGGCGTTGAGCTTGCGTACGCGAAGCGCTTTAATGATGCATGGAGCCTGACGCTTGGCGGCTCTGTATCCAACCCCGAAGTACAGGATCCGTCAACACGAGCGAAAAAATGGGTGCAGGATGCCGGCCGCCTCGAAGGCCTTGTCCGTCTCGACTATCAGATGGCAAAATGGCAGGGCAATCTGAATCTGAAATATCTCGGTGATCGTGAATATGTTGCACAACGATTCGGAGCTGCGCAGGATGTGCCCGATAAGATTCAGCTCAATATGAACGTGATCTACACGGCGGGCAAAGACGATGTGCTCTCACTCGGCATCTACAATCTGCTGAACCGTGAGAACTACTCCAACCGTTACGGCAACCTCGATCTCGGGCGCAACTTCCGCCTGACCTATACACATGCGTTCTAAAGGAATCGCTGATAAAATGAAGTCCACTGGATCGGTACAGATTTTTCGTCCTGTCGAGGAGACAAACCGGACGCATAGCAAGAGCTATGTGGAGGATTTGTCGACAAAGAGAGGGCGGAAAAGATGTGCCAAGGCAGTGGTGCTGAATTTATCAGTGCTTCCTAAATTACAGCTCTGTACGCTTTTGCTGCTCCTCCTTGCAGCCGGTATTCTCTCTGGCTGTGCGGGGGCGCAGCAGAATGCGGCAGAGCCATCTGTGTTTTATCGCGGAACGGATGGAATGGGGGTGGAGGTCGTCCTGCGGGAAAAGCCGCAGCGTGTCGTCTCACTTGGCCTCGCAACGGATGAGATCCTGCTCGCCATTGCGCCGCCCGAGCAGATTGCAGCGCTCACTGCATATGCGGATGATCCCGGACTCTCCTCCATGACGGAGGCGGCGAAGGCTGTCCCCGTAAAACTAAAGGACCGGAGCCCAGAGCGTGTGCTTGCACTGCATCCGGATCTCGTTTTTACCACGGACGGAGTGCCGAAGGAACTCGTGGAGAGTCTGCGCGACCTTGGGCTGACGGTCTATGCTTCACGAACGCCAAAGCGCATCGAGGGAATTTTTACCCGCATCGAGGAGATCGGCAGGCTGATCGGGCAGGAGGAGAACGCTGCGGCCCTCATTGCCGAAAAGCGTGCCCGTCTCGCTGATGTCGAGCGTCGCGTCGGGGACATCCCTGAGGCGGAGCGGCCGATCATTGTCGCGTTTGCGTTCAGCGGCGTATTCGGGCAGAAGGACGGCCTCTTTGACGATATGTGCCGCCATGCGTCTCTGCGCAACGGCGCCGCGATCGTCGGACTGACGGCGGATACGCCCGTCTCGATGGAGCAGATTGTTGCGCTCGATCCGGATGTATTCCTCCTACCGACATGGAGTGCGGAGGGGGAAAAGACGGAGGACTTTCGCCAAAAGCTCCGCAATGATCCTCTGTTTATGCACGTCAAAGCGGTGCGGGAGAATCATCTCTACACCGTGCCCGATACCTATCGTTACAGCGCGGGGCAGAACGCGATTGAGTGCGTCTATGAACTCGCACGTGCGGTCTACCCCGAGCGCTTTGCAGATGTGAAGTAAAGGAGACTGTGATGCCGCTGCGGATGTTGGTGCTGAGTCTCACGGGAGACTGCAATCTTGCGTGCCGCTACTGCTATGCATCCGGTCAGGACCGCAGAACGATGACGTGGGAGACGGCACGCCGTGCGATTGACCTCGCAGCGAAGGGCGGAGCCCCGTTCATCCTCCAGTTCTCGGGCGGTGAGCCGCTGCTGGCTCTTCCTCTGCTGCGCCGGACTGCAGACTATATCCGCACCAATCGGATACGGGCGCGCATGGACCTTCAGACGAATGGGACACTGATTACGGATGAGGCGGCAGACTTCCTGCACGGTGCGGGCATCGGCATCGGCGTCAGCCTCGACGGCAGGCCCTCTGTTCACGATGCGCTCCGCTGCCATCCCGATGGGCGCGGCACCTCGTCGGACGTGATCGCCGGGATTCAGCGCCTCGCACAGCGCGGCATTGAGATCGGTCTGACCTGTGTTGTTACGGCGGAAAATGTCGGGGAACTCCCCGGCATCATAGAGATGGCATACTATCTCGGCAACGTGCGCCGCGTAGGGTTTGACCTCCTGCGCGGACAGGGGCGCGGCGCGGCTGTTGCTCCTGCACGGCCGGAGGATGTTGCACATGCGATGACGCGTGTCTTTGATCTTTGCAGGAAACTTGAACGACTGACCGGGCAGCACATTGCCGTCGCACAGGCAGAGCAGGCTGGATGCCTTGCGCATCGAACGGATGGCGGATTCTCTCACTGTCATGCGATGAACGGAGCTGGGGTTCATGTGGATGCCGCGGGGCGGATCTATGCCTGCTCTTCCTTTGTCGGCGATGCGCGCTTTCTGCTCGGCGACGTGGAGCATGGCATTGATGCCCGGCGGCAGGAAGAGACCGCGCATGAGATGCAGAGCAGCATGGAATTCTGCCGGACATGTCGGGATTTTACATCGTGCGGCGGAGCCTGCTGGGCGCGCTGCATGGGCAGCGACGCCTTATGTGCTGCAGAATGTGCACTGAAGCGCGCAGCAATGCAGACGGTGCATGCCTCGGATATTCATACATACGAAGGGATACCTACATGAAAACAAAAGCGGTTTATCCGTTTACAGCCATTGTCGGACAGGAGGAGATGAAGAAGGCGCTCCTTCTTAGCGTTGTCATGCCGTCGCTTGGCGGTGTGCTGATCAAGGGCGAGAAAGGGACGGCAAAATCCACTGCTGTCCGTGCTGCTGCAGCACTCCTGCCGGATTTGCGGGCGGTGACCGGCTGTGCCTGTCACTGTGACCCGTCGCTGCCGGATCTGTACTGTGATGCCTGCCGTGCAAGGCGGGGATTCGGAGAAGAGCTCACGGCAGAGGAAATTCCGATGCGTGTGGTGGAACTGCCCGTCAGTGCGACGGAGGACCGCGTGGTTGGAACACTCGATATGGAGGCAGCAATTCAGCACGGGCGCAAGGAATTCGAGCCAGGCATTTTGGCGGCGGCGAACCGCAACATCCTCTATGTAGATGAGATCAATCTGCTCGAGGATCATATCGTCGACATTCTGCTCGACTCTGCGGCAATGGGTGTCAATACTGTGGAGCGTGAGGGCATCTCCTATGCCCATCCGGCGCGCTTCGTTCTCGTTGGGACGATGAATCCGGAGGAGGGGGACATCCGCCCGCAGCTCCTCGATCGTTTTGCGCTCTCCGTGACCGTTGCAGGCGAATGTGAAGCCGAGACGCGCGTTGAGGTGATTCGCCGCAGGATTGCCTATGAGCGCGATCCCGATGCCTTTGCTGAGGCCTATGCAGGCGCCCAGCAGGAGCTGCGCGAACAGATCACTGCGGCGCATGCGCGTGTCGCCCACGTGGCGGTGCCGGATGAAATCCTCGGCTATGCAGCTCAGATCTCGCTGACGCTCGGCGTCGATGGACACCGTGCGGATATTACGCTGATCAAGGCAGGCATTGCTCATGCAGCGCTTGCAGGACGCATGGCGGTGACGGCAGAGGATCTGCAGCGTGTCAGCCGTCTCGTCCTCGCACACCGTATGCGCCGCCGTCCTTTCGAGGAGGGGGCGGTCGACTGGAGTGCGGTGGATGCGATCTTGGGAGAAAGTGCATAAACCACTTTTCGGAGGAAAAAACTTGGATACTCCGCGTTATCCGCTGACTGCCGTTGTCGGGCAGGAGCACGCACGGCGCGCACTTTCGATTGCGCTCATCAACCCACGTGCGGGAGGCCTCCTGATCTCCGGCACGCGGGGCACGGCAAAATCCGTTCTCGTTCGTGCGGCAGCACCGTTTACACCAGCTGGAAAAATTACGGAACTGCCGCTTGGAGCGTCGGAGGATATGATCTTCGGCACAATCGACATGGAGACGGCCCTGCAAAAAGGCGAGCGGCGCCTGCGGCACGGCCTGCTGCATCGTGCACGCAATACCTTTCTCTATATGGACGAGGTCAACCTCCTGCGTGAGGATATTCTGTCTACGGTTTTGAAATGCGCAGAGGATGGTTCTTTTCGCCTCGAGCGGGACGGGCTGTCGTTCACCGAGGAGGTTTCCTACACGCCTGTCGGCACGATGGATCCCGCAGAGGGCACGCTTCGCCCTGCTCTGCTGGATTCTTTCGGCATGTTTGTGACGATGGAGGAGGAGGGGGACGCGGCGCAGCGGAGCGAGATTGCCGCGCGTGTACTCGCATACGAGCGTGATTCGGCATCCTTTCGTGCCTCCTATGCTGCGCAGGAGGAAGCATTCGGGGCGATGATCAGCCGTGCCCGCGCATTGCTGCCGTGCGTGGAGGTCCCGTCTGCCATTCTCCATTTTGCGGCTGCCTGTGCTGCGCGCGCATGTTGTGTCGGCAACCATGCGGAGATTTATCTCGTCGAGGCGGCGCGTGCGATTGCAGCACTTGCAGGAAGATCGTTCGTTATGCCTGCGGATGTGGAGGCGGCTGCGGAATTTGTGCTCGTGCATCGGATGAGCCGTCCGCAGGAGGAACAGCAGCCGCCGCCCGATGATGGGAATGCACCGGAGCAGGAGCGTCATGAGATGCCGGATGCGCCGCAGGAATCACCTCCTCCGCAGGATGACGGAGGCGCGGAGGCTTCTCATGAATCCCCGTCGGAGAACGAACCCCAGAATTCTCCTCAGGATGGGGAGGATGATTCGTCTCCGCCGGAGGAAGCGCATGCAGATGGAGACGATCGTGTCGCAGCACCGCTTGAGAACATCATGGCGCGACTCTCGCTCCTCTCCATGACGATGCGTGCGCAGGGAGGAAAGAGCGGAAAGCGCGACATTGTTCAGACGCATACGGCGGACGGACGCTGCCTGCGTACGGAACTGCCGCGCTCAGGTGCCCGCCTCGATCTCGCACTCTCTGCGACGCTGCGTGCGGCAGCCCCGTATCAGCGCGCGCGTCAGGGGACGCAGACGGTTGTGATCCGTCCTGAGGATGTGCACGTTTGGGTGCGTGCGAAACGCTCGGCGGCAAATATCCTTTTTCTCGTCGATGCGAGCGGTTCGATGGGTGCACGCGAGCGCATGAGGATGGTGAAGGGCGCAATCCTTGCCCTCCTGCAGGAGGCATATCAAAAGCGCGACTGTGTGGGGCTGATTGCCTTTCGGCGGGATCGTGCAGAGACGCTCCTGCCGATGACGCGCAGTGTGGAGCTGGCGGAAAAGCAGCTGCGCGACCTGCCGACGGGCGGACGGACGCCGCTTGCCGAGGGCCTCGCCTGCGCTCTGCAAACGCTGCGTGAACTGGAACGCAGAGGCAGTGAGAAAACGGTGCTTGTCCTGATTACGGACGGGCGAACGAATACGGCGCGGGACGGAGATGACGGCGTACAGCGTGCCCTGCGTGCAGCAGAAGAGATCGCAGGCACGCAGGCGCTCACGCTTGTTCTTGATACGGAGCGCGGCGTGCCGCGGGTTGGGGCTGCACCGGAGATTGCCCGCCGCATGGAGGCGCGTTATTATACGTTGGAACAGCTCTCAGCCGAGGGGGTGCTCGAGATTGTCCGCGCATCCCGCAGCATGCAGATGTGATTGCACAGGAGGTCATCAGACATCGTGGAACTGGCCAAGCTGACAACGGGGGATGTTGCCTACCGATACGACAAGAGTATTGCGCTGTTCTTTTCCGGTGCACGCAAGGTGCTCAGCACATCGCTGTACAACGGGGGATACCATGAGGACTTTACAGCGGTGTTTAACCGCGATATGACGCAGGGGGCAGGCATGCCCTGTGAGGAGCTCGCTTCAACCTATGCGGAGAGCATGCGCATCGTCGCGCAGAGGATCGGGCTGGATCCGGACCGCACGACGGGGATGGGAACTGCCGCACAGATGGAGAACGTCTCCATACAGTCGCGCAGCTACAAGGAACTCACAGTGACTTCCATTGTAACGGGAGGTGTGGAGACCAACGGAGGACGTGTCGGCGATCCGGCATCGTATTACAAGACCGTTCCGAAGAAATGCGGAACGATCAACATCATCCTTGTGATCGACGCAGATCTTCCGCCGGGGATTCTCGCACGTGCGCTCGTTACCTGCACAGAAGCAAAGACAGCGGCGCTGCAGGAGCTCATGGCGGAGAGCCGTTACTCCTGCGGACTTGCCACGGGCTCGGGCACCGATCAGACGATCATCGTTGCCAATACGGAGTCGCCGCTGTGCTTCGAGGGGGCGGGCAAACATTCCAAACTCGGCGAGCTGATCGGTCAGTCCGTCATGGCTGCGGTCAAGGAGACGCTTGGAAAGCAGTCGGGGCTGACCCCCGCGCGTCAGCACAATCTTCTGCGCCGTCTGCGCCGTTTCGGTATTACCGGAGATTCTCTCTGGCACGACTATGAGGAGCGGGTACAGACCGTGCACCTCATCAAGCCGCGTTTTCTGCAGATCCTTCATGAGATCGGAGCGCGGCCGGGTGTCTTTGCCCTCGGCGTGAGCTATATACACCTCTACGATGAATTCCTGTGGGGTCTCCTCACGGAGGAGGAGACACGTACAATGGGGGCACATTTTCTCGTGGAGATGGCGCGCTGCGCAGATGTTCCGCTGCCTGCGGCGCAGCAGGATGGAGAGGACTATATGCAGGCAATCGCGGCATTTCTTGTGGATTCTGTTTGTGCAAGGGCAGAGGAGCTGCCGGAAGGAGGGAAGATATGAGGATTGCAGTCTATACGAACATTCTGCGCGTCACTGTGCTTGCGCGCCGATGCACTGCCTATATGGAGGACCCCGAGGTGTGTGTGTGCCCTGTCAGCGGCATGGACGATTGGAATGCGATGCGCGCAGATGCGGATCTTCATCTTTTCCTCTGGATGGGCACAGGACTCGACAATGACTTCTTGAAAAAGGCGTCACGCAATTTGCAGAGAACTCGGACGCCGCATCTGATCGTCGTGGACAATGCCGATCATGATAAGGTGACATATGGGTTCTCGGAGGAGCAGATTCAGACGGCATGGGCATATTTTCGCTATGACGGCGAGGAGAATATGCGCAATCTTTTTTACTGGCTCGGCAGAGAGTTCGGAGGGCTTGCCTGCACAGCAGAGCCGCCGCGTCCGCTCGCGTGGAACGGCGTCTATCATCCGGACTGGACGGGGGATCCCGAGGACATTGCGGGATATCTCGCCTCGCATTACGAGGAAGGGCGTCCGACGGTCGGCATGATCTTTTACCGTTCGGAATGGATTACGGGGGACTTCACCTACCATACTGCGCTCGTTCGTGCAATCGAGGCGGAGGGGATGAACGCGGTCGCAGTGTTTTCCAATTCCTATCGTGACGAACGCGTAGAGTCGCCGACACTGATGGATGCGATCCGCAAGTACTTCTGCAGGGATGGAGAGCCCTTTGTCGACGTGATCATCAGTACGATGAAGTTTTCCATCAAGGCAGGCGGCACGCGCATTGAGGACCTCTATGAACTCGGCGTGCCCATTCTCGAGGCGTATACGGTGCTTGCAGAAAAGGAGGAGTGGGAGCGCTCTCCGGCGGGACTTGACCCCATGGAGGTCTCGATGAGCGTTGCCATGCCGGAGTTTGACGGTGTGATCCATGCCGTACCGATCGCAGCGAAGGTACGCGACGAAAGCGGTGAGGTCAGCTATGCAGCCCTCGATGAGCGCATGGAGCGGATCGCGTGCAAGGCACGCAAGTGGGCGGCGCTGCGGCATAAGCCGAACGCGGAGAAGAAGATTGCCATTGTTTTCCATAACTATCCGCCGACGAATGCGAACATTGGAAGCGCTGCGGGGCTTGATTCGCCGGAGAGCGTGCTTCGTCTGCTCACGGCAATGCGTACGGCGGGCTATCTTATGGATGAGATTCCGGAGAGCAGCAAGGCGTTTATGAAGCTGCTGACGGATCACGCGACGAATGACCGCCGCTTTATGAGTGCGGCGCAGGCAAAGTCTGCGGACGGACAGCTGACGGCAGAGCAGTACCTCGCATTTTTCACGGAGCTGCCCGCGCAGGTGCGGTCGCAGCTGATAAAGGACTGGGGCGATGCGCCCGGCGACGTGTTCAACTATGATGGAACACTGCTTATTCCGGGGACGCTGAACGGGAATCTGTTCATCACGGTGCAGCCGCCGCGCGGGTTTGGTGAGGATCCGGGGAAGCTCCTGCATTCGCCCGATGCTGCACCGACGCATCACTACATCGGGTATTATCACTGGCTGCGTGACATCTGGAAGGCGGATGCCGTGATCCACGTCGGAACGCACGGATCGCTCGAGTGGCTGCCGGGAAAGAGCACCGGCCTGTCCAATACCTGCTACCCGGATGTGTCGCTGGGCGATCTGCCGGACATCTATCCCTACTGGATCACGATCGTTGGGGAGGGGATTCAGGCGAAGCGCCGCGGTGCGGCGTGCCTCATCAGCCATCTCTCGCCGCCGATGCAGCTGGCAGGAGGATTCGAGGAGCTCGAAGAGCTCGAGCAGGCTCTCGATGAATACGTCCACTTTCGCGCGACGCAGCCGGACAATATCGAGGCTGTGCAGGATATCGTTCGTGAGAAGGCGGCCGCCTGTCATTTTGAGGATGAGATTGATGAGGGTGATGACTTCGACGACTATACGGCGCGCCTCCACAACTATGTGACCGACATCAAGAACATGCAGATCCGCACGGGCCTGCATATTCTCGGGCGTGCACCAGAGGGAGAGGTGCTGATCGACTTCCTGTGTGCGCTCGTGCGCATGGAGCACGGCGGGGAGAAATCTCTCGTTCGACTGCTCGCCGCGCAGGCAGGCTATGACTATGAGGAGCTCCTCACGCACAGCGAGCGCATGACGGCGGACGGCATGACCTATGGCAGGAAGTTGGACGCGGTCGAGGCAGAGATGCGCGCGCTCATCTCCTTCCTCGCTGAATATGACTATGCTCCGGAGGCCGTTGAGCAGGCAATGACACGTCCCTGTATCGCCGCTGCCTCTGCGGAGGAACGCGCATCATTTTCTCATGCGCTGCACGAGATCGCGGAGGATATGGTGCCGCGTCTGCGCCGTACAGAGGGGGAGATTACGGAGACGCTGCGCGCGCTCACAGGAAGATACATCGAGCCAAGCCCTGCAGGCGCACCGACGACAAACGGCGTGGATGTGCTCCCGACGGGGCGGAATTTCTACGGTCTCGACCCACGCTGTATGCCGACGCCTGCTGCATGGGAGTATGGAAAACAGCTCGGTGATGCCCTCATCGAGCAGTATATCAGCGACGAGGGTCGCTATCCGGAGGCGGTCGGGATTGTCTTCTGGGCGGGCTCGAATATGCGGAGCCATGGGCAGTGCATCGCAGAGCTCTTCTATCTCATGGGTGTTCGTCCCATATGGCTGCGACCCTCGCAGCGTGTCTGCGGTCTCGAGATCATCCCCATCGCCGAGCTGCAGCGGCCTCGTATCGATGTGACGGCACGCATCAGCGGATTGTTCCGCGATGCTGTTCCGAACGCTGTACGCTGGGTCGATGAGGCGGTGCGCATGGTGCGCGACCTCGATGAGAGCGACGAGGAGAACTATGTGCGCAAGCACGTCCTCTCAGATACCGCCTGGCTCGAGGAGCAGGGGGAGGCGTGGGAGAGTGCATGGGAACGCGCCTCTGTGCGCATCTTTGGTGACCCGCCGGGTGCGTATGGTGCGGGCATTGCGAGTCTCCTCGAGTCGAAGGCATGGGAGACGCTCGACGATCTGGCGGCGGTCTATACGCGGTTCTCGGGAACCGCATACGGCGGTGACGGCTTCGCACGCGGTTATGATCCCGAGGTGTTTCAGCGCCGTATGGCGGGGCTCGATGTCACGGTCAAGAACGAGGATACGCGTGAGACGCATATGTTCAGCTCGGATGACTACAACGCCTACCACGGCGGCATGATCGCAACCGTGCGGGCACTGACGGGCAAGGCTCCACGTTCCTACACGGGCGATTCGAGTGATCGCCAGCGCATCGTCGTGCGGACTGTTGAGGAGGAGGCGGCGCGTCTTTTCCGCGGGGAGGCGATGAATCCAAAGTTCATCGAGGGCATGAAACAGCATGGCTACAAAGGGGCGTCCGATCTCGCGAACTATCTTGCGCACAGCTATCAATGGGATGCGACAAGCGGCGTGA
>CAUQVG010000019.1:0-24821 GCA_963521685.1 uncultured Selenomonas sp.
AGGTTGTTGACCTGGTTCGGGAAGTCGGAGCGGCCGGTGCAGACGATGCGTGCGCCTGCTGCCTTTGCCTCGTCCGGCAGGATCTCGGGGACGGGGTTCGCCATCGCCATGATGACGGGCTCCGGGCTCATGGTGCGGATCATGTCCTGCGTGAGCGTGCCGGGACCGGAGACGCCGATGAAGATGTCCTTGCCCTTGACGACCTCGGCGAGCGATCCCTTTTCCTTCTGGAGGTTGGAGACCTTGGCGATGCTGTCCTTGTACGGGTTCATGTTCTCGGGACGGCCCTCGTAGATGGCGCCGGTGGTGTCGCAGAGGACGACGGTCTTTGCGCCGTAGGCGAAGAGGAGGCGTGCGATGGCCTGGCCCGCAGCGCCCGCGCCGTTGATGATGATCTTCGCCGTCTTGAGGTCGCGCTCGAGGTATTTGTATGCGTTGAGCAGGGCGGAGACGACGACGATCGCCGTGCCGTGCTGGTCATCGTGGAAAACGGGGATATCGAGGGTTTTCTTCAGCTCGTTTTCGATGTCAAAGCACTGGGGCGCCTTGATGTCCTCGAGGTTGATGCCGCCGTAGGTCGGAGCGATGAGCTGGCAGACCTTGACGACGTCCTCGACCTTGGGGCTGTCGACGCAGACGGGAACGGAATCGACGCCTGCAAAGCCCTTGAAGAGGATGGATTTGCCTTCCATGACGGGCAGACCTGCGCCTGCGCCGATGTTGCCAAGGCCCAGGACGGCGGTGCCGTTGGTGACGACGGCGACCATGTTGCCCTTCGTCGTGTAGTCGTAGATGGTCTCGGGCTTTTCCTTGATCTCAAGGCACGGTGCTGCGACGCCCGGCGTGTAGGCGCGGCTGAGGTCGTCGCGCGAGCCGAGGGGAACGGTCGGGACCGTTGCGAGTTTGCCGTGATGGCTCTTGTGCAGCTCGAGTGCCTCTTCATCAAATTTGCTTGCCATGATACATCTTCCTTTCTGCTGTGAACAACACCGTTGTTCGCTCTGCTCTCCCCGGGACGGGATGCCGTCCCTCTATATGAATCGTGAGAACGCAAATGTTATGTGCTGCGCGGCAGCGGGTTACTCTCCCTTGCCGACGTCGCCGCGCGTGGGTGCACCGCTGTCTTTGCCGCCGGATGCGTCGGAGGCGGCGGGGCTGCGTGTGCTGGCGTGACGCTTTCCTGTGTCGGAGGAGGCGTTTGTGTCGCTGCGGCGCGGGGTTCGCGCATTAGTATCGTTTGTGCTTCCCTTCCCGTCCTTCTTGCGGCGTTCGGTGGAGGTTGACTTCTCCTCGTCCGCAGTCTTCGTGGAGGATTTTTTGCGCGTGTCGGCATCCTGCGCATCCTCGGCACTGACGGCGCGTCCGACGGAGGTGTCGCTCTCCGGGATCTCGGTCGCGTTGGCGGGGATGGACTCCTCGTAGGCGCGAATGTCGCGCTCCATGCGGCTGCGCTCGGCCTGTGTGAGGGTGATGCCGAGGATGCTCGTCATCGAGCGGCGCAGCTGGGCCATGTCGGGGATCCAGTAGCTGACTTCGTCGATGTAGAGCGGGCGTCCGGGCACCATCTCGGTCCGCAGGCCCTTTGCCTGCGACTCCTTGAGCGTGCCGACGAACTCGAGCATCTGGCGGACGCTGAGGTCGGTTTTGACGCTGTCGATGACGCTCGAGATAATGCCCGGCAGACGCGGCAGGATGGCGGGTGTGGTGACGGCATCGACGCAGGCGCGCATGAATTTCTGCTGGCGCTTCACGCGGCCGATGTCGCCGTCCTCGTCACGGTAGCGGACGTAGGTGACGGCGGTCTTGCCGTCCATGTGCTGGAGGCCCGGACGCAGGTCGATGATGAGTCCGCCGTCGTCGTCCCACGGATCCTCGTAGTACATGCGCTTTTCGACGTCGATGTCGATGCCGCCGATGGCGTCAACGATCTTTTGAAAGGCGCGGGTATCGATGATGATGTAGTGGTCGATGCGGATGCCGAGGAGGTCCTCGACGGTCTTCTGGGTCAGCTTCTCTCCGCCGTAGGCGTAAGCGGCGTTGATCTTGTCATAGCCGTTCCGCGGAATGGCGACGCGCGTATCGCGCGGGATGGAGAGCAGCGCGGTCTCTTTTTTTGCCGGGTCGATGGCCGCGACCATGAGTGTGTCGCTGCGGCCGATGTCGCCCTCGCGCTGATCGACGCCCATGATCATGATGGTCGCCTTGTCCTTGGCCGTCAGGAGCTCCTCTTTTTGTTCGGTCGGCGTGTGGTCGAGCAGACTGCTCTGGGCGAAGAATGCGCCCGCGATGGCCGCAAGAACAAAGATGAGAATCGTGCCGAGCACGACATAGGGCCAGGTTTTTTTCTTTTCTGTTTTTCTCTTCGGTGGCAGTTTCGTCAATGCGGGATCGGTCCTTTCCTCCCTTATATGGATATTCCCTACCGCATGCGGATGCGTGTATTCAGCGGGGCGCGGTTGCGTTTCCCCTGCCCGGTGGATTATACTGTATGAAATGTCCTCATCCGCTCAGTACCAAATAATATATAGCAAACGTGCGGAATATGCAAGGCATTCCCATAAGAATACAGAGAGGAATGGAGTTCATGGGTGTTGAAATCGAGCGTAAATTCACAGTGAACGCGGATTTTCGGCCGTCGGGCGCGGGGACGGAGATGGCGCAGGGATATCTCTCGCGTGACCCGCGGCGCACGGTGCGCGTGCGCATCGCAGGCGGCAGAGGATTCCTGACGATCAAGGGGGAAAATCATGGCGCTGTCCGCGCGGAGTATGAGTATGAGATTCCCGCGGCTGAGGCGCGTGAGATGCTCGCGCTCTGCGATGCCCCGCTGGTCGAGAAGACGCGCTACACCGAGACCGTCGCGGGCCGATTGTGGGAGATCGATGTCTTCCGCGGGGCGAACGAGGGGCTTGTCATCGCCGAGGTGGAACTCGCATCGGCGGATGACGATGTGGTTCTGCCGGTGTGGGCAGGTGGGGAGGTAACGGGGATCAAACGCTACTATAACGCATCCCTGATTGTGCACCCCTATACCCTGTGGACAGCGGAGGAAAAGTAAGGATTATCCACGGCCCTTGTGGACAAGTCTGCCCCTCCTCCATACGAAATCTGGAATAAAAAATAAATTTGATTCAATATATGGGGTTATCCACTGAGTTTTCCACATTATCCACAGAAATCGGAAAATCGTTCGGAAAAATTATACACACTGTGTAAAGATGTGTGGATAAAGGGATTTTCGGATTTTTAAACAATTTTATCCACAGAGTTCTGCACAGTTGGGGATAACTTATGAAAAACGACTCATACGATATATGGTATTTATTTTAAGAAAGGATTCGGCACATGCAAGAATGGGAAATTTGTCTGCGGCTCGTGCTCTCCTGCGTGATGGGCGGGGTCATCGGCTACGAGCGGCAGATGCGGCACAAACTGGCGGGGCTCCGGACGAATATGCTCGTTGCGCTCGGCTCCTGCCTCATCATGCTGCTCTCGCAGTCGCTCTATGACAATGTGGAGGGCAAGACGAACGCAGATCCCGCGCGTCTCGCGGCGCAGGTCGTCAGCGGTATCGGTTTTCTCGGTGCGGGCGCGATCATGAAGGAGGGCCTGACGGTCACGGGGCTCACGACGGCAGCGACGCTCTGGGTCGTCGCGGGCATCGGTCTTGCGGCCGGTGCAGGATTCTACCTCGGGGCGGGCGTGACAACGGCTGTCGTGTTCCTCATCCTCTGGAACCTCTCGCGGCTTGATATGTGGGTCGACCACGACCGCATTCTCTCGCTTTCGATCTACACCGTCGACCGGCCGGGGCAGATCATGCGCATCAGCGCCTGCATCGAGGACCTGCACCTGCGCTCGCGCGGGGTCAAGGTACGCACGGACGAGGAGGAGGCGGAGACGCCCGGCGAGCGGCGCATCTACCTGAACTTCGAGGTGTACAACAGCGAGAGCCTAAAGCCTGCCTTCATCGTCGACACGCTGCGCCAGGTCGACGGCGTCATTCACGCGGATGTTGCGTGAGCGGCTGATGCACCGGATGCAGGAGGTCTGCAGTTTTATGGCACGAAAAAAGCCCCGATTGGGGCTTTTTTGTTTGTACTAGTTTATGTGATGCTGGGGCAGATAGCGGATGTAGATACGGCCGTCTGCAGTGGCTTCAACCTTTGCATGAACCTCATAGAGGGTATGGATGAATTCCTCTGTGAGGAGTTCTGCGGGTGTGCCGAGACCCGCGACGGTGCCGTTTTTGATCGCAATCAAGCGGTCGCAGTAGAGTGCAGCAATGTTGAGGTCATGGATCGCTGCAGCAACGGTGAGATCGAGGCCCTTTACAATGTCCATGATCTGCAGTTGGTACTTGATGTCCAGATGATTCGTCGGCTCATCGAGGATCATGCACTCCGCTTCCTGCGTCAGCGCACGCGCGAGGATCACGCGCTGCTGCTCCCCACCCGACAGGCTGGAGAAACTCCGCTCCGCATAGTCTGCCATGCCGACAGTGCCCAGCGAATGCCGTGCAACCTCATAGTCGTTTGCATTATCGCGGTCGAGGATACGTTTGTGCGGAGAACGCCCCATGAGCACGACTTCCATCACGCTGAAGTCGAAGCTGTAGAAATTATGCTGCGCTACCACAGAGAGCTGCAGCGCAGACTCTCGATAGGACAGCTCATCCAGCGCGCGTCCGTTCAGCGTGATTTTCCCCGCGGTCGGTTTCTGCACGCGATAGAGACATTTTAAAAACGTGCTCTTGCCGCTGCCGTTCGGGCCGATGATGCCGAGAAATTCCTTCGGTCTCAGATGAACGTCCAGCCCTTTGAGGATCTCCTTGTCCCCGATGAATAGCTTTACTGCCTCAGCCAGGATCTCCATATCACTGCCCTCCGAATCCATAGGTGCGCTTTACCATGAGATAGATAAATGCGGGCGCGCCCACGAGCGCGATGAGGATGCCGATCGGCAGCTCCGTATGCGGAATGAGAACGCGGCAGAGCCCGTCGGCAA
Source organism: uncultured Selenomonas sp. (assembly GCA_963521685.1). GTDB lineage: Bacteria > Bacillota > Negativicutes > Selenomonadales > Selenomonadaceae > Centipeda. Next base: position 5,008 of record CAUQVG010000019.1, read on the forward strand.
CGACGAGAAAGATCGCCCCCACCAGAGCGGTCACGGGAATGAGCCGCTTGTGATCGGTGCCGACGAGCATGCGCACGACATGGGGGACAACCAGCCCGACAAAGCCGATCATGCCTGCAGCAAAGACGGCAAAACCGACGACGAGTGAGCTGACAATAAGATAGCCCTGTCGGTAAGGGTGCAGATCGGTGCCGAGCGTGACGGCGGACTCATCGCCGAGCAGCATGAGGTTGAGGATGCGGCTTTGCGACCAGAAAAAGAGGACGGCGACGGCGACAATGCCGCCGATGACCGCCATGTGTTCCCACTTTGCTCCTGCGAGGCTGCCCATCATCCAGTACGTGATGGTCTGGATCCCCTCCTTGTCGTTCGCAAAATAGACGATGAAGCTCGAGAATGCTCCGCATACAGCACTGAGGGCCATGCCGCCGAGCAGCAGCTTCATTGCATTTGCGCGTCCGCCGAGATTTGCGATGAAGAGGACGCCGATGGAAACAGCGAGTGCGCCCAAAAATGCAGAGATGCCAACGGCATTCTCGCCGAGTGCAGCGCCGATACCGAGAAGAATGGCGGATGTTGCCCCGAGGGAGGCGCCCGCGGAGATACCGAGGATGTACGGGTCAGCGAGCGGGTTCTTAACGATTGCCTGCATGATGACGCCGCAGGTGGCAAGACCCGCGCCGATGATGGCGGCAAGCAGGAGCCGCGGCAGGCGCAGCAGCCATACGATGTCGTGTACCGGACCTTTGCCTGCCGTTTCAATGGGGGTATTGCCCGTCAGCTGGTCAAGTATGGCAGCGGCGATCACATCCGGCGGCAGATCGACCGTCCCGATCGAGAGCGCCCAAAAGAGCGCGGCGATGAGGAGTGCGGTGAGCAGGACGCAGAGGAGCGCGAGTCCCGTTCGCGAAAAGAATGCTTGCATAGATTATTCTCCATTGTTATATCAGCTTCCTCCGCCCGCGGTGGGGGAGGCTTGCATTTACGGTACTCCATAAATCTCGGGGTACAGTCCACGTGCAAGTATTGTAATGCCGTCGTATGTGCGAATGCCTGCGCTGTAGACGGCATAGAGTGGCAGGGTATAGATGCGGCGCTCCTGCACACAGGAGAGCGAGCGCAGTGCAGGATTCTCATAGAGGCGTGCGAGGATTGCATCTTCATTTCCATAGTCTTCCTCGATGACGACGAGGAAGAGGGCATCCGGGTTCAGCTCGATCAGCTCCTCCATGCCGAGGCTCATCCCGTCCGCTGCCAGATGGTCTGCACCGAGCGCGCGGAGCATATCGCCCGCAAGTGTGCTCTCTCCGTAGGAGCGGATCTCCTTGCCGAGGAACTCGATGACGAGTGCGCGCGGACGTTTCTCCAGGTGAGCAGTGTGCTCCCGGACAAAAGCGATCTCGCGCGTCATCTCTCCAACGATCTCTTCTGCCCTCTCCGTGCGCGCAAAGATCCGTCCGAGATTCCGGATGTCCTCGCACTCCTGCGCAATGGTTTTGTGTTTTGTTTTGCGCGCAGAGGACGGGGCGATGTAGGTATGTACGCCGCGTCCCGCCCAGAACTCCGTGGAGCGCAGTACCTTTGGCGAGAAGGTGGACGACCAGCCGACGATGAGATCGGGCTGCATCATGAGAATCGTCTCGACATCCAGATTTTCGAGGCTCGTATAGGGGATTGCCTCGTATGCCGCGCGGTACTCCGGGCGGATGTATTTCGCGTCCGGCACGCCCATGCCCGCAATGATGCGGTCACCCACGCCGAGCGCGAGGAGTGTTTCGATCGAGTTCTGCCAGACAGCAACCACGCGCTGTGGCGCGCGTTCGTACAACGCAGCGACAGGGTCGCCCTTCTCATTGATATTCTCAATCGTAACGGGCGTATACACCGCGTCCGCCTGCTCCGCCAGGGCAGGGCGCCGTTCGTTCTCATGCACGCGAACGATGGGACTGCACGCGCTGAGCAGGAGCGCAAGGACAGTGAGCAATATATATGGAAGTTTCATCTTTACTCCTACAAGAAAGAGACGCAAGGCATCCTTTTAGAAGAATGTCTTGCGCCCCTCACATCTCTTAGAACGTGTAGCGTGCACCGATCATCACACTGCGGCCGGGCATGGCGGATGAGCCGATGCCGTTCCACGCATTGTAGGAGGTCTGGTATGCCTCGTTCGTCAAATTATTGACGGTGATGTATCCCGTCAGATCCGGGGTAAAGCTGTAGTTGAAATTCCAGTCAAGGACGAGGAACTGGCGGTCTGTGAACGCCGTGCGGCTGTTCCCCGTATACCAGTTGATGAGCATCCCCGTATACACCTTTCCCTTTTCATAGGAGAGGTTGAGGGCGTAGTGATTCGCGGGACGCAGGCGGTTGATCTGGGTATTGAGGTCGCTGCCGCTCTGGTAGCCCCAGTTCGGGTCAAGCACCCAGCCGGGTTTCGCCATCCACTTATCCAGCATATGCGAATAGGATACGCTCATCGTCACGTGCTTATCAAAGGCGTGGTCGAATGTGATGTTAAAGGATTTTTTTTCCTCTTTTGCATTGACTGCCGTGCTCTTGAAACTGCTTGTTGCATTATCCCAGATCGGCAGAGTTGCAATCGCATTGCTCATCCGCGTCCAGTCGTAGTGGACGGCAAGGGAGGTATACTGCGAGAACTCCTTGCGCACGCCGAGCGTCCAGACATCGCCGCGCTCATCCTTCAGCGGCGTATTGAATACACCATCTACCGAGGTGTAGTCTCCCTGGCGCAGCGGGCGGTAGATCTTCGTCCATCCGAAATACATGCTGAGTGTGTCGTCAAAGAGGAACTCTGTATTGAGTGCAGGCGTGATGAAGCTCGCCTTTCCCTTGCCCTGCACGGCGGCTCCGGCAGTCGAGGACTCATAGCCCGAGTAGTAGGAGTAGCGCAGTGCCGGTGTCAGATCCCAGTTCGGCGTGATGTGGATCTTGTCCTGTACATAGGCGATTACCGAGTCGCGCGAGGTATGAGACTCGCGTATCGAGCCGTCATTTTGAATGCTCTTTGCATAGTTCTTTGCCTTGTCATAGGTAAGACTCGCAATGATATCGTTCTTGCCGATTGCCCGTGCGTACTGCACCTGGAAGCCGCGGTTGCGCTCCTCGCGCCAGCTGGTCGGCTCCTTCGCAGTACCGCCTGTCTTCTCAAGCCATTCCTGCAGTTTTGCCGGGTCGCCGCCCGGGAACGGGGCGAGATGGTCACGGATCCACTGTTTCAGCTGCGCCTGTGTTGCCCCTCCGGGGAAGTCTGTTTGATATGCTGCGGCAAGATTGTTGATGCCCTGACCGCCCCAATAACCCCAGCGATAATAGTCGCGGTTGGCGTAGCGATGGTTTTGGTCGTAGATGCGCAGGAAGCTCTCCATGCCGTTGTCCTTGTCGAATGTCCACTTGAGCTCCCAGTCGTTGTGCTTAAACTTGCTGAAGGAGTTATAGACAGCGCCGTCGAGGGCAAAGAGGTTCGCATATCCGGGGTTTTTCGTATCGCCGGCAAGCCGCGAGTTGGGAATAAGAACGTTGCCCGGGCCGACCTGTCCGACGGCAGCCGCAAAAATAATACGTTCCCAGTCATCCTGATTCCAATATTTGAGCCGGGGTGTCGAGATCGGATAGCCGTCCCTGCCCGCCTTGTAGTTGTACCAGAGCTTGATGCTCTGCTCTTTGCCGAGATCCTTGTCGAGACGGATGTTGACCGCATCTTCCTTCCAACGCGAGCCGCCGAGCGTGCCTGTCCTGCCCGTCTCACCGTCAACGTACGCGGTATCGCCGCTCATATTGCGCGTGACTGTTGCGAAATAATGAAATGATGGGTCGTCTGCGAGGCTGCCCGATAAGGTGAGGGAACCATTATGTCGATGCCACGAACCGGTGGAGAGGTCGAGCGTACCTGTTTGTTTCACACCGCCTTTGCGCGTGATGATGTTGATGACGCCGCCCGTTGCGTCCGGGCCGTAGGCAGATGCACCGGGACCCTTGATGACCTCAATCTTGTCCACGCTCTCGATGCCGATCAGCTGGTCGATATTGACGCCCGTTGACTTGCTTCCGCTTTTGCTGTTGCCGCCGATGCGCGTACTCGTCACGTTGTCCACGCGGCGCCCGTCGATGAGGATGACGACACGCGAGTCTCCGTTGATGAGCACGCCGTTGTTGTAGAACTGATAGCCATACTCGCCGCCGCGGTAACCGGGGTTCTGGAATGTCACGCCCGGGATGCGCTTGATTGCCTCCGTGAGATCCATATAGTGGCGCTTCTCGATCTCCTCGCGCGTGATGACCTTCACATCGCCGCCCGTACGGTAGTAGGACTGTTCCGTCATCGTGTCGCCGAACTGATTGATCGTACGTTCTGCCTCGACGATAATGTTGTCAATCGTGTAGGACTGGAGATTCTCATCATGTCCTGCATGGACGGTACTCTGTCCGCCGATGGACATAAGTCCGATGAGAATGGCGTACGCGAGCTGGTGTCTTTTCAAAATAGGTTCCTCCTTGGCTTCGGCATTGCCGCCCGTTCTTTTCCCGCACGAAACGGACTGCAATGTTATTTTATGAATCGCAAACAAAAAAGCGGCTTTTCACACAAAGAAAGCCGCCGCACCTCAAAGCACGGTGCCGGCTCCCCTCCCCATCACTCGTGGATTTACGGGGCGCACAAGACAGGCAGTTCTCCTGGCTCGGAATCCTCGCGCGGCTGCGTCTTCCCAAGGACTCTGCCTCAGTGACCGTACCGGATTGCTCCGTGCAGCTCTGCTCTTCCTTACAGTGGCGGGACCGCTTCGGCGTTGGACCGAATTCCCTATTAAGCCCTTGCGGGCACCTGTCTTATTTATGTAATTCTTATTTTATCGGCGTTATTATAATGGAGATATTTTTCTTTGTCAATTAAAAAGTAGAAACTAATAAAACTATACTTTCTGTCATGAGCCGCGGGATTGCGCCGGGGATGTGCGTAAGACTTGACGAAGGCGCACAGGCGCAGTAAAATAGGCACAGAAAAGGGCGCTGCCGATAAGCGGCCGCCCCTTTATTTGAAGCAGAATATCTCCCCGCCTATTGTTGGACGCAAGGCGGGGTTTCTCTTTTGCCGCCGGACTGATATAATAAGCATGCTATATACCATGAGGAATGGTAAAATGCATTCCTGTAAGGACACCCCTTTTCGGGGCGAGATCTGACGTCTGCCGCTGCTGGCAGCGTCTTTTTCCGGGGCAGCAAATGAACATATATTTTGCAAGGAGAGGAAGCAAATGATCATCTCTTGGGACGAATACTTTATGGGCGTAGCGATCTTCTCTGCCTATCGCAGCAAGGACCCGCACACGCAGGTCGGTGCGTGCATTGTGAACGAGGACAAGCACATCGTCGGCGTCGGCTACAACGGCATGCCGAACGGCTGCGACGACAGCGAGTATCCGTGGGGGCGGACGGGCGAGTTCGCCGATCAGAAATACCCCTATGTTGTGCATGCGGAGCTGAATGCGATCCTCAACGCGAGCACGTCGCTCAAGGGCTGCCGCATCTACGTCTCGCTCTTCCCCTGCAACGAGTGCTGCAAGGCGATCATCCAGAGCGGCATCCGCGAGGTGGTCTACCTCTCGGACAAGTATGCGGCGACGGACAGCACGAAGGCGTCCAAGCGCATGCTCGCCTCGGCGGGCGTCACCTGCCGCCGTCTGGAGACCGATCTCACTGCGGTTCCCGTCAACTTTACCGCAGAGGAATAGGAACACAGCAACGAAGCTGCCGTGCGCTGTCTGAATGACGCACGGCAGCTTCTTCTTTTTGGCGTTCTTAGACGATTGGAATCCTTCTGTTATTTTTCGGATTTTTTTGATATAATAGACAGAACAAAAATGAAGCAATATGGAGGAGTATTCCAATGCAAAGCTTTACCTATCACTGCCCCACGGAGATTGTGTTCGGACGCGGTGCAGAGGAGGCGGTTGGGGAGAAACTGCGCGCGTTCGGCGCGAGCCGCGTGCTGGTTCTCTACGGCGGCGGCAGCGTCACTGCGTCGGGTCTGCTCTCGCGCATCGAGAAGAACCTGACCTCGCACGGTCTCGCCTTCCTCGTTATGGGAGGAATCCGTCCGAATCCGCGCGTAGCGTTTGTTCGCGAGGCAATCCGCGAGGGCATTGCGGCGAACGTGAACTTCGTCCTTGCCGTCGGCGGCGGCAGTGTCATTGACTCGGCAAAGGCGGCAGCGCACGGCATCGCAAACCCCTCCCTCGATATCTGGGACATCTGGACGCACAAGGAGGAGATCACGCAGACGACGCCGTTTGCCTCCGTGCTGACCATCCCGGCGGCGGGCAGCGAGACGAGCGACTCGGCGGTGCTTACCGACGAGGATACGGGACGCAAGATCGGGCTGAACACCCCGCTGAACCGTGCGGCATTCGCCTTTATGAACCCGGAGCTTGCCTTCACCCTCCCGCGCGAGCAGATTGCCGCGGGCGCGGCGGATATCATGATGCACACGATGGAGCGGTACTTCACATCGGTGAAAGAGGAGAACCGCTTCACGGACCGTGTCGCAGAGGAGCTGATCCGTACGGTGATGGAGTCCGCAAAGCGCCTGCTGATCAGCCGCAAGGACTACGACGCGATGAGCGAGCTCATGTGGTGCGGCAGCGTATCGCACAGCGGCTTCACCGAGCTCGGGCGGATGAAGGACTTCAGCGTGCACAAGCTCGGCCATGAGCTCTCGGCGCGCTTTGACGCGACGCACGGACGGACGCTCACGGCGCTCTGGGGATCCTGGGCGCGCCACGTCTATCAGCATGATGCGGCGCGCTTTGCCCAGTTCGCCGCGGCCATCTTCGGCGTGGATGCGGGGACGAACGAGGAGCGCGCACGGGCGGGCATTCGCTGCATGGAGGAGTTCTTCACCTCCATCGAGATGCCGACAAGCATTGCGGGGCTCGGTTTCGGCGTCCTGGACAAGGGAACGATCGAGGACCTTGCGCGTGCTGCGACCGCGAACGATACGATCCGCCTCGGCAGCTTCCGCCCGCTCACGTGTGCGGATGCCGCTGCAATCTACGAGGCGGCGAATTACTGAGACATACGAAAAGGACCGGTGCGAAACACAGCACCAGTCCCTGCATCTATACCAAAAGCCCCCTGCCAATGTAGGAGGCTTTTTATTTGCGCAAAATAAATTGTATTGCATATACAATGACAATGCAAAGTAAAACAAATAGATATTCTTGGAACGATCCGACCGTGAATAGGCGGATGCCGATCTTCTGCGTGGGGAAAAGGCACGGGACCTTCCCGCAGACGGCGTCCTCTGCAATGTGGAGAAGTGCGCCGAGGAGCAGCCAGATGAGGGCGGAGAAGAACGCTGCGTCGTAGAAGAAGTACGCGCCTGCATGCGTGAGTGCGCCGAGCAGGGCGAGATAGAGCATGGGCCAGTGCGACCAGCCGCGATGGCGGCTGCGCCAGGTGTTCCAGCCGACGCTGCCGGGCGTTCCCTCGACCTTGTCCGGGAAGATGGCGCCGATGCATGCAGCGGCAGCCGGAAGCGGGTCCGACGTGACGGCGTAGGCGACGGTGCCGGTGAGAACGACATGGCTGACCCACTTCATGCAGCAAACTCCTTTTCATTCGAGGCATCTTTTTCGCCCTGTGTTGCCGGTCCTCCGCCTCATCCCTTCGATGCCGTGCGGCCGACCTCCGCGACAGGACAAAAAACTGCGCCGAATGGAGTGTACTCCCTGGGTGATTGTCCGATCGAGGTTCTCTATGCTTCTTCCCCTACCCGCTCGCGCGTCTCTGCGATCACGTCGGCGAGTGTGGTCTGCTCCATTGACCGTTCCATCGCGCGCTGGATTTCTGCGAGATGGCCGTCGAGCACATTGTGGATGTTGCGGCCGACGGGACAGGCGGGATTTGGCTTCTCGTGGAAGCTGAAGAGCTTGTCTTCTCCGATGCTCTCCACCGCGCGGAAGATGTCGGCGAGCGTGATCTCCCCCAGCGGACGCGTGATATGCGCCCCGCCTTCGCGTCCGCGCGCCACGGTGATGAGCCCTGCGCGGCGGAGCTGCCCGAGGATGCGGCGGATGACGACGGGATGCACGCCGATGCTCCCGGCGAGCGACTCACTGGTCGCAGGTGCGTCCGCACCATAGAGGTCGACACAGATGAGGATATGGATGGCGATGGTAAAGCGGCTTGAGATCTGCATATTGTATCCTCCGTTGTTCTATATCGATATGATACAACGAACGGAGGAGAAATGCAAGCCCCGGGGAAGCACTGATAAATTCAGCACCGCCATCGCAGCGCATTTTTTCAGCAAATTCTCTGCATAGGCCTTACGATACGTCCTCTTTGCCTGCTCGTTCGGATGAAAAATCTATGCCAATCTGACCGGCTTTTTTATCAGCGATTCCTCGTATGCGAATTCTGCGCTGCGCTGAGAGAGGTTCCTGGGCTGCGTGCGGCGCACGCTCCGCTTAGGCAAGCTCCTCGGCGGAGCGCAGCTGCCGCCGGACATCGAGGAGGAGCTTATAGTGCACGGCACGCGCTTCGCGGATGAGTTTCCGCACGGTAGGCGGGCGCCAGAGCGTGTGGATGACGGTGCCGCTCTGGAGGGCGACATCCGTTCCTGCCGGCGTGTCGACGATGAGCGCAGCGCGCGCGATGTTGATGTAGCCGAGGGTCCCGCGCCCTGTATCTGCGGGCCGTACCTTGACAGGGGTGAGCACGCAGCCGTGCAGGATGGGGAGGATGATGTTGCGCCGCCGTGCAAGCTGGCGGGCGGCATTCCTGCGGATGAGCCGCAGCTCCTTGTCCTCGCGGCCCGCGAGGCAGGAGAGGACGTATTCGGTCGCGGCGTGCAGAGTAAGGCTGGCGCCCCCGGCCGTGTGGACAACGGTATCGCTGCCGCCGTCCGCCGTGCTCATGGGTACGAGTGCGAGGATGTCCGCCGCCGCGGGCAGGCACTGCATCAGCATTTCTCTTTTCGTCCAATTCATTTCGGATCTCCTTTCTGGTCTCCTGCCTGCCGCTGGCGAGGCGTACAGGCACGAATATGCATCAATTTGGATCTCCTGTTCCTTTCTAGATGCATTATAGGGAAAATATGTTCGAATGTAAAGAAAAAATTTTGAGTCTCCCCTCCTCCTTTTCTTGCCTGCGGCAGGTACTCCTGTGTAAGCCGCTTACGGACATCATAAAGGAAAGGAGTTGATCCGGATGGCACGCAAAGATGCAGCGAGCAAGCTCACGCTGAAGGTCATCGCGGGGGTCGGCCTCGACGGCAAGACGATCTACAAGAACCGCACGATCGGCGGCATCGCGCCTGCACTCACAGACGCAGATGCGCTCGTGGTCGGCAAGGGATTCGCAGATCTCCAGAAGCACGGTCTCAGCCAGGTATCGCGCACAGACACCGCGGTCCTCGCGGAGTAACGCACGGCCAAAGTAACGGAGAAAGGAGGAAGGAACGATGTCGACGAAGAAACAGCTGCGCATGACGCTGAAACTCTCGACGGGCAAGGAACTGACGCTCAGCCTCGCGGACCCGAAGGACGGGCTCACGAACGCGGAGGTCACGGCCTGCCTGCAGAACGTCATCGATAAGAAGGCGATCGTTGCAGGCGAGGCGTATCCCGTCTCCATCAAGGACATCGCCGTTCAGACGGTAGACACCGAGAAGCTCGCCTAAGAGATCTCGGATGCAAAAGCGAAACGCCCGCAGAATCCTGCGGGCGTTTTTGCGCTGTATGGAATCTTTTTTGGGGGACCTGCCGTATAATCTGCAAGTTGCCGGCAAGTTAAATCGTAGAATATGCAGGCCAATATTGCTGATAAAATGGCGGTGAGACGTGGCTGTGTTCAGGATTCTGCAAGTTGCCGGCAAGTTGCCGGCAACTTAAAATGATGCTTGCGGAGTGGAGAGATGTTATTCATGCCCAAATGGGAATATATTTCATATAACGTGGGGCAGTGTCCGGATCGAGGGGCTTGATCAGGTTCTTTTGGATGGCCTCTTTGATGAGCCGTGAGATGCTCGCGGCAGATGAAGCCGGCAGAGAAAAACGCGTGCGCAGAGAATGATTCGTCAACTGCTCATGCTGTGTTTGTTGAATACAGGCATGAAGGTAACAGGCCCAGAGACGATCTTCGGCAGAGAGCTGATTAAACGGGGTTTCTGCATAGAGTGTCACACGGGTATTTTCCTCAAAGAGTTCAATTTTTGGGGCAGGCAAATGTGCAGCCTCCGAAGTTAGAACAATTTTATCCCATCCTGTGCCAAGTTCCTCACAGAGGTTCATGCGGCGCATGAGAGATGCAAGCTGCTCGTTTCGTGATTTTGGTGGATTATCAATAATACGCAGGAGATCGACAAGCAGTGTCCCCGGATTTGTGACCTCCATGCGATTTTCAAAGATTTCAATAACCGGGCCTGTCCCTGTGAGTGAGAAGTCCTGATGGATCAGTGCATTTCCGATGGTCTCGCGAATGGCCAGTGTCGGATATGTTCGGATTGTGCGGCGCAGAGCACCGTTAATGACCTCCCGGGAGGGAAGAAGGGCTTCAATGTATGTAATCAATTGTTCAAATACGGATGCATATCCCTTCCGCATAACTTCATCCCGCTGCATTTCCATGCGGTTGCTGCCCTGATATTGCACAATACGGACCGCTTTGCGTGAGAGTTTTGGGAAGTCAGCCAGATTCTTAGCGAAAAGGATGGCTGCTAAATTGCTGATGCCATATAGACCATTGTCTTGTTTAACGAGGATTCCATCCTCCAACAGCGGATGCGCAGTATTTTCGATACCATCAGGCGGTGTGATGCTGAGCAGATCAAAATAGGTTGAGATATCAAGTTTTTGGAGGGCTGTGGCAAGAGGTAAATCCGTTAGGGCAAAACGTGCTTCAAAGTTTTCGTTGCGTAATTTGTCCCAAAGTTTTGCTTTGATTGCGGGATAATCCCGCAATTTTTTTGTGTAGCTGCCGATGCGGATATAGTCTTCCTTTTGGAAGGTGACGGTCTGTGCTGAAGCAGCGGAGATGGTCAGTACACCAATGGATTTGTCTGCAATAGTTGTTGTCTGATATTCAAAATCTGCATTCGGAGAAAGCATAGAGCGCAGCCAGTTTTCCAACTCCTGACCGCCCTTCTTGATCGTTTGAAGATCTTTTTCGGTACCAATAAGGTCATGTGTTTTATCATCGACGCCCCATATCATATAGGCATTTCGCTTTTCGAGGAGAGCGGCACTATTCGCAAGAGCACTGATATCCTGGCCGATCATATTTGGGGTGTAGTTATCGTGCTTAAATTCAACATATTGCGTTTCACTCGGCAGTTTACAGAGCTCTTGAACAAGTCGATTTAGATTTTCCATCATGTTCAGCCTTTCAAGTTTTTTTTAGTATAACATAATAATGTACTGGAATATAGCTGATTATATCAGCCCTTGCATATCCGACACAAATTTGATACACTCCATACAATGCGGTTGTAGCTCAGATGGATAGAGCATCTGCCTCCTAAGCAGAGGGTCGCGCGTTCGACTCGCGCCAATCGCACCATTTTTCGCATCAAAGGCTTCTCATGACGAGAGGTCTTTTCTAAGTTCCAAAGGATTTGAAAGGAGTGGAGACGTGTGAAACGGAAGCTGATTGCAGGTCTTATGGCGGTGCTCGTGCTGGGGGGGATTCCCGCTGTGTACGCGGCAAAGGAGCACGCGGAGGCATCGACAGCAGAGATGCAGGTACTCTCGGAGAACTATACGGAGAGTGCACAGCCGCGCCTCTTTCCGTGGGTGGAGCTGGATCTGCGGACGGAGGATCATCGGCGTGTCCTGCGCGTAGACGGGCGCATTCTTGCATGGGGAAGCTATCCCGAGATTACGGTGGAAGGAGGCGATTATCCCGCGTTAAAGCGTGCTCTCCGGAATTGGAACATGGAGCAAAAGCAGGCGTGGGAGAACTCCGCAGAGAGTATGGAGGAGACGGCACGCGAGCTCAGACCCTCCTCTGCCTACTATGACTATACGGTAGTCGACCGCTGGGGACGCGTCGACGATGCGGTTGTCAGCTTTGCCCTGCGTCATGAGGACTACGCCGGCGGCGCACATCCGCTCCACGGGATGATCGCGGAGAACATCAACGCTGAGACGGGAGAGAAGATCTCGATTGACGAGGTGGTCAATGGGCGTGAGCTCCTCCTGACCGCGCTTGCCGAGGCGTTCCGCACGCAGTATCCGGGGCGGGAGAAGGATCTCTTTGCACAGGATATTGACGAGGCGCTGGATCAGGTCCATATAGACGAGGACTGGCAGGAGTCTGTCAACTGGATGCTTGATGCCAACAACGATCTCGTTGTGTTCTACAACCCCTACGAGCTCGGACCGTACGCGGCCGGCAGCTTCGAGCTGACGGTGCACCGGGATGAGTTCCCTGAGGTGTTCTGGCCGGATCTGTCGGAGGAGTAACTCCATTTCATAAAAAAGGGTCTTCTGTATGAGCATACAGAAGACCTTTTTTGTGCCCTTCTCCGCTGGGGGGAAGGAAAAGCATGGGGCTTGCTTCAAAGAAGCGCCGATCAGGCTTTGCCGAAGCCGAAGAGCGACTTGAGCTTTCCCGTAATGCCGGATGATGGCTGCTCCATCGCCGCTTCTTCGCTGTCGGTATCCGGCACGTCGTCATAGAGATCAGAGTCCATGACCCGGCGCGGAGGAGCATCATTGCGGCTCTCGGTATCATCGTCGCCGAGGTCGAAGCCTGCACCGTAGTTCGGGGAGAATCCGGTGATGATCTCGATGCCGCAGTTCGGGCAGGCATTGGCCGAGGACGGAACGAACTTATCGCATTTGGGACAGAACATGGATATGCCTCGCTTTCTACGGATTCGTTTCTGCCTGCGGCGCATCGTCGGCGAGCAGGCGGAGAATGCTGACGAGAGATGCGATCCCGCAGACGGTCCAGAGCGCGATGAAGGCGCTGTCGGATGCGGTGCTGCCGACAGCGAGGACGAGTGTTCCGATCTCATCCTCAGAAGCCACCTCAGCCACGCTGAGCAGGTCTGCGATGGGAATGCACGAGAGGATGACGGGGATGAGTGCAGCATATGTGAATGCGGCCTCCATGCCTCTGCGGCCGAGCGTGTGCAGACGCTGCACGACGAGCGGCAGCGCAGCGAGCGGATAGAGAACGGATGCCATGAGGAGGACAAAGTAGTCTGCACCGACCGGCAGGAGGCCGATGGTCTGGAACAGTGTCGTCACGGGATAGAGGGTGAGCTGCACAATGGTCGGCAGTGTCATGCCGACCGCAGCGAGGACGAGCAGCGTACGCACCACAAAGGTGTGCCGGTCAATCGTTCCCTCCATCGTGAGAAATGCCGTTCGCACGGACGGCAGCGGCTCCTCCGCCGGAGGGTCCCCGTACGCATTCGGCCCGGGGGTTCCCTTTTTCAGAAAGACAAATGCCGAACAGATGCCTCCAATGAGAACGGTGAGGATGGCGAGAATGGTGTAGATGATGAAGAATCCTCTGAGGATGAGCTGTATCTCCTCCGCGTTCGTGTTAAAGAGCGGGCTGAGGGTCGGGATGCCCTTTACACTCTCCATTGCCTCAAGCAGAAAGACAACGAAGAAGGCCGGAAAGATGAGGCTGAGGAGGCTCAGGAGGGGGAGCGGGAAGGTGAGCCAGCCGCTGCGTCCGAGGTCGTGCAGACGGCGCATGCTCGCCGGGATGGCGGCGAGCGGCAGGGAGGCTGTGATGAGCGTGAGAAGGAGCAGAAAGCCCAGAATGAGGAGGAACCAGAATGGTTCCCTCATGTCGCGGAAATAAGCGGAGGCCAGCAGGAAGGAAAGCGGCAGGAGGAGAGAGAGGCCCGCAGAGAACATAAGCGAGGCGCCGCCCATGATCGCCCCGATGGTCAGAGCGAAGTCGCGCCGGCCGAGGCGGCCTGTTCCGGAGAAAAGCGGCGGGATCATGAGTGATCTCCTGTTCCCTGCGGTGTGTCCGCATCCGGCGGCGCAATGTCCGCCGGCGCCGAGGTGTCGGCGGATGCATAGGCGTTCTCGGCCGCACCTGCGGGGACGGGTGTGCCGAGCGGATCGGGGCCGTAGCTGTTCTCCGCGGGGGTGCCCTTCTTCACGAGGAGATAGAGGAACAGACCGAGGTTCGCCAGTGGGATGAAGTTGAGCAGGACAAAGTAGCCCGATAGATCGACATCGTGCAGACGACGTATCATCAACATATAGCAGGAGATGATGATCGGCGACATGATGAGGGCGATCGTGCCGTCTACGCCGGACTCGAGGCGTGCCAGCTCCGCCGCCCCCATGTGTTCGGGATTTATGCCCGTCTGGATGAAGAAGCCGACGAGCGCGATGAGAAAGCCGACGGCAACGATGATGGCGGCTGCCCAGAGCAGGAGCGTTCGTTTGATGAAGCGTTTGCGGTTGAGGCGGCCGTTCCACCGGAAGAAGTTCTCCCGCAGGCCGTGATCCGTTGTGTGCATATGTTGTTCCCCCTTGCAAGATCAGAGAATATGATGAAACGCACTCATTGTACCACAGGACGGTAAGATTGGCAAAAAACAGACCGAGCGCCGTTTTGCGGAAACGGCGCTCGGTCTGTATATAGGGTTGTGGTTGGGGGCTGTTTTGGTTCGGCATCAATTCTTCACAATGCCGCGAGCGGGTTCCCCCGCTCGGAGAAAAATCTGCGGCGCAGACGCTATGCCGCGCCCTCCTCGTTCTCGGCAGAGACGGCGTTGCGTCCCTTCTGCTTCGAGAGGTAGAGCGCGCGGTCGGCACGGTCGATGAGCGCCCGCAGGCGGTCGTCCCTGCCGTGCCAGGTGGATACGCCGAAGCTCAGCGTCACGCCGTCGAGGCTGTCCTCGAGGATGGCGCGCAGATGCTCGCAGAAGGCGACCATCGCATCGAGCTCATAGTGCAGGGCGAGGAGGACGAACTCATCGCCGCCGTACCGGATGAAGATATGCCTGCGGTCGATCTCCTTGTGGATGGTGTCGGCGATCTGCTTGAGGATCTCATCGCCGGCGAGGTGCCCTCGCGTGTCGTTGACCGTCTTGAAGTGGTCTACGTCGAAGATGGCAAAGGAGAATTTAAAGCCGCGGTCATAGGCGAGCGCGGAGAATTTTGCAAAGCCGCTGCCGAGCTGCTGCCGGTTGTATGCGCCCGTGAGGAAGTCGCGCTGGGCCTCGTTCTGCGAGATCTCAAGCTCGCGGATGAGCGCCTCGTTCTGCTGCGCGAGCGCGGCGTCCTGTATCATCTGCATGCGGATGACGTGGAAGATGAACGGGATTGCCGCATAGATCGAAAAGACGGTGATCGCGAGCATCTCCGAGAACAGATGGTACGTCCAGTGCAGGGCATCGATGCCGCCGAACAGGACGATGGCGCTCATGGCGAATGTGCCGTAGCGGCATGCGGGATGGTGCCGCCAGCTCGAGCGGGCGAGCGCATAGATGAGAACCAGGCAGCCGATGAGGAGAACCGGATAGTAGAAGTAGAGCAGGTTCATGAAGCCGTCCAGGCCCGCGATTTCGGTGACCACCGCTGCGGCAAAGAGAATGCTGAACACCTGCATCGTCTTCTTGACCCGGCCGATGTAGCGCGGGGAGACGGTCTCCTGTGTGATCTTGGC
The DNA here is from genome assembly GCA_963521685.1 of uncultured Selenomonas sp. Classification (GTDB taxonomy): domain Bacteria; phylum Bacillota; class Negativicutes; order Selenomonadales; family Selenomonadaceae; genus Centipeda. The sequence continues at coordinate 20,677 of CAUQVG010000019.1, forward strand.
TAAGAAGAGCGGCATCACGTAGAGCATCGCGAGGTGCAGTTCCCACCAGACCTCAGGCATGCCGTAGATGCGCGGGAAAAACGAGGAACTGCCGCTCGTCCACAGGATGAAGCTCGCGAGATAGCCGATGAGATAGAGCTGCACGCGCCGCTGGCGGGTCTTTGTGCCGCGCCAGATGAGGTCGATGATGAGAAAGACGATCAGCGAGAGCGCAACCGAGAGACTCGAGATGTAGATGGCATCTGCGAGACCGAGATTGCGCAGGAAGAGGGCCGATGTGCCGAGCAGGAAGTAGTCGATGCTGCCCAGCCAGTTCGGATAGCCCGAGTGGAGCATGACCGTCAGCCGTTTGCCCGCGAGCGTCTCATCGAGATGTATGTAGTGGAACGTGCGCCCGCGCGAGCCGTAGGGATCATTCCAGTCGCCGTGGACGTAGATGAGGTCGCTGTCGGCGTAGACATAGGCGTTCTGATTTGTTGTGGTAAACAGGATGTGGTGATTGAGGAAGCGCGGCGTCAGCGGGATCCGCCAGGAGAGGCAGACCGTGGTTGTGCCGGCCGGCATCGGCGGCGGCGCGGGGTAGTTGTACTCCTGCCAGTCGTGCTCGCCCGGCTGGAACTTAATGATGTCCCTGTACTCCGGGTTCCCCTTTACAACGGCATACTCTGCGTGTATGTACGGATCGAGAGGCGTGGCGAGGAGCTGCCAGGCGAGCGTTGTCGCCGTGATCAGCATCGATACGCAGAGCAGAGTGAGCACGTTGCTCCGCAGAAAAGAAAGTATTTTTCTCATAGCTCAGCACCCCCTTCCGAGCGAAGATCGGATGCAGCAATTCGTGAGGAAGATCAATGACTGTGTCTCCATAATTTATTATATCATACCAATTGAATGTAGAACAATAGTAAAGATGAAAAAGAATACGAATCCCGATCAAGAAAAAGGCTGAATCAGCGAGGATCGCCGATCCAGCTTATTGTATGCCGATGCGCGGGCGGATCTGCGTCAGGAGTCCCCTGCCCCCGCTGCGGTCTCACTCTCGTTGGAGACCGTATTGCGCCCCCGTTCCTTCGAGAGGTAGAGCGCGCGGTCGGCGCGGTCCATCAGATCGGTCATGTGATCGCCCGTGCCGTGCCAGACCGACACGCCGAAACTCAGCGTGACACCGTCCAGGGCTGCTGCGAGAGTGCTGCGGAGGTCCTCGCAGAATGCGGTCATCTGTGCGAGATCGTGATGAAGCGCGAGCAGGACGAACTCATCGCCGCCGTAGCGGATGAAGATGTGGCGGCGGTCGGTCTTTGCCCGGACGGCATCGGCGATCTGTCTGAGGATCTGATCGCCGGCGAGATGCCCCTTTGTGTCGTTGATCGTCTTGAAATGATCCACGTCGAAGATGGCAAAGGAGAAGTTGAAGTCGCGCGTATTCGCCAGCGCGGAGAACTTCGCGACGCCGTCCGCGAGCTGGTGGCGGTTGTATGCGCCCGTGAGGAAGTCGCGCATCGCCTCGTTCTGGCTCTCCTGGAGCTCACGCGCGAGCGCCTCGTTCTGCTGCGCGAGTTTGGCATCCTGCAGCATCTGCTCGCGGATGAGGAAGAACACGAACGGGATGGTCGAGTAGATAGAGAAGATGGTCGTCGAGAGCATCGAGGCGAGCAGGTGGTACTCCCAGTGCAGCGCATCGATCGTGACAAAGACCGTCAGCGAGAGCATCGCGATGAGGCCGTAGCGGCAGGCCGGATACTTCTTCCAGTCCGAGCGCAGGAGCGCATCGATGAGCACGAGGCAGCTCAAGAGGAGAATCGGATAGAAGATGTAGAGCAGGTTCATGTAGCCGTCGAGTCCTGCGAGCTCGCTGAGCGTTGCGACGATGAAGAGGAGGATGTAGACGACGAGCGTGCTGCGGATGCGCTGCGCGAACTTCGGCGCGGCGACCAGCTGCGTGATCTTGGCGAAGGCGAGCGGCATGATGTAGAGCATGATGAAATGGAGCTCCCACCAGAGCTCCGGGAATCCAAAGAGGCGCGAGAAGAACGATGACGTCCCCGTTGACCACAGGATGAAGCTCAGGAGAAAACCGATGAGATAGACCTGCATGTACCGCCGGCGGTTCATGCCGCGCCAGACGAGATCCATGATGAGGAAGACAATGAGCGAGAGCGCGATCGAGAGGCTGGCGATGTAGATCGCGTCAGCCATGCTGTTCTTGCGGATGAGTGTCTTCTCGCTGCCGATGAGGAAGTAGTCGATGCTCCCGAGCCAGGCGCGGTAGCCCGAGTGCAGCATGACCGTGAGGCGTTTGCCGCCGACATCCTGATCCAGATCGATGAAATGGACGGAACGTCCCCGTGAGTCGGTAAGATCGTCCCAGCTGCCGTGAATGTAGATGAGTTCGTCATCGAGGTAGACAAAGGCATCCTGGTTCGTTGTGGTAAAGAGGACATGGTTGACGGAGAGCGGAATCCCCTCCGGGATCTTCCACGAGAGGCAGACCGTCTGGGCATCGCTTGGCATCGGCGGCGGCTCCGGATAGTTGTACGGCTGCCAGTCGAACTGATCGGGATGGAATCCGATGATGTCCCGGTATGTGGGGCTGCCCTCGATATAGGCATACTCCGGCTGCAGTCCGTCATGCGGCGAGTCCGAGAGAGAGGTCCATGCCAGCCCTGCCATGAGGGCAATCACGGCACTGCACAGAAGTGTAATACGGCTGTCCCACAGCCGATGAAAAAACGGTATCATATCCCTGCGTTCCTCCCGCGGAGCAGCAGAGCGGGCGGCGCAGCATTCCGCCCGTTCTGCATTTAATTCAATGCAGGTATTATAACATAAAATTAGAGAAATGAATACTATAATATAATAAATATTAAAAAGGGCTTCCCCTGTATGGCGGAAGCCCTGTATGAATCTAATTCAGCTGTGCAGTCCGGAGAGATCGAGTGCGTCAAAACCTGCGAGCAGTTCCTTTACCGTACGCTCGATAGCATCTGCACCGCCGGCGGCATCGGACTCGACGTTCAGCGGCATGTTCGGATCGTGCAGAGACATGCGGAGCAGTGCCCACCCGCCGTCCATAATGATGCGCACGCCCTCGTAGGACGGGGCGGCGATGGTGAGGCCCTTCGCCTTTGCGCGCTCCTCGAATGCGGCGAGGACTTTTTCCCCATAGGCCTTCGTATCGTCCTGCCCGAGGATCTTGATGCGGATCTCGCGCGCCTCGGCCGGATGGCGGAGATTTGTGATGAGGTCGGCGAGCGTTCGGCCCTCGGCCCGCGCCTTTGCCGCCGCGATGATGAGCTTTACCGCGAGGTATGCGCCGTCGTCGAGGTAGTAGTTCTCCGAGAGTGCGCCGTGGCCCGAGGTCTCAATCGCCAGCGGAGAGACCTCCCCCGCCTCGTTGCGGCGGATGCACTCGTTGATGACGTTCTTGTAGCCGCGCATGTAGCGCAGATGCTTGAGATGCAGTTCGTTTTCCAGGAAGTCATGCAGTCCGTCCGAGGTCACCGAGTCCGTGATAATCGTAGAGCCTGGATAGTCGGGCGCGAGGATGGCGGCCATCATGGCGATCAGCGCATTGCGGCTGACATCCGTGCCGTCTGCGAGCACGGCGCTCATGCGGTCAACGTCGGTGTCGAAGATGAGACCGAGGTCGGCATCGTTTTCGATGACGGCTTCCTTGATCGCCTGCATCGCTGCCGGGTCCTCAGGGTTCGGGACGTGGTTCGGGAAATGTCCGTCGGGGTTGAGGAACTGGCTGCCCGATGTGTCTGCGCCGAGCGGCGTGAGGATGCGTCCGGCGAAGAATCCCCCTGCTCCGTTGCCCGCGTCCACGACGATGTGCATGCCTGCGAGCGGTTTTTCCGCGCCGCCGAGCGCCGCGCGGATTTTATCGATGAGGTGGGCGCTGTACCGGCCGATGAGGTCGAATTTCATCACGTTGTCGAGGGTGCCGTGTGCCTCCTTGGCCTCCGCAGCATAGGCGAGGATCTTCCGGATGTCCTCCTTGTCTGCGCCGCCCGCTGCGGTGAAAAACTTCATCCCGTTGCGGTTGTACGGGAGGTGGCTCGCCGTGATCATGATGGAGCCGTCTGCGGCGGTGTCCTCGAAGATGGTTGCCATGAACATGGCGGGCGTGGAGGCGAGCACGCAGT